>NZ_BAAASM010000004.1:0-181546 GCF_039532885.1 Streptomyces nogalater | reverse complement strand
ACACCCCATACAACTCCCGCCCCATCGACACCCGCTGAGCCCCCTGCCCCGTAAACAGGAAGGCCGTTCCCCCCAAGCGGTCGGCGCGGGCCCGTACGGCGGTCGCGGTGCCCGCGGCCACGGTGCGCAGTCCGGCGAGCAGTTCGTCTCGGTCGGTGCCGGTGACACCGGCGCGGTGGTCGAGTGCGGCGCGGGTGGCCGCCAGCGAGTAGGCGACGTCCAGGGCGGTCGTGTCCGGGTGGTCCTCCAGGTACGTGAGGAGCTTTCGGGCCTGCCCCGCCAGCGCCTCGGGGGTCTTGCCGGACAGCAGCCACGGGACGACGGGCAGTGTGCGGGCGGTGCCGCCGGGCTCCGCGTCCGCCGGTGCCCCGGCCGGCTCCGGCTCTTCGAGGATCATGTGCGCGTTGGTGCCGCTGATGCCGAAGGACGAGACACCGGCACGGCGCGGAGCCCGCGCTGTCTCCCATTCCCGCGCCTCGGTGAGCAGGACGACGTCGCCGGCCTCCCAGTCGACGTGCCGGGTGGGGCTCTCCACGTGGAGGGTCTGCGGCATCGTCCGGTGGTGCATGGCCTGCACCATCTTGATGACGCTGCCGACACCTGCGGCGGCCTGGGTGTGGCCCAGGTTGGACTTCAGCGACCCGAGGTACAGCGGGCGTCCTTCGGGCCGGTCCTGGCCGTAGGTCGCCAGCAGGGCCTGCGCCTCGATGGGGTCGCCGAGGCGGGTGCCGGTGCCGTGCGCGTCCACCAGGTCCACGTCGGCGGGGGTGAGTCCGGCGTTGGCCAGGGCCTGGCGGATCACCCGTTCCTGTGCCGGGCCGTTGGGTGCCGTCAGCCCGTTGGAGGCACCGTCCTGGTTGACGGCGGAACCCCGGATGACGGCCAGCACCCGGTGCCCGTTGCGCCGCGCGTCCGACAACCGCTCCACCAGGACCAGTCCGATGCCCTCGGACCAGCCGGTGCCGTCCGCCGTGTCGGAGAACGACCGGCAGCGTCCGTCCGGCGACAGGCCCCGCTGCTGCGAGAACTCGACGAACCCCAGGGGTGTCGACATCAGCGTCACGCCGCCGGCGAGCGCGAGGTCGCACTCCCCGGCGCGCAGCGCGTTCGCCGCCTGGTGGATGGCGACCAGCGAGGAGGAGCACGCGGTGTCGACGGTGACGGCGGGCCCCTCCAGGCCGAAGGTGTACGCCACCCGGCCGGAGGCGACACTGCCCGCGTTGCCGCTGAGCAGATAGCCCTCCATGTCCTCGGGCACGTCGCGGACCCGTGACGCGTAGTCGTGGTACATCACGCCCGCGTACACCCCGGTGCGGCTGCCCCGCAGGGTCGACGGGTCGATGCCGGCGTTCTCCAGGGTCTCCCAGGCGGTCTCCAGCAGGAGGCGCTGCTGCGGGTCGGTGGCGAGGGCCTCCCGCGGGGACATCCCGAAGAAGGCGGGGTCGAAGTGGTCGCCGTCGTACAGGAATCCGCCGTTCTTGGTGTACGTCCGGCCCGGGCGGCCCGGCTCGGGGTCGTAGAGCGCGGCCACGTCCCAGCCGCGGTCGCCGGGGAACTCCGAGATGGCGTCCACCCCGTCGGCCACCAGGCGCCACAGGTCCTCCGGCGTGGACACGCCGCCCGGGTAGCGGCAGGCCATGCCCACGATGACGACGGGGTCGTCGGCCGCCGGGGCGGGGGCCGGCACCGGACCGGCCGCCGGCTGCTCCTGGTCCTCCTCCCGGCCGGCGAGCAGCCCCGACAGGTGGGAGGCGATCGCGGCCGGTGTCGGGTGGTCGAACACCAGGGTGGTCGGCAGGCGGAGCCCGGTGGCGCTGCCCAGGCGGTTGCGGAGTTCGACCGCGGTCAGCGAGTCGAAGCCGAGCTCCTTGAACGCGCGGTCGGGGTCCAGGCCGTGGGGGTCGGAGTGGCCGAGGACCCCCGCGACGTGTCCGCGCACCAGGTCCACCAGGACCCGGCGCCGCTCGTCCGCGGAGAGGCGGGCCAGCTGTTCGGCCGGCGAGGAGCCCTCGGAGGTGCCGGCCCGGGCGCGCCGGCGCGCGGCGGGCACGAGTCCGCGCAGCAGGGCCGGCGGTTCGGCGTTGTGGCGCAGGGCGGCCGGGTCCAGGGCGGTGACCGCGAGGACCGTCTCGCCGGTGGTGAGGGAGGCGTCGAACAGCGCCAGGCCGTCCTCGGACGACAGGGGCAGCAGCCCGGAGCGGGCCATGCGCTTCAGGTCCACTTCGTCCAGGTGGCTGGTGCTGGCGCTGCCCTCCTCCCACAGGCCCCAGGCCAGCGAGGTGGCGGGCAGGCCGTGGGCGGCGCGGTGGGCGGCGAGCGCGTCCAGGAAGGTGTTGCCGGCCGCGTAATTGGACTGTCCCGCCGTGCCGAGGAGACCCGCCAGCGAGGAGTAGAGCACGAACGCGCACAGGTCCAGGTCGCGGGTCAGCTCGTGCAGGTTCCAGGCCGCGTCGACCTTGGGCCGCAGTACGGCGTCCATCCGCTCGGGGGTCAGCCCCGAGAGCAGGCCGTCGTCCACGGCGCCGGCGGTGTGCACGACCGCCGTCAGCGGGTGCTCGGCGTCGATCGTGTCCAGCACGGAGGACAGCGCCTCGCGGTCCGCGGCGTCGCAGGCCGCGAAGACGGCCTCGGCGCCCAGCCCGGCCAGTTCGTCGCGGAGTTCCGCCGCGCCGGGGGCGTCCGCGCCGCGCCGGCTGAGCAGCAGCAGCCGGCGCGCGCCGTGCCGGACGACCAGGTGCCGGGCGAGCAGCCGGCCGAGCGTGCCGGTGGCGCCGGTGACCAGGACGGTGCCGCGTTCCCAGTGCGAGGTGTCCGCGCCGTCCCGGGGCGTCTGCCCGCGCTGTGCCCGGGCGAGGCGGGGGACGACGACCGTGCCGTCCCGCACCGCGGACTGGGTCTCCCCGGAGGCCACGGCCGCGGTCAGGGCGTCGGCGTGGCCCGGCCGGCCGTCCAGGTCGACCAGGGTGAAACGGCCGGGGTTCTCGGTCTCCGCGGAGCGGAACAGTCCCCACAGGCCGGCGTGGACCAGGTCGGTCACCGCCTCGTCGGTGCCCGCGGCCACCGCCTGGCGGGTGACGACGACCAGGCGGGTGTCGGCGAACCGCTCGTCGGCGAGCCAGTCCCGGGCCAGTTCGGCGTGGTGCCCGATGGCGGCCCGGGCCGCGGCGGGCAGTTCCCCGTCCGCCGTCTCGTGCGCGGCCGGCACCACCAGCACCACGTCGGGCACCGGTGCCCCGTCGTCGACCGCCGCGGCGAGGGCGGCCAGGTCGGGCCAGGTGCGCCCGGTGCCGGCCGGGAGAACCGGCTCGCCGGCGCCGACCACGGCCCAGCCGCTGGTGTCGACGTCCCGGTCCGGGTCGGCGAGACGGGTCCACTCCACCCGGAACAGCCCGTCCCGGCGGGCGTCGGCCGCCGCGGCGAGCGCCTCCTTCGACAGCGGGCGCAGCGCGAGTGATCCGACGGTGGCGACGGGCGCGCCCACGCCGTCCGCCACCAGGAGGGACACGGACTCGGGGCCGGTCGGGGTGATCCGCACCCGCAGGACGGACGCCCCCGCCGCGTGCACCGTCACGTCGGACCAGGCGAAGGGCAGCAGGGCGGGCCGGTCGCCGGCCACACCGGGCAGCAGGCTGTGCAGTGCCGCGTCCAGCAGCGCGGGGTGCAGGACGAACTTCCCCGCGTCGGCCTGGAGGTCTTCGCCGAGGGCGACCTCGGCGAACAGCTCGCCGTCCGCCGTCCACAACCGGCGCAGCCCCCGGAACGCGGGGCCGTAGGTGTAGCCGTGTTCGGCGACCCGCTCGTAGGCGCCGTCCAGGTCGACCTCCTCGGCTCCCGCCGGAGGCCAGGCGAGCAGCCCGGCGGGGGCTTCCCCGGTGACGGGGGCGAGCAGTCCGCCGGCGTGGGCGGTCCAGGCCCGGCGGTCGTGCGCGGCGGACTCGGGGCGGGAGTAGACGCCGAGTCTGCGGCGCCCGTCCTCGTCGGCTTCGCCGACCACGAGCTGGATCTGCAGTGCCTCTGTGTCGGGGAGCGTCAGCGGGGCCTCAAGGGTGAGCTCCTCGATCCGCTCGCAGCCGGCGTACTCGCCGGCCCGGGCGGCCAGCTCCACCAGGCCGGTGCCGGGGAGCAGCACCGAGCCGTACACGGTGTGGTCGGCCAGCCACGGGTGGGTGCGGCGGGAGAGCTTGCCGGTGAGCAGGAATCCGTCCCGGTCCGCGACCGCGACGGCGGCGCCAAGCAGCGGGTGGTCGGCGGAGCCGAGCCCGAAGCCGGAGGCGTCGCTCGGCGCGGAGGAGGTCTCCAGCCAGTGGCGGGTGCGCTGGAAGGCGTAGGTGGGCAGGGCGACGCGCCGTGCACGGGTGGGGGCGAAGACCGCCTGCCAGTCGACGGCGACGCCGTGGTTGTGGGCCTCGCCGAGGGAGAGCCAGAAGCGTTCGAGGCCGCCCTCGTCGCGGCGCAGGGAGCCGATCACCGCGGCGTCGTGGCCGGTGGCCTCGGCCGTCTCCTGGACGGCGACCGCCAGCACGGGGTGCGGGCTCGATTCGACGAACGTGCCGAAGCCGTCCTCCAGCAGCGAGCGCACCGCCTGTTCCAGCTCTACCGGCTGGCGCAGGTTGCGGTACCAGTAGCCGGCGTCGAGCTCGGGGCCCTGGACCCACCGGCCCGTCACCGTGGAGAGGAAGGGGATGGTGGCCGGCCGCGGGCTGACCGGGGCGAGCAGGGTGGCCAGCTCCTCCTCCAGCAGTTCCACGTACTTGGAGTGGGAGGCGTAGTCCACGGGGACGGCGCGCGCCCGGACCCGGTCGGCCTTGCAGGCGGCGAGCAGTTCCTGCAGGGGCTCGACCTCGCCGGCCACGACGACGGAGGAGGGGCCGTTGACCGCGGCGATCTGGATGCGCTCCTGCCACGGGGCGATGCGCTCGCGCACCTCATCGACGGGGAGCGCGACGGACACCATGCCGCCGAGGCCCGCCAGGACCCGGCCGATGGCCTGGCTGCGCAGTGTCACCACGCGGGCGGCGTCGTCCAGGGAGAGGATGCCCGCCACGTACGCGGCGGCGATCTCGCCCTGGGAGTGCCCGACGACGGCCGACGGCTGTACTCCGTGGGCTCGCCACAGTTCGGCCAGTGCCACCATGACGGCGAAGAGCACCGGCTGGACGACGTCCACCCGGTCCAGCGAGGGGGCCCCGTCGGCCTGGCGGAGGACGTCTTCCAGGGACCAGTCGACGAAGGGGGCGAAGGCCCGGCCGCACTCGGCGATGCGGGCGGCGAACACCGGTGACGTGTCCATCAGGGCCACGGCCATGCCCGTCCACTGCGAGCCCTGGCCGGGGAAGAGGAACGCCGTCCTGGACGGCTCACCGGCGCTGCCGGTGACGGTGTCGGGTGCGGGGGTGCCGTCGGCGAGGGCCTGGAGCTGTTCACGCGGCAGGGTCTGGGCCGGGGCCACGAGGACGGCACGGTGGTCGAGCGCGCTGCGGGTGGCCGCCAGGGAGTACGCCAGGTCGAGCGGGGCGACGTCCGGATCCAGCCCGTCGATGTGGTCCAGCAGCCGCCGGGCCTGCGCGGCCAGCGCCTTGGGCGACTTGGCCGACAGCAGCCAGGGCAGGCTCGGCGGCACGGCGGTGCCGGCGTTCGTGCCGGCGTTCTCGCCACGGCCCTCGCCGTCGTCGCCGTCGTCGGCGGGCAGGGGTGCCTGTTCCAGGATGACGTGCGCGTTGGTGCCGCCCATGCCGAAGGCGGAGACGGCGGCGCGGCGGGGTCCGCCGTCTTCCTTGCCGGGCCACTCGGTGGCCTCGGTGAGCAGGCGGACCGCGCCGGAGTCCCAGTCGACGAACGGGGTGGGTTCGTCGATGTGGAGGGTGCGGGGCAGGACGCCGTGGTGCATGGCCTGCACCATCTTGATCACTCCGCCGACGCCCGCGGCGGCCTGGGTGTGGCCGATGTTCGATTTCAGGGAGCCGAGGTGGAGGGGGTGGCCGGCGGGGCGGTCCTGGCCGTAGGTGGCGATGAGTGCCTGGGCCTCGATGGGGTCACCGAGGCGGGTGCCGGTGCCGTGGGCCTCGACGGCGTCGATGTCGGCGGGGGTGAGACCGGCGTTGGCCAGGGCCTGGCGGATGACGCGTTCCTGTGCCGGGCCGTTGGGGGCCGTCAGCCCGTTGGAGGCACCGTCCTGGTTGACGGCGGAACCCCGGATGACGGCCAGCACCCGGTGCCCGTTGCGCCGCGCGTCCGACAGCCGCTCCACCAGCAGCAGACCCACACCCTCCGACCAGGCGGTTCCGTCCGCCGCCGCCGAGAACGGCTTGACCCGTCCGTCCGGCGCCAGGCCCCGCAGCCGCGAGAACTCGGTGAAGGCCACCGGCGTCGACATCACCGCGGCGCCGCCGGCCAGGGCCAGGTCGCACTCCCCGGCGCGCAGCGCGTTCACCGCGAGGTGCAGGGCCACGAGGGAGGAGGAGCACGCGGTGTCGACCGCCACCGTCGGGCCCTCGAACCCGAAGGTGTAGGCGATGCGTCCCGCGGCGATGCTGCCCGCGCTGCCGCTGTAGAGGTAGCCCTCGAAGCCCTCCACGGGCAGCTGCGGCCGGGCGCCGTAGTCGGTGTACATCAGCCCGGCGAAGACGCCGGTCCTGCTGCCCCGCAACGAGACCGGGTCGATGGCCGCCCGTTCCAGGGCCTCCCAGGTCGTCTCCAGGAGCATGCGCTGCTGCGGGTCGGCGGCCAGGGCCTCGCGCGGGGACAGCCCGAAGAACCCGGGGTCGAACTGGTCCGCCTCGTGCAGGAACCCGCCCTCGCGCACATACGAGGTGCCCACCCGCTCGGGGTCCGGGTCGAACAGGTTCTCCAGGTCCCAGCCGCGGTTGTCGGGGAAGCCGGAGATGGCGTCGGTCTCGTCGGCCACCAGTTGCCACAGGTCCCCGGGGGAGGCGACCCCGCCCGGGTAGCGGCAGGCCATGCCCACGATCGCGATCGGCTCCTGTGCCTTGTCCTGCACCTCACGCAGCTTCCGGCGGGCGTCCCGCGCGTCGGCGATGGCCCGCTTGAGGTAGTCGCGAAGTTCCTTCTCGTCAGCCACCTGTCGTCAACTCCCCAATCGATTGAGCATGTGTGCGGGGTGCCGCCCGGCGCGCGGGCCGCGGCACGCGGTCAGTCCAGTCCGTCCACGAGGGCGAACAGATCCTCGTCGGACGCGGAATCGAGGTCGTCATGGCCGGGCTTCTCGCTGTCCTCGCCGTCCCCCCGGTCCGCCGTGTCGGTGAGGTCCAGCAGCTCGCGCAGACGGGTACGGATCCGTTGCCGCGCGTCCTGGTCCGCTCCGGCCGAGCGGATGAAGTCCTCCAGCCGGTCGAGGCCGCCGAGCTCGGCACCGGCCGGCTCCGCGTCCGCGACGAGCTGCGGGCGCAGGAAGGCCGCCAGCGCCGCCGGAGTGGGATGGTCGAAGACCAGCGTCGTCGGCAGTCGCAGGCCGGTGGCCTTGCCGAGCTGGTTGCGCAGCTCGACCGCCGTCAGCGAGTCGAAGCCCAGGTCCTGGAAGGCCCGTTCGGCGCCGACCGCGGCGCGGTCGGCGTGGCCGAGGACACCGGCCACCTCGGTGCGGACCAGGTCGACCAGCAGCCGGTCCTGTTCGGGTCCGGGCAGTGCGGCCAGGCGCTCGGCCAGCGTGGGACCGGACCGCCCGGTGCCGGCCGCCGCCGTGGCGCGCGGGGCGGGCCGGTGCACCAGGCCGCGGAACAGGACGGGCGGCTCCGCGTCCTGGGTGCGCAGGGTCGTCAGGTCCAGGCCGGTGACCGCCAGGACGGCCCGGCCGGTGGCGGGGGCGGTGTCGAAGAGGTCCATCGCCGTGTCGGCGGGCAGGGCCCGCAGACCGGTGCGCGCCAGGCGGCGCAGGTCGGCGTCGGTCAGGGAATCGCCCATGCCGTCGCCTTCCCACAGCCCCCAGGCCAGCGAGACCCCGGCCAGGCCACGGGCCCGGCGGTGCTGGGCGAGGGCGTCCAGGAAGGTGTTGGCGGCCGCGTAGTTGGCCTGTCCGGCGGTGCCGAGGAGACCGGCGATGGAGGAGTACAGCACGAACGCGGACAGGTCCAGGTCGCGGGTCAGTTCGTGCAGGTGCCACGCGGCGTCGACCTTGGGCCGCAGCACGGCCTCCAGACGGTCCGGCGTCAGCCGGGTGAGCAGCCCGTCGTCCACGATGCCGGCCGTGTGCACGACCGCCGTCAGCGGGTGCTCGGCCGGGATGCCCGAGACGGCTTCGGCCAGGCTCTCCCGGTCGGCCGCGTCACAGGCGGCGAAGGTGACCTCCGCACCCAGCGCGTGCAGTTCGTCCCGCAGGGCGTCCGCGCCGGGGGCGGCCGCACCGCGCCGGCTCAGCAGCAGCAGCCGGCGTGCGCCGTGCCGGACGACCAGGTGCCGGGCGAGGATCCGCCCCAGGGCGCCGGTGGCCCCGGTGATCAGCACCGTGCCGCCGGACAGGCCGGGGATGCTCTCCGCGGCGGCCTGGTCCGGGTGGGCGCGGACGAACCGCGGCACCAGGACCGTCCCGGCGCGGACGGCGGCCTGCGGCTCGCCCGTCGCCACGGCGGAGGCCAGCGCCTCGGCGGAGGCCGGCGCGCCGTCCAGGTCCAGCAGGGCGAACCGGCCGGCGTGTTCGCTGTGCGCGGTGCGCAGCAGGCCCCACAGCGTGGCGTGGGCCAGGTCCGTGACGTCCTCGGGGCCCGCGGCGACCGCGCCGCGGGTGACGACGACGAGCCGGGTGCCGGCGAAGCGCTCCTCGGCCAGCCACGACTGGAGGAGTTCCAGCGTCTGCCGGGTCGCGGTGTGCACCCGGCCGGGCAGGTGCTCGTCCGCTTCCCCGGGGTCGGACCGCAGCGGCAGCAGGACCACGTCGGGCACCGGCGCTCCGGCGTCCACGGCGGCGGCGAGCGCTTTCAGGTCCGGATGGCTGTCCAGCCCGTCGAACTCCGGGCCGTCCTCGCCGACGACCGCCCAGGCCCGGTGGTCCGGGGGCGTGGCGGGGGCGGCGGGGGTCCACTCCACCGCGAGCAGTCCGTCGTGGTGGGCGCGCGCCGCCGCGTGCAGGGACTCGGCGGACAGCGGTCGCAGCGCCAGCTCGGCCACCGAGGCGACGGGTTCCCCCGTCGTGTCGGTGACGGTCAGGGAGGCCGTGTCGGTACCGGTCAGGGAGAGCCGGACCCGCAGTGCCGTGGCACCGGACGCCCATACGGCCACGTCGGACCAGGCGAAGGGCAGGACCGCGGCCCGGTCCTCGCCGGCCACCCCGGGCAGCAGGGTGTGCAGGGCGGCGTCGAGCAGCGCGGGGTGCAGGACGAACCGTGCGGCGTCCCGGTGCTGTTCGTCGGCGAGGGCGACCTCGGCGAACAGGTCGGTGTCCGTGTGCCACACCCGTCGCAGGCCCCGGAAGGCGGGACCGTAGGCGTAGCCGTGCGCGGCCAGACGGTCGTACGCGCCCTCCAGGTCCGCCTCCCGGGCCCCGGCCGGCGGCCAGGGCGACGGGTCGGGGGCCGGCCGCGGGCCGGTGCCCGGGGCCAGCCGGCCGGTGGCGTGCAGCACCCACGGCAGGGTGTCATCGGTGTCGGGCCGTGCGTGGATCTCCAGGCTGCGGCGTCCCTCGTCGTCGGGTTCGCCGACGACGGCCTGCACCTGTACGCCCTCCCGTTCGGGCAGGGGCAGCGGCGCCGACAGGGTCAGGTCCTCCACCCGGTCGCAGCCGGCCTCCCGCGCGGCCCGCAGGGCGAGGTCCGCGAAGGCCGTGCCCGGCAGCAGGGCCAGTCCGTGGACGGCGTGGTCCCCAAGCCAGGGCTGCGTGTCCCGGGAGATCCGGCCGGTGAGCAGGAGGGCATCGCGGCCGGCCATCCGCACGGCCGCGCCGAGCAGGGGGTGACCGGTGCGGCCCAGGCCGAGCCCGGTCGCGTCGGCGGAGGCGGCCGGCTCCTGGAGCCAGTAGCGGGCGTGCTGGAAGGCGTACGTCGGCAGGTCGATCCGGCGGCCCCCGGGGAACAGCGCGGACCAGTCGGGCCGCACGCCCCGCAGGCACAGCCGCGCCAGGGCGACGGCGGCCGTGTGGGTCTCGGGCCGGCCGGAGCGCAGCACCGGGGTGAGGGAGCCGGCGGCCTCCTCCAGGCAGTCCGGGACCAGGGCGGTCAGGACGCCCTCCGGGCCGACCTCCACGTAGTCGGTCACGCCCTGGCCGGCGAGGCAGCGCACGCCGTCCAGGAAGCGGACCGCCTCACGGATGTGCCGGGCCCAGTAGTCCGGTGACCGCAGTTGCTCCGCCGTGGCGAGGGTCCCGGTGACATTGGAGACGAGCGGGATACGCGGTTCGTGGAAGGCGGCCTTCGAGGCGACGGCGCGGAACTCGTCGAGGACCTCCTCCATGTGCGGGGAGTGGAACGCGTGGCTGACCGGCAGCCGCTTGGTCTTGCGTCCCCGCTCCCGCCAGACGGCGGCGACGGCCTCCACCGCGTCCTCGTCGCCGGAGAGCACGACCGACCGGGGGCCGTTGATCCCGGCGATCGCGAGGGCGTCGCCGTAGCCGGCGAGGGTGGGCAGCACTTCCTCCTCGCTCGCCTGCACCGCCGCCATCGCGCCGCCGGCGCGGGCCGCCTGCATGAGCCGGCCGCGGGCGGCCACCAGCGCGCAGGCGTCATCGAGGGTGAAGACGCCCGCCACGTGCGCGGCCGTGACCTCGCCGATGGAGTGGCCGAGCAGGAGGTCGGGGGTGACGCCGTGGTGTTCGAGCAGCCGGAACAGCGCCACCTCCACGGCGAACAGCGCGGCCTGGGCGAAGACCGTCCGGTCGAGCAGGGCCGCCTCCTCGGATCCGGGGGAGGCGAACAGCACGTCTTTCAGGGGCCGGGGCAGCGCGGGGTCCAGCCGCGCGCAGACGGCGTCGAGTGCCTGCGCGAACACCGGGGAACTCGCGTACAGCTCGCGGCCCATGCCCAGGCGCTGGCTGCCCTGCCCGGTGAACAGGAAGGCGAGCTTGCCGCGCCGGGAGCCGGGGGCGTGGACGACGGCGGGTGTGCTCTCGCCCTGTGCCAGGGCCTCCAGGCCGCGCAGCAGTTCCTCCGGCTGGTCCGCGACGACCGCCGCGCGGTGCTCCAGGAGGGACCGGGTGGTCGCCAGGGAGAATCCGACGTCCACCGGTCGCGTTCCGGGATGTGCGGCGAGGTGGCGGTGGAGCCGCAGCGCCTGGGCGCGCAGCGCCGCGTCGTCCTTGCCGGAGAGGATCCACGGTACGGCGCCGGGTCCGGTGCCGGTGTCTTCCGCGGGTTCCGAGGTTTCCGAGGGTTCCGCGGAGGGGGGCTCTTCCAGGATGACGTGCGCGTTGGTGCCGCTGATGCCGAAGGAGGACACTCCGGCGCGCCGCGGCCGGTCGTCGACGCGGGCCCAGGAACGCTCCTCGGTGAGCAGTTCCACGGCCCCCGACTCCCAGTCCACGTGCGGGGAGGGCTCGTTGACGTGCAGGGTCTTCGGCAGTGTGGCGTGCCGCATGGCCTGGATCATCTTGATGACGCCGCCGACACCGGCCGCCGCCTGCGCGTGGCCGATGTTGGACTTGAGGGAGCCCAGGTACAGCGGCCGGCCGGCGGGCCGGTCCTGGCCGTAGGTGGCGAGCAGGGCCTGGGCCTCGATGGGGTCACCGAGCGACGTGCCGGTGCCGTGGGCCTCCACGGCGTCCACGTCGGCCGCGGTGAGCCCCGCGTTGGCGAGGGCCTGCCGGATCACCTGTTCCTGGGAGGGGCCGTTGGGCGCGGTGAGGCCGTTGGAGGCGCCGTCCTGGTTGACCGCCGAGCCGCGGAGCAGGGCGAGGACCCGGTGGCCGTTGCGCCGCGCGTCCGACAGCCGCTCGACCAGGAGCAGGCCGACGCCCTCGGACCAGCCGGTGCCGGCGGCGTCCGCGGCGAAGGACCGGCAGCGGCCGTCGGGGGACAGACCGCGCTGCCGGGAGAACTCGATGAAGGTGTTCGGGCCCGACATCACGGTGACGCCGCCGGCCAGGGCCAGGTCGCACTCGCCGGTGCGCAGCGCGTTCGCGGCCAGGTGCAGTGCCACCAGCGAGGAGGAGCACGCGGTGTCGACGGTCAGCGCCGGGCCTTCCAGCCCGTAGGTGTACGCCAGTCGGCCGGACACCACGCTGGAGAGGTTCCCCGCCAGCAGGAAGCCCTCGAACTCCTCGGGGGTGGCGGTGAGCCGGGAGGCGTAGTCGTCGTACATCGCTCCCGTGTAGACGCCGGTGCGGGTGCCGCGCAGCGTGGCGGGCGGGATCCCCGCGTTCTCGAAGGTCTCCCAGGCGGTTTCGAGCAGCAGCCGCTGCTGGGGGTCGGTCGCGACGGCCTCGCGCGGGGACATGCCGAAGAAGGCCGGGTCGAACCGGTCGGCGTCGTGCAGGAAGCCGCCGTGCCGCACGTAGGAGGTGCCGGGCTTGGCCGGGTCCGGGTCGTACAGGCGGGACAGGTCCCAGCCGCGGTTCACGGGGAACTCGCTGATCGCGTCGGTGCCGGAGGCGACGAGCCGCCACAGTTCCTCGGGGTTGCCGGCGCCGCCGGGGAAGCGGCAGGCCATGCCGACGATGGCGATCGGTTCGTCGTCGGCGGCCACGGCGGAGCGCGTCGGGGCGGCGGCCGGGCCGGTGCCCGCCAGCCGGTCGTCCAGCCAGCCGGCCAGAGCGGCCGGTGACGGGTGGTCGAACACCGCGGTGGCGGACAGCCGCAGGCCGGTCGCGGCGGCGAGCTGGTTGCGCAGTTCCACGCCGGACAGCGAGTCGAAGCCGGCCTCCTTGAAGGAGCGTTCGGGGTCGACGGCGCGGGCGTCGCTGTGCCCGAGTACGGCCGCGACCGTGCGTTGGACGAGGCCGAGGACGGCCTCCCGCCGCTCCTGCTCGGGCAGTTGTGCCGTCTGCCGGGCCCAGGAGGAGTCGGTGTCCCCGGCGGCGGGTGCCGCGGTGGCGCGCGGCCGCCACCGGACCAGGGCGCGCAGCACGGCGGGCGGTTCGGTGCCGTCGGCGGCCGCCCGGGCCGGGTTCAGCGCGGCGGGGACGAGGAGCGTGCCGCCGTCCGCGAGCGCGGTGTCGAACAGTTCCAGGCCGTGCCGCGGGGTCAGGGGCGCGACGCCGGACCGCGCCCACCGGGCGAGGTCGGCCTGGCTCAGCGAGCCGCCCATGCCGTGGTCGCCGTTCCACAGTCCCCAGGCGAGCGAGGTGGCGGGCAGGCCCTGGGCCCGGCGGTGCGCGGCGAGGGCGTCCAGATAGGTGTTGGCCGCCGCGTAGTTGGCCTGGCCGGCCGTGCCGGTGATGCCGGAGATGGAGGAGAAGAGGACGAAGGCGGCGGGGCGGCTGTCCCGGGTGAGTTCGTGCAGGTTCCAGGCGGCGTCGGTCTTGGGCCGTAGGACGGAGTCGAGCTGTTCGCCGGTGAGGGACTCCACGGTGCCGTCGGCCAGGACTCCGGCGGTGTGCACCACCGCGGTGAGCGGGTGTGCGGCGGGGATGCCGGCCAGCACGGCGGCCAGGGCGGTGCGGTCGGCCGCGTCGACGGCCGCGACGGTGACGTCGGCGCCCAGTGGGGCCAGTTCCTCGCGCAGGGCGTCGACGCCCGGGGCGGCCGGTCCCCGGCGGCTGGCCAGCAGCAGGTGGCGGATGCCGTGGCGGGCCACGAGGTGGCGGGCCAGCAGGGCGCCGAGTCCACCGGTGCCGCCGGTGATCAGGACGGTGCCCTCGGGGTCGAGCGCGGTCTGTGCCGCGCCGGCCCCGGGTGCCGTCCGGGTCAGCCTCGGCGTGTGCAGCCGGCCGTGGCGTACGGCGATCTGCGGTTCGCCGCAGGCGACGGCGGCGGGCAGCAGGTCCCGGGCGTCGGCCTCGTCGCCGGGTGCCAGGTCCACGAGGAGGACGCGGCCGGGGTGCTCGGACTGCGCGGCGCGTATCAGGCCCCACACCGGGGCCTCCGCCAGGCCGGGCACCGGGTCGCCGGGGAGCGCCGCGACGGCTCCGTGGGTCACGAACACCAGCGGGGTCCGGGCGTACCGGTCGTCCCGGAGCATGTCCTGGACCCACCGCAGGGCCCGGTGCGCGGCGGCGTGCGCGGCTTCGGCGGAGTGTTCCCGGCCGGGCTCGGGGGCGCAGGTCACGACGACGGCGTCGGCGCCGTCCGGGTCGGGCAGTTCCTCGCCGGTGGCCTCCAGCAGGCGTATCGAAGGGTTCTCGGGTGTGGCGACGGCCGGCCAGTCGACGGTGAACAGCGCGTCGGCGGTGTCGGCGGCGGACCGGGCGAGCCGGTCCCTGGGGACGGGCCGGAGGGTCAGCCGTTCGACCGTCGCGACGGGCAGGCCCGCGGGGTCGGCCAGGGCGAGGGTGAAGCTGTCGGGTCCGGCCGGGGTGAGGCGGGCCCGCAGCGCGGTCGCGCCCGTGGCGTGCACCGTCGTTCCGGACCAGGCGAAGGGCAGCCGGATCTGCGTGGCGTCGCCGCTTCGGTCGGCCGCGTCGAGCACCAGGGGGTGCAGGGCGGCATCGAGCAGCGCGGGGTGGACCGCGAACAGACCGGCGGCCTCGTGGTGTTCCTCGGGAAGTCGCAGTTCGGCGTAGATGTCCTCGCCGTCGCGCCAGACGGCGCGCAGCGCCTGGAAGGCGGGGCCGTAGGCGTAACCGTGGCCGGCCAGCCGCGGGTAGACGTCGGTCAGCGGCTGGGGCACGGCCCCGGCGGGCGGCCAGGTGGCGGGTTCCCCGGCTTCCCCGGCGGCGGGCGCGCCCGCCGCCGGCGGGGTCAGGGTTCCCGAGACGTGCCGGGTCCACGGCGCCTGCCCGGTGGTGCCGGAGTCCGGGCGGGAGTGGATGGTGAAGGGGCGCGCGCCGGTGGTGTCCGGTGCGCCGAGCGCGATCTGGACCTGGGTGGCGCGGTGTTCCCGCAGCACCAGCGGGGCCTCCAGGGTGAGGTCGTCCACGCGTGCCGTCCCCGCCTGTTCGCCCGCCGCCGTGGCCAGTTCGACGAAGGCGGTCGCGGGCAGCAGGACGCTGCCGTCGATGGTGTGGTCGGCCAGCCAGGGGTGCTCGCTCAGCGAGAGCCGGCCGGTGAACAGCAGCTCGCCTCGGTCGGCGAGTTCGACGGCGGCCGTGAACAGCGGGTGGCCGGAGGGTGTCAGGCCGAGGCTGGCGGCGTCCGCGCGGCCCCGGGGCACGAGCCAGTAGTGCTCCCGCTGGAAGGCGTAGGTGGGCAGGGGGGTCCGGGCTGCCCCCGGGAAGAAGGACGCGAGGTCGAGGGCGGCGCCGTGGACGTGTGCGGTGGCGAGGCCGGCGGCGAGGGTGGCGGTCTCGTCACGGCCGGCGCGCAGCAGGGGGACGGCCGTGGAGGTCCCGGTGGTGAAGCAGGTGTCGGCCAGGGCGGTGAGGACGGCGTCGGGGCCGATCTCCACGAACCGGGTGACCCCGTCGGCCTCCAGGGTCCGTACGGCGTCGAGGAATCGGACGGTGCCGCGGATCTGACGCACCCAGTAGTCGGGCGACGTCAGTTCGCCGGTGTCGGCGAGCGCGCCGGTGAGGGTCGAGACGATCGGGATCGCGGGCGGCCGGAAGTCGAGTCCGGCGGCGACGGCCCGGAACTCCTCCAGGATGACGTCCATGTGCGGGGAGTGGAAGGCGTGGCTCACCCGCAGCCGCCGGGTCTTGCGTCCCCGCGCGCGCCACCGGTCGGCGAGTTCCCCGGCGACGGCCTCGTCCCCGGAGATCACCAGCGCGGTGGGCCCGTTGACCGCGGCGACGGCGACGGCGTCCTCGTGGCCGGCCAGGTCGGCCGCCACCTCGGCCTCCTCCGCCTGGACCGCGATCATGGCTCCGCCGGAGGGCGCGGACTGCATCAGCCGGCCCCGGGCGGCGACCAGCGCGGCGGCGTCCTCCAGGGAGAGCACCCCGGCGACATGCGCGGCGGCCAGCTCGCCGACCGAGTGGCCGGCCAGCCGGTCGGGGACGAGACCGTGGTGTTCCGCCAGGCGGTACAGCGCCACCTCCACGGCGAACAGCGCGGGCTGGGTGTACGTCGTGCGGTGCAGCAGGTCGGCGTCCTCCGTGCCGTCCTCGGCGAACATCACCCGCAGCAGTGGGCGTTCCAGGTGGGGGTCGGTCGCGGCGGCCACGGCGTCCAGGGCGGCCGCGAAGACCGGGTGGGCGTGGTACAGCTCCCGGCCCATGCCGACGCGCTGGGCGCCCTGGCCGGTGAACAGGAACGCGGTCAGCGAGGTGCGGTGGGCGTCGCCCTCCACGACGTTCGGGTCCTTGGCCCCGCGGCTGAGCGCGTCGAGGCCGGCGAGGAGGCCGGCGGCGTCGCGCCCGAGCACGGCGGCGCGCCGTTCGAACCGGGTCCGGGCGGCGAGCGACCGGCCGACGCCGGCGACGGGGACCTCGGGCAGTGCGGCGATGTGGTCCCGCAGCCGGGCGGCCTGGGCCCGCAACGCCTTCTCGTCCCTGGCGGAGATCACCCAGGGCACCGGTACGGCGGCCGGCGCGCCCGCGGATCCGGGGTGTTCCGGTGCCTCGGCCGGCTGCGGCGCGGGGGTGTCGGTCTGCTCGATGACGACGTGCGCGTTGGTGCCGCTGATGCCGAAGGAGGACACGGCCGCGCGCCGTACCCGGCCGGTGCGGGGCCAGGGGCGCCGGTCGGTGAGCAGTTCCACCGCGCCCGAGGACCAGTCGACGTGGGGGGTGGGCTCGTCGACGTGCAGGGTCTTCGGCAGTGTGCCGTGCCGCATGGCCTGGACCATCTTGATGACGCCGCCGACCCCGGCGGCGGCCTGGGCGTGCCCGATGTTCGATTTCAGCGACCCCAGGTAGACCGGCTCGCGGTCGTCGCGGTCGCGGCCGTACGTGGCGAGGATCGCCTCGGCCTCGATCGGGTCGCCGAGCCGGGTGCCGGTGCCGTGCGCCTCCACCGCGTCCACGTCGCCGGCCGTGAGACCCGCGTCCGTCAGGGCCTGGCGGATCACCTGCTGCTGGGACAGTCCGTTCGGCGCGGTGAGGCCGTTGGAGGCGCCGTCCTGGTTGACGGCGCTGCCGCGGATCACCGCGAGGACCTCGTGCCCGTTGCGGCGCGCGTCCGAGAGCCGCTCCACCACGAGCAGTCCGACGCCCTCGGCCCACGAGGTGCCGTCGGCCGAGGCGGCGAAGGACTTGCTCCGGCCGTCGGCGGCGAGCCCGTGCTGCCGGGAGAACTCGACGAACATGCCGGGTGACGACATCACGGTGACGCCGCCGGCGAACGCGAGGCTGGTCTCGCCCGACCGCAGCGAGCGCACCGCCATGTGCAGCGCCACCAGCGACGACGAGCAGGCGGTGTCGATGGTCAGCGCCGGGCCGATCAGTCCGAGCTGGTAGGCGATGCGGCCGGACATGACGCTGGGGGTGGTGCCGGTGAGCACGTGTCCCTCGACGCCGTCGGACGCTTCGTGCATGCGGGGCCCGTATTCGAGGGCGGTGCCGCCGACGAAGACGCCGGTCCGGCTGCCCTGCAGGGTCACCGGGTCGATGCCCGCGCTCTCCGCGGCCTCCCAGGCGGTTTCCAGCAGCAGTCGCTGCTGGGGGTCCATGGCCAGCGCCTCGCGCGGCGAGATGCCGAAGAAGGCGGCGTCGAAGGCGCCCGCGTCGTGCAGGAATCCGCCGGAGCCGACCGAGCTCCTGCCGCCGCCGGGCTGGTTCGGGTCGTGCAGATCCGCGTCCCAGCCGCGGTCGCCGGGGAACGCCGAGATGGCGTCGCCGCCCTCGTCGACCAGCCGCCACAGGGCCTCGGGGGTGTCGACACCGCCCGGGAACCGGCAGGCCATGCCGACGATCGCGATCGGTTCCCCGGGGTCGGCCCCGGTGCCGGGCGCGTCCGCCGCGTCGTCACCGGCCGCACCGGTCAGTTCGGTGAGCAGGTGGGCGGCGAGGGCGTCCGGGGTGGGATGGGCGAACAGCAGGCCGCTGGGCAGCGGCAGGCCGGTGGCGGCGGCGAGCGTGTCGCGCAGTTCCACCGCCATGAGGGAGTCGAAGCCCAGGTCCGCGAAGGCCGCCCGGAGGTCGACCGGCTTGCCCGGTGCGTAGTCCAGGACGGCCGCGGTGTGCGTGGCCACCAGCTCGGTGACCGCGCGCGGGCGCTCACCGGCCGGCAACTGCGCGAGCCGGCCGGCGAATCCGTCGCGCTCCGCCGCGGGCCGCGGGGCGTCGCGGCCGGGGAGGGGTGCGGGCCGGGCCGTGGGCCCGTGCGCCGCCGAGGCGCGCAGGGCGCCGTCGATCCAGTACCTCTCCCGCTGGAACGGGTAGGTGGGCAGCGCGGTGCGCCGGGCGCCGGTCCCCTCGTAGGCGACGGTCCAGTCGACTTCGGCCCCGCGCGTGAAGACGGCGGCCAGTGCCGTCAGGAACGACTCCGGTTCCGGGCGTCCGCGGCGCAGCGCCGCGAACGCGCCGGCCGACGCCGGGTCGAGCACGGATTCGGCGGCCAGGGCGGAACACACACCGTCCGGTCCCAGTTCCAGGAAGGTGTGGGCCCCGGCGGCCTCCATGGTGCGTACGGCGTCCAGGAACCTGACCGGACGGCGCACCTGCTCCACCCAGTACTCCGCAGAGCCCCACTCCCCCGCGGTGACCTCGCGGCCGGTCACCGTGGACACGACCGGGATGCGGGGCTCGGCGAAGGCCAGTGTCCCGACCACGCGCCGGAAGTCGTCCAGCATCGGTTCCATCAGGGGCGAGTGGAAGGCGTGGCTGACCGTGAGCCGCTTGGTCTTCCATCCGCGCGCCGCGGCCTCGGCCGTCACCGCGAGGACGCCTTCCTCGGTCCCGGAGACCACGGTCGCCCGCGGCCCGTTGACCGCGGCGATCCCGACGTGGCCGGCGTGTCCGGCGAGCAGCGGCAGCACGTCCTCCTCGCTCGCCTGTACGGCGGTCATGGCCCCGCCCTCGGGCAGTTCCTGCATGAGCCGTCCGCGGGCGGCGACCAGCCGGGCCGCGTCGTCGAGCGAGAGGACCCCGGAGACGTGTGCGGCGGCCACCTCGCCGACCGAGTGGCCGGCCAGCAGGCCGGGCCGTACGCCCCAGGACTCGGCCAGCCGGAACAGCGCGACTTCCAGGGCGAACAGGGCGGGCTGGGTCCATCCGGTGCGGTCCAGGTCCTCGCCGGAGAAGACCACCTCGCGCAACGGCCGCTCCAGCAGGGGGTCGAGCCGTGCGCACACCTCGTCGAAGGCCTCGGCGAACACGGGGAAACGCGCGTACAGCCCGGCTCCCATGCCCGCCCGTTGGGCGCCCTGGCCGGTGAAGAGCAGGGCGAGTGGGCCGGGCCGGGCGGTGCCGGTCACCACTGCCGGTGCCGGGTCTCCCGAGGCGAGGGCGGTGAGCCCCGCGGACAGTTCCCCGGGGTCGGCGATGAGCACCGCGCGGTGCTCGAAGACGGTGCGGGTCGTGAGCGTGGACCAGCCGATGTCCGCGGCACCCGGACCGGAGTCACCGGTCCACAGCGCGTGCAGGCGTCCGGCCTGGGCGCGCAGTGCCCGCGGGTCACGGGCGGACAGCACCCACGGCAGCGGACCGGCGGGGCCTTCGGCGGCCGGGCGGGACGCGGGCTCCTCCTCCCGGCGGCCGGCCGGTGCGGGGGCCTCGGACACCACCACGTGGCAGTTGGTGCCGCCCATGCCGAACGAGCTGACCCCGGCGATCAGCGGCCGGTCGGGCCGCGGCCAGTCGCCCGGCTCCGCCTGCACGGACAGTCCCAGCCGGTCCAGCGGGATACGGGGGTTGGGGGTCTCGAAGTTCAGGCTGGCGGGGAGCCTGCGGTGGCGCAGGCTGAGCAGCACCTTGAGCAGGCCGGCGATCCCGGCGGCGCCTTCCAGGTGCCCGATGTTGGTCTTCACCGAACCGACCCGCAGCGGCTCGCCGGCGTCGCGCGCCGAGCCGAGCACCGCACCGAGCGCGGCGGCCTCGATGGGGTCGCCGACCGGTGTGCCGGTGCCGTGCAGCTCGACGTACTGCACGTCGCCGGGCTCGACCCCGGCCCTGCGGTACGCCTCGCGCAGCACCTGTGTCTGGGCTTGCTCGCTGGGCACCGTCAGTCCGGGCGTGGCGCCGTCGTTGTTCACGGCGCTGCCCCGGATCACGCCGTGGATGGTGTCGCCGTCGGCGAGGGCGGCGGCCAGCGGCTTGAGGACCAGGACGCCGCCGCCCTCGCCGGGGACGAAGCCGTTGGCGCGGGCGTCGAAGGTGTGGCTGCGGCCGTCCGGGGACAGGCCGCCGAACCGCTCCTGGGTGACCGCGTGTTCGGCGAGGATGTTCAGGTTGACGCCGGCCGCGAGCGCCAGCGACGACTCGCCGTTGCGCAGGCTCTCGCAGGCCAGGTGCACCGCGACGAGGGACGACGACTGGGCGGAGTCCACGGTGAGGCTGGGCCCGTGCAGGCCGAGGTGGTACGAGACCCGGTTGGCGATGACGCCCCGGTTCACCCCGGCCATCGTGTGCTGGGTGATGGCGTCGGTGCCGTGCTGGTAGAGCAGGCTGGTGTAGTCGTCGCGCAGCGTGCCCACGAAGACGGCGGTGCGGCTGCCGCGCAGGGCGGCCGGGACGATCCGCGCGTCCTCCAGCGCCTCCCAGGCGAGTTCGAGGACGAGCCGCTGCTGCGGGTCCATGGCCGCGGCCTCGCGCGGTGAGATTCCGAAGAAGGCGGCGTCGAAGTCACCGACGCCGTCGATGAAGCCCCCCTGGTACGGCCGTTCGCCGGGCCGCGGTCCGGCGGCGTCCCCGTCGCCTTCCCCGTTGCCGTCCCCGTTCTCTTCCCCGGGCGTCGCCGTGTCCCACCGGCCGGCCGGTGCGCGGGTGACGGCGCTCCGGCCGTCCCGCAGCAGGTCCCAGAATTCCGCGGGGCCGTCGGCCATCGGCAGTCGGCAGGACATTCCGATGACGGCGACTGCCCGGTCCGTTTCCTCGTACGACGTCGCTGACTCAGCCTGCTCAGGTGCCGTCACCGCTCGTCCGCCCTTTCCTAGCCGCCCCAGCGGGCGAAGTATTTCGATCCCGCTCAGCTTTCCGCAGAGCCCTGATAAGAACGTTTAATTGGTGCTGCCAGCGATGCTAGCGGCGCCCGGGACAGGCGAGGTCAATGTGCAGTCATCAACCGACAATCCCTGTTCCGCGGATTCGATGGCCGGGCCGTTACCCGCTGATTAACCCGCGATGAGGGAACGCACCTACCCTGTTTCCGATTCGCGCCGGCGGCGCACCGAGACCGAATACAGCGAGGGCCACATGAACCCTGGAGCACCGGAAACCGGCCTTGCGGAACCCCATCTGGCCGAAGTACTGACGACGGTCAGCCTGGACGTCGAGTATGTACGGGCGGCGGGAAACCACCTTTTCCGGCTCGACGACAACGGCCGGGAAGTCCCGGTGCTCGACTTCGTCGGCGGATTCGGTTCCGTCCTCCTCGGGCACAACGATCCGGAGATCGTCACCTACGCCCGGAAGCTGCTCGACAATCAGCTGCCGATCCACGCCCAGTTCTCCCGGGCGTCCCATGCCAACCGGCTCGCCGCCGCGCTGAACGAGATACTGCAGCGGGAGCACGGGGACGACGAACGGTACTTCGCGATATTCGCCAACAGCGGTGCGGAGGCGATCGAGGCGGCGATCAAGCACGCCGAACTCGGCCGCACGCTCCGGGTGGCGGCCCTGACCGGTGAGATCGAGGCGAACGTGGAGGCGGCACGCGCCCTGGTGCGTGCCGGACAGGCCGTGGTGGCGGACAGCGCCTTCGACCGGGCCGGTGTCCGGGAGCGGCCCCAGGGCCCCGGGGCACGGTTCGACGCCCTGGTGGCGGGCATCGAGCGCCACAACGCGCGCCGGCTGTCGGCGCCGCCGCTGTTCCTCGCCCCCGAAGGCGCGTTCCACGGGAAGCTGATGGGCAGTGTGCAGCTCACGCACAACGAGGCCTTCCGGGTCCCCTTCCGGGCGCTGGCCGCGCAGACACGTTTCATCCCCCTCGGACAGCCCGAGGCGATCCAGAAGACGGTCGACGCCGAGCGGGGGGTGCTGTACGACGTCGTGGTCGTGGACGGGGCCGTCACCGTGGTCGACCGGGACTTCCCGGTGTTCTGCGCCTTCGTGCTCGAACCGCTCCAGGGCGAGGGCGGCATCCACGAAGTGCCGCCGGAGTTCGCGCGGGAGGTGCGGCGGGTCTGCGACGCCATCGGCTGCCCGGTCGTCGTGGACGAGATCCAGAGCGGCATGGGCCGCACCGGCTCCTTCCTCGCCGCCCCGGCCGTCGGCCTGCGCGGTGACTACTACACCCTCGCCAAGAGTCTGGGGGGCGGGGTGGCGAAGACCTCCGTCGCCCTGATCCGGGAGTCGCACTACCACAAGGAGTTCGAGCTGGTGCACAGCTCGACCTTCGCCAAGGACGGGTTCTCCAGCCTCGTCGCCCTGAAGGTCCTCGAACTGCTGGAGGCGGACGGCGGCGCCCTGTACCGGCGGGCCGGGGAGCTGGGGCGCAAGCTCCTGGCCGCGCTGGAAGCGGTGCGGGCCGAGTTCCCCGACGTGATCAAGGACGTGCGGGGTCGGGGGCTGATGCTGGGCGTGGAGTTCCACGACCGGTCCGACGCCGGTGCGCCCGCCATCCGGGACCTGGCGCGGTCCGGTTTCCTCGGGTATGCCGTCGCCGGGTACCTGCTCCGGGAGCACTCCGTCCGGCTCTTCCCGACCGGCAGCGCCGTGAACACCCTGCGCCTCGAACCGTCCGTCCGGCTCACCGACGACGGCATCGAGCAGCTCCGCACGGCCCTGCGCGGGGTGTGCTCCGTCCTTCGTGACGAGGACGGACAGCGCTTCCTGGGGGGCGGACCCGCGACGTCCTGACCGTCTCCCGGCCGACGGCGCGGCTCCCTGTCCGGAAGGTCCCCCTCCATTCCGGCAGGGAGCCGCGCAGCGTCCCCGCCGGGGGCGCTTTGGCCGAGGTTTGTGTGCGCTTGGACCGGACCGCCGCAGGATGGTGGCCGGTACAGGGTCCTGTCGCCCAGGCTGCACGCCACGGGCGCACACTGACATGGGGGGACACCGATGGAGTTTCGCGTTCTCGGCCCGATGGAGGTCGTCCACGACGGTGAACAGGTCAGACTGGGCGGCAGCCAGCGCCGGGCCATGCTCGGCTTCCTGCTGCTCCAGGCCAACCGTACGGTGGCCGCCAGCCGGCTGCTGAACGCGCTCTGGGGCGAGGACGAGGCGCCCCGGACCGCGCGGAAGATCCTGCAGAACGCCGTGTACGCCCTGCGCGGCGTCCTCGCTTGCGCCTCCGACGGCTCGTCGGGAGCCGCGCGACTGCTGACCAGGTCGCCCGGCTACATGCTGGAGGTCGCTCCGGAACGGATCGACCTGCATCTGTTCCAGAAGTGGGTCGCCCAGGCCCGGGAGAAGAGGGCGCAGGGCGCCCCGGAGGAGGCCGCGGAACTGCTGCGCGACGCGCTGGCGCTGTGGCGCGGCCCCGCCCTCGCCGACCTGGTGGAGGTCGGCTTCGAGTGGCCCGAGCTGGTCGCGGTGCAGAACTCCCGGCTCGACGTGCTGGAGGACTACTTCGACACGCAGCTGGCCCTCGGCCGGCACCACACCGTGCTCGCGGAGCTGGAGACGACGGTGCAGGCCGAGCCGCTGCGGGAGCGTCTGTGCGGCCAGCTGATGCTGGCGCTGTACCGGTGCGGCCGGCAGGCGGACGCCCTGAGCACCTACAGCCGTGTACGCAACCTGCTGGTCGAGGACCTGGGGCTGGTCCCAGGCCAGCCCCTGCAACGGTTGCAGCAGGCGATCCTCACCCAGGACCCGGCGCTGTCCCCGAGGCACACCGGGCCCGGGCCGGTGGCCGGCCTGACAGTCGCCGGTCTGATGGGCGACCAGCCGCGGAAGACCGTCACGGTGTCCGCGCCGGCGGCCGCCGGAAACGGGGCACGGGCGGCCCGCCCCGCCACCGGTCCGGCCCCACGGAGCCCGGAGGGCCGCTCCACGGGCGTTACGGCGGACCGGGGCACCGAGCGCCGATGGGTGAGCGTGGTCTCGCTGCGGACGCAGTTCGTGCCCCCGCCGGGTGACGTGTCCGGCGAGGGGCTGGAAGACCTCCTGGACGACGCGGCCTCGGTGGTCGGCGAACAGATCGCACGGTTCGGCGGCACGGTGACGGCGTCGCTGGGGTCCGTCTCCCTGGCCCTCTTCGGCATCGGCTCCTCCGCCGCCGAGGACCACGTCCGCCAGGCGGTGTCGGCCGCTCTGGCCGTACGTGACACCCTCGGTGCCCGCACCGCCTCGGCCGCCGGGACGGGCGGTCTGACGGTGCACGCCTATGTGGACACCGGGGAGGTGCTGCTGCGCCACTCCGCGAAGGGTGATGTGCCGATCGTCATCGGCACCGTCCTCGACGAGTCCCAGCCGATGCTCTTCGACGTGCCCGCCGGCGAGGTGCGGGTCAGCGACGCCGTCCGCCGCCTGACCGAGGACGCCGTCGCGTACCGCCCCTCGGGCAGCACGGCGGCCCCCTGGCAGGCGATCGGCACGCGGCAGGTGCTGGCCCGCGGGGGCGGACTCCTGGCCGCGGACCAGTCGTCCGAGGCGGACGTCCTGTGCGCCCTGGCCGAGCGCACCCGCCACCGTTCGGTGCCCCACCTGGTCACGGTGGTGGGCGGCGCCGCGGCCGGGAAGAGCCGGCTGCTCGGGGAGTTCGCCCGCCGCATGGCGGGGCGGACGGTGCCGGTCAGGGTGCTGACCGCCGCCGCTGCTCCGGACGCCGGCCCGGCGCACCTGCAGGCCCGGTTGCTCTCCCTGTACTGCGGCGTCCGCCCCGGCGACGACCCCCTCACCGCGCGCGCCGCCGTGACCCGGCGGACCGAGGCCCTGGTCCGCTCCGAACGGACCGCGCGGTGGTTCCTGTCCCGGCTGCTGCCCCTCGTCGACCCGGCCCTCGCGCCCGCGCCCGCCGACGAGGTCCTGGACGCCTGGCGCGAGTTCTTCCACCGGGCGGCGCGCGACGAACCCCTGGTGCTGTGCGTCGACGATCTGCACCGGGCCGGGGACGCCGAGATCGACGCGGTCGCGGGACTGGCCGGGGACGCCGTGCCGGTGCCCCTGTTCGTGGTCGCCACCGCCAGGCCCGAACTGCTGCTGCGGCGCCCCGCCTGGAGCGGTGGCCTGGCCCACGCCACCACCGTGACGCTGGGCCCCTCGGAGCGGATCGCCACCGAACGGTCCATGAGCATCCCGGTGGCCGCGGCGTGCGGCGACCACGTCCAGCGGGTCGGCGGGCAGGGACGCTGATCATCCGGTTACCCGAGAATGAGTGTCCGTGGTACGGAGCGGCCTATGTTCGCTTCATGAGTCCGACGAAGGGTTTGGCATGAATCCGGCGTCCGTCGTGAAATCCACCGACCGTACCCCCCTGGCCTCCTCCTCCCTGCGAGACGCGATGTCGTGTTTCGCGACGGGTGTCATCGTGCTGAGCGTCGGCGGCGAGGACATCCACGGTATGACCGCCAACGCGTTCACCTCGGTTTCCCTGGAACCGCCGACGATCCTGTGCTGTGTGGCCCAGGACGCGGTCATGCACAAGGCGCTCACTTCCCAACGGCGCTTCGGCGTCTCGATCCTGGAGGCGGGGCAGGAGCAACTCGCCCGCTATTTCGCCGACAAGCGGCGCCCCCTGGGGCCGGAGCAGTTCGACGGCCTCGACTGGGACCTGGGTGAGTTCAGCCGGGCCCCGCTGCTGCACGGCGCGCTGGCGTGGCTGGAGTGTGAACTGACAGAGTGTCACGACTCCGGCGACCACACGCTGTTCCTCGGCAGGGTCGTCGACGCCAGGACCCGCACCGGCGGCTCGGGGCTGCTCTTCTTCGGCAGCGCGTTCCTGGAGACCGGGGCCGGCGGGGCGGGGCGCACGGGGGAGCCGGGCCATGCCTGACGAGGACGGGCCGGACGGCGACGACCTCGCCGGCACCCCCAACGCGGGCCTTATCGTCAGGGCGTTGAACGTGGGACTCGCCCGGTCGGCGGCGGTACGGGCCACCACCAGGCTCGGCCGGCCGGACGAGCACCCGCCCGGCGCGGCCCGGCCGCGCTCGTCCCACCGGTCCGCCGTTCCGTCGTAAGCACCACTGCCCGGCCCCGGCGCCGCCCCGGCCCCGGCGGGCGGACAACCGCCGCGCCCGGCCCGGCGAAACCGGGGCAGCGAAGACGGTGAGCCCGGCCCGCACAGGAGTGCGAGCCGGGCCGCAGTCGTGTTCACCGTCCGGCGCAGGCACGCCGACGAATCCCACCCGACGTACAGGGCAAGGCGGTGACGGGCAAAGGTGCCCGACCAGCCGCCGACATCACCGCCCCACCGACACCGCCTCGACCGAGGGACCCCCGGTAAGACGCCCGGGCTCCCGACCGCGCGCCAAACACCTCACCCCACCGCGGTGTACGCTCCCTCCTCGCCGCCGGAACAGAGCCGCCGGCCACCCCCACCCCCTCCCTCCCCCGAGGCCCCATCGCGCCGCCGTACGCCCCTCACATCCTTCCCCGAGGAGAAACCGGATCGGGGTCCTCTTTCAGGGGTCGGAGGCGAGGGGCACCGACCGGAATCCGTATCACCGTCCGCTTTCCCCTCCCCCGCTCAGCCTTCCCCCCGCCCCCTCCACCCGCCGCATCGCCCCACACGGCCCGTTCACCGGGCCGTACACCGGGTGGCCGGATGGGGCCTTTGAGTAACCAATACCGGACTACCATCCGGTAACTTGACTGTCTCTTTGTCATATACAGGCGTCCTATACCGATGACTCCTTACCCTCGGGGCAGTACCACCACCCCGCCCCGGGGCGTGACAAGCGTTGGAACAGGAGCGTGCGTAGTGCGGTTCAATCTCATCGGCCTGTTCGAGATCATCACCGACGACGGCGAGAGGCTCACTCCCAAGGCGCCTAAGGTCTGCCAGACGCTGGCCGTCCTGGCCCTGCACGCCCGCAAGGCGGTGACGACGGACGTCCTCGTCCGCGAACTGTGGGGGGCGGACCCGCCGGCCGGTGCCGTCCGCACCCTGCAGACGCACGTCTACCACGCGCGCCGGATGCTCAACGACGCCCGTGTCAGCGCCTCCGGACGCCAGTTGCTGACGACCGAGGCGCCCGGCTACCTCCTGGACCTCTCCGAGGACGAGGTCGACGTGGGAGTCTTCGAGAAACTGGTGCGCCGCGCCCAATGGGAGCTCTCGGAGGGCTCGCCGGAAGGGGCCTCCAGACATCTCGTCACGGCCAGGGAGCTGATGCGCGGCCCCATACTGAGCAACGTCCCCCACGGCAGCGTGCTGGCGTCCCGGGTGGCCCACTTCGAGGAACTGCGGTTGCGCGCCCTGGAGTTCTGGGTGGAGACCGAGAACCGTCTCGGCCGCCACCGGGAGCTGCTCCCCGAACTGCGCACCCTGGTCGACGACTACCCGCTGCACGAGTGGTTCCACGGGGAGCTGATCTCGGCGCTGTACCGGGCCGGCCGCCGGGCCGAGGCCCTGGAGGCGTACCAGAACCTCTATCGCATCCTCAAGCGCGAGCTGGGCCTGGAACCGGCGCCGGAACTCCGTCAACTCCAGGCCCGCATACTGGACTCCACCGTCACCGAGATCCCCGCGCAGCTGTCGCGGTTCAAGGAGCGCCGGCCCGCACCGCACGGCGCCCCGCCCTTCTGGACCTCCACGGCGGCCGGCTGATCCCACGGCCGGCGGGAGCGCCCGGACGGTGCCGCCCGACGAGGCCGCCGAGCCGACGGCCTGCACCCACAGGCCGTCGGCTCGGCGGGACCAGAACGGTGCCCGGCGGGAGCAGGGCGGTGCCTGCGTGTGCGACCGCCCGGTCCGCCGTCGCTGATACGGCGGGCCGTCACATGATCTGTCACCGGTCCGCGGTCCGGTACGGAGAGAGGGCGGACGGCGGGCCGACGCGTACTCGTAACCGGTCCACGATCCGGTTCCGGGAGATTGCCGCGATTCCCGCGATTCCCGCCACCGTAACGGCGTGTTTGCCGTCGGGAGGTTCAGCGGGCCGGAAGAGGCGCCCGGTGCCCCGCCGGGAGCAGGAACCGGACGGGCCCGCGACGGGAGACCGGCCCCACGTCAGCTGTGCGCGCCGCGCAGCAGTGCCTCGAAATCGGCCGGCTCCAGCTCCGACGCCGCATGGCAGGCCCCGTCCTCGACGACGTCGTGCGGCAGCGTGGCGGTCATGATGGTGTCCAGCACCGCGCGCGCGGCCTGGAGATCGGCCACCGCCCGGTCGATGCGCTCACGCTCGCGCTGGAGGTCGGTCAGCATCCCGGAGCAGGCCGGTGCCAGCAGTTGGCCGTCGTCGACCATGCACGGCAACAGGGCGCCGATCGTCCGCGTGGAAAGGCCGGCCCCCAGCAGCGTACGGATGTTCTGCACCGTACGGACATCGTCCTCCGAGTACTCGCGGTACCCGCTGGGGCGGCGCAGGGGGCGCAGCAGTCCCTGTTCCTCGTAGTAGCGAAGGAGGCGCACACTGACGCCGGTCCGACGGGAAAGGTCTCCGATGCGCATGTGTCGCTCACCACACCAATTCGAGTTGACTCTCACATCGATGTGAGACCCTAGCCTAGTCGTCATGACAACGCAGCAGTCAACTGACCAGCAGAACAAGCCCGTTACCCTGGTAGGACTCGGCCCGATGGGCATGGCCCTGGCCGAAACCCTGCTGAAGAAGGGCCATTCCCTCACCGTCTGGAACCGCAGCCCCGAGAAGGCCGACGGCCTCGTGGCCAAGGGGGCCCGGCGCGCGGCGACGGTGGCCGACGCGGTGGCCGCGAGCCCGGTCACCATCGTCTGTCTCACCGACTACGAGACCATGTACAAGGTCCTGGAGCCGGCCGCCGAGGCGCTGCGGGGCCGCGCCCTGGTGAACCTCAACTCCGGTACGCCGACCGAGGCGCACGCGGCCGTCAAGTGGTTCGAGGAGCGCGGCGCGGGCTACCTCGACGGCGCCATCATGGTGCCGCCGTTCCTGGTGGGCGAGCCGGGCGCGGTGTTCCTCTACAGCGGTTCCCAGTCCGTCTACGACCAGCACCTGGAGCCGCTGACCAGCCTCGGCGACCCGCGCTTCCTGGGCGACGACCCCGGGCTCG
Organism: Streptomyces nogalater; assembly: GCF_039532885.1. Lineage (NCBI taxonomy): Bacteria > Bacillati > Actinomycetota > Actinomycetes > Kitasatosporales > Streptomycetaceae > Streptomyces > Streptomyces nogalater. The sequence goes on along the minus strand of NZ_BAAASM010000004.1, from coordinate 152,397 downwards.
CGGTGCTCTACAACACCGCCATGCTCGACATGATGTACACGACCCTGAACGGCTGGCTGCACGCCACCGCCCTGGTCGGCTCGGCGAACGTGTCGGCCGAGAAGTTCGCGGAGCTGGCGCTCGGCTGGTTCATGCCGGTCGTGGTCGACTACGCGGGCCTGGCCCAGCAGGCGCCCGACCTGGACGCCGGCAACTACCCGGGCACCCTGAACACCCTGGAGATGAACCTCAACGCCCTGGACCACATCACCCGCACCAGCGAGGAGCAGGGCATCCACTCCGAGCACCCGCGGCTGATGAAGGAACTCGCCGAGCGTGCCATCGCCGAGGGCCACAGCGGCAAGAGCTACCTGGCGATTTACGAGCTGTTCAAGAAGGCGACGCCGCGCCCGTGACGCTCCTGTAGCCGTCAAGCACACAGAGGGTCCCAGCCCCCCACCCCGGGGCTGGGACCCTCTGTTTTCCGCCCTGCGGCGCCGCCGGGGCGGGCCGGGGCGAACCGGGACACCGCGTCACCGCCGCGGTGGAGAACGCGTTACTCGCTGATGCCCGGACAGTGGATCACCGCTCATAGGCTTCTCGCCGGATTCGGGTCACGCGAAGTCCCGATCCGGTCAATGTGGAAGCACGACGATTGGTTGGGGCGGTTTCACTGTGACCACTACCCATGCTGGCGGCGTCGAAGCGCACCTTGAGGTCTACGTCCGGGCTTTCAACTCGGGGGATCCCGACGCTGTCAACGAGCACTACACCGACGAAGCGGTCTCCGCCTGGGACCCCGGGCAGCCGCTGTCCGGTCAGGCGCGCAAGGACAGCCTCGCGGAGTTCCTGGCACTGAAGCCGACGCTGACGGCGAAGATCCGGGAGTCCCACGTCACCCGTGACACCGCGCTGCTGACCGTCGACTGGACCATGGAGGTCCCCGGCGAGGACGGCAGCGTCGAGCGGCTCTCCGGCATCGGCACCGACGTCCTGACCCGCGGGGCGGACGGCAACTGGCGCTACGCCGTGGACGCCCCGTACGGCGACCCGCGCAACACGGCCGGATAACCGCCGGCCGTGGCTACGAAATGCGGAGACCGGGCGATCGTCCTGGGCGGGAGCATGGCGGGGCTGTTCGCGGCCCGGGTCCTCTCCGACGCCTACACACATGTCACCGTCGTCGACCGGGACACCCTCACCGGCGCGACCGAGCCGCGCAAGGGCGTGCCCCAGGGGCGCCAGGTGCACGGGCTGCTGGCCAGCGGTCACCAGGTCATCGAGGAACTGTTCCCCGGCATCACGGACGAGATGGTGCGCTCCGGGGCACATCTCGGTGACCTCGCCGGGAACCTGCGCTGGTACGTGAACGGCGTGCGTCTGCGGCGCAGCCGGACCGGTGTACAGGCACTCACGTCCAGCCGGCCGTTCCTCGAACGTCATGTGCGTGAGCGCGTCGAGGCCCTGCCCAACGTGGAGTTCCTGGAGCGCCGCGACATCCTGCGGCTGTGCACCACGCCCGGTCACGACAGGGTCACCGGTGCCGTGGTGGCCCGTCAGGACGACGGCGGCGCGGAGGAGACCCTCACCGCCGACCTGGTCGTGGACACCACCGGCCGCGGCTCGCGCACCCCGGCCTGGCTGGCGGAGTTCGGGTACGGACAGGTGGAGGAGGAGCGGCAGAAGATCGGCCTCGGCTACACCACCTGCCACTACCGGATGCGCTCGGACCCCTACCGGGGTGACACCGCCATCAACATCATGGCCTCCCCCGCCCTGCCCCGGGGCGCCATCGCCGCGAAGGTCGACGGAGACCGTACCGTGGTCACCGCCTACGGCATCCTCGGCGACCACCCGCCCGCCGACCACGAGGGTTTCCTCGGCTTCATCAAGTCGGTCGCCGCGCCGGACATCTACGAGGCCCTCCAGGACGCGGAGCCGCTGCACACCCCGGTGGCCTACCGGTTCCCCGTCAGCCTGCGCCGCCGCTACGAGCGGCTGCCCCGGTTCCCGCAGGGGCTGCTGGTGATGGGGGACGCGGTGTGCAGCCTCAACCCGTCCTACGCACAGGGGATGACGGTCGCCGCACTGGAGACCCGCACCCTGCGCCGGCACCTGCGTCCCGGCCGGGCACCGCAGCCGCTGGCCTTCCAGCGCGACATCGCCCGGGACGCCGTCGACCGTGTCTGGGACCTCATGACCGGAAGCGACCGCGCCTACCCCGGCGTGGAGGGCGAGCGGAACCTGATGAGCCGCGTAGGCCATTCCTACGTGACGCTGGTGCAGCGGGCCGGCACCCGCGATGCCGAGGTGGCCGCCGCGTTCCTGCGGGTCATCGCGCTTCTCGAACCCGCCGAGTCCCTGATGCGGCCCGCGATGCTGCTGCGCGTTCTGCGGCACTCGCTCGGCACCGCCCCCGCAGACCTCCGTGCCCTGATAGCGGGCACGGCCGAAAGAGGTGCACGCACACGATGACCGACACATCCGTCGACCTCGTCCACCGCTACATCGAGGTCATCAACGAACGCGACGACGCCCGCCGCCGCGCCCTGCTCGCCGACCTGTTCACCGAGGACGGGTCGTACATCGACCAGAACCTCACCGCTCCGCTGGTGGGGCTGGAGGCCATCAACGAGTCGATGGTCGAGATGCAGGAATTCGCGCCCGACGACTACTTCTCCATCATCTCGGTGCTCGGCTCCCACAACGACATGGTGCTGTTCACCTGGCGCTGGGCCACCCCGGGCGGCGCGATGTCGCGCGCCACCGGCACCGACACCGTCCTGATCCGGGACGGCCGCATCCACCGCATCCTCGGCTTCATCAACTGACGCCCACCGCACCGCGACTCACTTCCGCAACGCCCAGGAAGGCGAAATGACCACCACAGCCACAGCAGTCGACACCGTGCTGCGCCAGGTCGAGAAGATCGTGCCGACGCTCCGGGACAACGGTGAGGCGTCCGAGACGCGCCGCTGGATCCTCGACGAGAACATCGACCTCCTGGACAAGGCGGGCGTGTTCCGGATCGCCACACCCCGGCGATTCGGCGGCCTCGACCTCTCCCTGGCCGACCAGGCCCGGGTCCTGACCGAGATCGCTCGCGGCTGCGGCTCGACCGGCTGGGTCTCCATGGTGTGGGTGTCCAACGCCTGGGTGGCCACGCTCTACCCGGACCAGGCCCAGGAGGAGGTGTTCGCCCAGGACTCCGTCCGGATATCCGGCGGCTTCACCCCGAGCGGCACCCTCACGCCCACCGAGGGCGGCTACCTCCTGAACGGCAGCTGGCGCTTCAACACCGGCTGCCGTGGGGCACACTGGAACATCGCCGCCGCGCTGCTGGAGAAGCCCGACGGTACGGTGGAGGACCTCGTCGCCCTGGTGCCGATGGACCAGTTCACCATCGCCGACGACTGGAACACCTCGTCCGCCGCGGCCACCGGCAGCTCCACCACCACCGCCAAGGACGTCTTCGTCCCCGCCCACCGGGTCATCGGTTTCGAGGACGCCGTCCTCAACACCACCCCGGGCCGCGCCCACGCCGGCAAGACCGGCCGGGACTACGGCCTGTTCAGCTTCGTGATGGCGGAGTGCGCCGCCACCTTCATCGGCATCGCCCGCGGCGCGCTGGAGCTGTTCCTCGACCGGGTGCCCGGCCGGCCGATCACCTACACGTCCTGGACCGACCAGGTACAGCACCCGCTGACCCAGATCCAGGTCGCCGCCGCGGCCAACAGGATCTCGGCGGCCGAAGGGCTCGCCGAGGGCTGGCTGCGACAGCTCCAGGCGCGGGCCGACGCGGGTGAACAGCCCACCGTCGAGGAGAAGGCCACCGTCCGCGGCCAGGCCGCGTACGCCATCCAGCTGGCCAAGGAGGCCGTGGAGACGCTGTACAACGCCAGCGGCGCCTCGGCGATCCAGCGCAGCGTTCCCATCCAGCGGTTCCACCGCGACAGCCAGGGCCTGGCTCTGCACGCCCTGCTGCTGCTCAGCACCAACCTGGAGACCCACGGACGGGTCCTGCTGGGCCTCGACCCCGACACGCCGCTTCTGTGACGCGGCCCGCCGGGTGTCCCACCGCTCGGCTTCCGCACCTTCCCATCCCGATCCCACCACCACACCACAGACAGATCACACACGTACCCACGGGGGAACAGTGAACAAGCAGCATCCCGTAAGCCGCCGGAACATCCTGAAGGCGGGTGGCACGGCCGCGCTCGCCGTCGGCGCCGGCTCGCTCCTCACCAGCCCGGCCTTCGCCGAGGACGGCGAGGCCGGCCTCTACGACGCCATCGTCATCGGTGCCGGGTTCGCCGGCGCCACCGCCGCCCGCGATCTCAAGGACAAGGGACTGCGCCCGCTGGTCCTTGAGGCCCGTGACCGCGTCGGCGGACGGGTGTACAGCGCCGACTACGACGGCGTGGCGATCGAGCGGGGCGGCGCCTGGCTGCACCCGAACTACCACCGCACCTACGCCGAGATGAAGCGCTACGGCCTCACCACGGTCGTGGACACCCCGGTGGAGCAGGTCATCTACCCGCGCAACGGCACCTACGCCCCGGTCGACCCGGTGGCCACCTCCCAGCGCGTCGGGGAACTGCTGGGCAGGGTCTTCGAGGGTTCCCAGGACTACTTCCCGCGCCCCAACGAGCCGCTGTACCGCGCCGACCTCCTCAAGAGCGTCGATCCGCTGTCCCTGGCCGACCGGCTGCGGGCGCTCAACCTCTCGTCGGAGGACCGCAGCCTCATCCACGGCCAGCTGGCCACGTACTCGGGCGGCGATGCCGTCAACGGCGGCCTGACCGCTCTCGCCCAGTGGTGGGCGCTGTGCGACTGGAACGCCGACGGCTGGAACAAGATGACCGCGGCCCGCATCAGCACCGGCGCCACCTCGCTGGTCCAGGCCATGCTCAGCGGCATCCCCGTCCGGCTGAGCTCCCCGGTGGTGTCCGTCACCGACAACGGCAGCAAGGTGCGGGTCGTCACCAGGAGCGGGCTGGCCTACTCCGCGCCGGTGGCCGTCGTCGCCGTCCCGGTCAACATATGGCGCACCATCCAGTTCAACCCGGGACTGCCCACCGTGTTCGCCAACGCGACCACGGAAGGCGTCGGGGTGCGCCCCCACGCGGCCAAGATGTGGCTCAGGGTCGCGGGTGTGACCACCCGGCTCGCGGCGCAGGGAGAGGCGGGCGACCCGATCGCCTCGCTGGTCACCCACGGCTTCTTCAGCAACGGCGACGCCCTGATGATCGCCCTCAACGGTCCCGGCCTCAACGTCAACGACCGGGCCGCTGTGGAGACCGCGCTGAAGCGTATCGTGCCCACCGCCCGGATCATCTCGACGAAGGTCCAGGACTGGGTCAACGAGACCTACACGCAGGGCGGTTGGGGCATGCGCCGCCCCGGTCAGATGCTCCGTCAGCTGCCCGCCATCCACCAGCCGCACGGGCGGATCACCTTCGCCAGCGGCGACATGCCCAACGGCTGGATCGGCTCCTTCGAAGGCGCCATCGAAACCGGGAACCGCGCCGCCAACCAGGCCGCGGCGCTGATCTAGCACGACGTGGACGCCCGGCGGACAGACAACGGAGGTCTTACCCATGTCCATCGATCCGCGTGACCTGAAGCTCACGGACGACCCCGTCCAGCAGAACGAGGTGTTCCTCGCCGCGTTCAACACCGGCGACGGAGCGGTCTTCGACAGTCTCTACCGGGACGACGCCATATCGAATCTGTCGGGCAGCCCGCTCACCGGTGCCGAACGCACCCGGGTGATCACGGAGTTCCTCGCGCAGAAGCCGAGGCTCGACGCGAAGTTCCTCAACGCCTATGTCGCGGGCGACGCTCTTCTGATCTTCGTCGAGTACGACATGGAGGTGCCCCAGCCGGACGGTGACCCCGTGCACATGCGCGGCACCTGCACCGACGTACTGCGACGCGACGAGGACGGCAACTGGCGGATGGTCATCGACCGGCCGGTGGCCGAGGAAGAGTACGCGTAGGAACCTTCGGCAACAGCCCTTCACCCACGCGCGAGCCGGCCGCGGCCCCGGATCCCTCCGACGGCGGCCGGCTCGCGCCGCTGCGCTGCGCAGACCTGATACACGAAAGGGGCCGTCCGATGGCTCAGACGCAACATGCTCCCGAATCGCTGACCGGGACGGAGGGGAAAAGGCCCCCGTTGGCGTCGCTCACCGGGATGCGCGGCGTCGCCTCGGTGATCGTATTCCTCTGCCACATCATCATCCTGGCCGGCGACCTGCCCTACGAGGTCGACGTCCTCACCATCTTCGAAGATCCCGAGATCCGTGAGACCTATCGGTCGGTCTTCGGGTTCGTCGGCTATACCTGTGTCTCCTTCTTCTTCGTCACCAGCGGTTTCATCCTGACCTGGGCGTCGCGCCCGAACGACACCCTGGCCCGTTTCTGGCGCCGCCGCTTCTTCAAGATCTTCCCGCTGCACCTGGTGACCTACGGCATCGGCATGCTGGTCCTCACCGGAGCGAACACCGGCGCCAAGGACCTGCCGGCCATCTTCCTCGTGCAGAACTGGGTGCCGGACACCAGGGTCATCTTCAGCGCCAACGGCCCGAGCTGGTCCATATCGGCCGAGGTGTTCTTCTACTTCCTCTTCCCGTTCGTGCTGCTGGGCATCAGGAAGATCAAGGAGACCCACCTCTACGGCTGGCTGGGGGGCCTGGTGGTGGCCGCCCTCGCGCTCACCACCGTCAGTCATCTGGCGATCCCCCTGGAACACCAGGTCTGGTTCAGCTATGTGTTCCCGCCGGTGCGCATGCTGGAGTTCGTCGCCGGCATCATCGTGGCCCGCCTGATCCTCAGCGGCCGCTGGCTCAACGTCGGGTTCGGTCCCGCGGCCCTGCTGCTGGCCGTCTTCTGCTGTGTCGCACCGCAGTTGCCGGAGGTGTACGCCTTCGCCACGTTCACCTTCGTCCCCGTCATCCTGATCGTCGGCGCCTCCATCCGGGCCGATCTCACCGGCCGGCGCACCCTGATGCGCGGACGGCGCCTCGTCTGGCTCGGCGACCTCTCCTTCGCCTTCTACCTGGTGCACCTTTCGGTCATGCTCGGCGCCCGGAAACTGATCGGGCAGGACAAGTCCTGGGGTGTTCCCGGTGCCCTCCTGTTCATCGTGACCACATACGCCATCACCCTGGTGTGCGCCTGGATCCTGCACACCTGCGTCGAGAAGCCCGTGATGCGGCGCTGGAGTTCGCCCCGGCGGAAGCCGAAGCCCGCCGAGGAGGCACCCGCCGCGCTCAGCCGCCCGGCCGAGCCCGTGCAGTGAGACACCCGCCGCGGACGGCCTCCCGCCGTGCCGCGTCACCGCGCCGGCCAGGACACGGTTCCTGGCCGGCGCACGTGTGTGGTTGTTCCTTCGGAGGCTCGCGTTACTGGCGTGATTGGTACTTGACCGACGCTTGAGACGCCTTTTACCCGGCGGCGACTTGACACTCTCTCTTCGTACGGTGGCCCCCTCCCTGGGCGCCTATTACAGTCGGCAGCACCTCGTGGGAGCGAAGTCAGGACGGTTCATGGAGGTGGGGGATGGCATCGCGCGTCGCACCGGCGGCACCGGGACACCGGGCGTGCGGGACACCGACGACGCACACCGCAGTGGTCGCCCGACGTTCCCACCCGCGCCGCTGACCCTTCAGGTCGCCCCATCCCGTATCCGAGTGCCCGCTCATGCGCCGTGCGCGTGACCTGCGCGTCTTTCCCGGATCCCAAGGAGACCCCCCATGACCTACGTCGACGTGCGTCCTGAGATCACCGGGCGAGCGGCCTTCCCCCCGGTCACCGCTGCCCCGCGCGAGTTGGCCCTCGGCGAGCTGGCACCCCGGCTCCTCGCCTCCCTGAACCGAAGCGACCAGCACCGCAAGGCCCTCTACTACTTACGCGGACTGCTGGAGGCCGAGGGGCGCAAGTCCATTCGCGCCATCGCCTCCCTGTTCGGCGACCACGTCTCCGAGCAGAATCTGCACCACTTCGTGTCCTCCTCCACCTGGGACTGGGTGCCCATGCGGCGGGCGCTCGCGCAATACCTGACGACCATCACCCACGTCCAGGCCTGGGTGGCCCGGCTCATGATCATCCCGAAGTCCGGGCAGCATTCCGTGGGCGTGGAACGGCAGTTCTTCCCGTCCCTCGGCCAAGTGCTCAACGCCCAGCGGGCCATCGGGGTGTGGGCCGCGTCCGAAGACGTGACGGCGCCGGTCAACTGGCGGCTGCACCTGCCGCAGACGTGGTTCGAGGACCGGCGTCGGCGCAGTCAGGTCGCGCTACCGGACGGTGTCGGGCCCGAGACCCTCACCGAGTGTCTCGCCGGGGTCTCCGCCGAGACCATCCTGGCCTGGAACCTCTCCCCGCGCCCGCTCGTCGTCGACACCGTCGAGGCCGAGGTGGCCACGTTCTTCCCCGAGTTCGCGGACTCCGGCATCCCCCTGCTGGTGCGCGCCGACGCGGGAACGAGCCTGACCGTCATCGATCCGTTGCTGCCGGCCAGCGGGGGCCAGACGATGCCCGCGGACCAGATCATGGGCATGGCACGTGACCTGCGCAGACCCGCCAACTGGACCGACTCGCGTGCGGACAGCGCCCGCCACACCCACCTGGCCGCGACCGTCCGGGTCACGCTGCCGGCCGCGGGCGGGTCCGCCGCGCACTGCGGCGAACTGGCCCTGCTGGGCGTGGAGGACGCGGGCGGGCGCGGCAGGACGCAGCTGTGGCTGACCAATATGACCACCGCGCAGCCCGCCCTGCTGGTACGGCTGACCCGGCTCGCCGACAAGGTCGGCGCGGATTTCACCGACATCTCCGAGGAAGTGGGCATACGGGACTTCACCGGGCGCTCCTTCGGCGGCTGGCACCGGCACGTCACCCTCGCCTCGGCGGCACATGCGGTCGTCGCCCTGTCCGGCCGCGCCCGCCGGCCTCCCGGCCCCCGTCCCCTCACCGGGCCCGCCTCCCTCCCCGATACGCGTCTCCCGCCCTCCTGATCACCGCCCCACCGAGTTCCCGCGGGCGGGCGCGGTACCCGCCGTACCCTCCGAGTCCCCGGCGCGACGTCTGGTCGCGGGCCCGCCCGCGGAGCTCATAGCCGCGCTCCCCTCCGCTCCCCCCGCAGGAGCCACGCCAGGTACGCGCCGCCGGCCACGCCGGTCAGGACGCCGACCGGGAGCAGGGGCGAGCCGGTCAGGGGTTGCGTGGCGAGGTCGGCCGCGGTGAGCAGGAGGGCGCCCATCCAGGCGGCGGGCGGGATGTCGGGGCCGGCCGCGCGGGTCAGCCGGCGTGCGAGCTGCGGCGCGGCCATGGCCACGAACGGGACCGGCCCGGCCGCCGCGACGGCCGGCGCCGTCAGTCCCGTACCGGCGCCCGGCAGGACCAAACGGCGAAGTCGGACATCACCCCTCCGGTCACCGGACGTACACGTCAAGATTGAGCGGTGGCGGACACCATCGCTCGGCACGCTCCACCCCGCACGCCCTCCCGCGCGCGGTGTCGGCGTGCGCTTGTGCTGAGGGGGTGTCACCGGGTCGGTTGTCGCTTGTCGTCGTCACAGGCCTGTGGGAGGGTGGGCGGCATGACGAAGTACGTCGCACTGCTGCGCGGCATCAACGTCGGCGGCCACGCCAAGATCGCGATGAAGGATCTCCGCGAGCTGTTCGGCGCCCTGGGGTTCGACGAGGTCCAGACGTACCTGCAGAGCGGGAACGTGGTCTTCGTCGACCCGGCGGGGGCCGCGCCCGGCGAACTGCGGGAGCGGATCGAGAAGCGCCTCGCCAGCGAACTGGGTGTACCGGCCGGCGTACTGCTGCGCACCGGCGAGTCGCTGGGCCGGACGGTCGCCGCCAACCCGTACCTGGACCGCGAGGACGACCCGACCAAGCTGCACGTCACCTTCCTCGCCGGGACACCGACCGCCGAACAGGCGGCCGCCCTGGAGAAGCCCGCCGGGGAGACCGCCGAGTTCACCCTGGTCGGCGACGAGATCCACCTGCACGTGCCGGGCGGCTACGGGCGGACCAAGCTGAACAACGCGTTCATCGAGCGCCGGCTGGGCATCACCGCGACGACCCGGAACTGGAAGTCCGTCAAGGCTCTGCACGGTATGGCGTCCTGACGCGCGTGGTGTGCGACGGCGTCACCGGTGACGGCTGACCCGCCGGACGGGCCGCCCCCCGAACGCGGGGGGCGGCCCGTCCGGGTGTGCGGGTTCAGCCCGCCAGGTTGATCGGGATGCTGTCGAAGCCCCGGTTCCCCAGGCCCGGATGGCGCACCGCGGGGGCGGCGGGCTCCAGCTTCGGGAAGCGGGCCAGCAGCCGGCCGAACACCACCTCGGCCTGCAGGCGGGCCAGGTGCGCGCCCAGGCAGTGGTGGATGCCGGCCGCGAAGGAGAGGTGGCCGTTCTCCTTGCGGGCGACGTCGAAGGCGTCAGGATCGTCGAAGCGCTCCGGGTCGTGGTTGGCGGCGCCGAGCATCATCATCACGCCCTGCCCGGGCCGCAGTTCGGCGCCGGCGAAGCTGTGCGGCTCCAGCACGGTGAACACGTCGAACTGGGACGGCGAGTCGAAACGCAGCATCTCCTCGACCGCCGAGGGCAGCAGTGCGGGGTCCTCGGTGAGGCGCAGCCGCTGCTCGGGGAAGCGGAGCAGCGCGTCCAGACCGTTGCCGATCAGGTTGGCGGTGGGCGTGTTGCCCGCGCCGAACAGCAGCAGCGCGGTGGCGATCACCTCGGTCTCGTCGAGCGCGTCGGCCGAGGTGTTCGCGAGCCGGCTGAGCAGGTCGTCCTGCGGGCGCTGCCGCTTCTCGGCGATCAGGCCGCCGAGGTAGGAGGCGAGGTGTGTCTGGGCGGCGACGCCGCGGTTGATCTCCGCGGGGCCGGAGGCCGGTTCCATCAGCAGGCCCAGTTCGTGGATGACCGGGACCAGATCGGCCCGGTCGGCCTCCGGGATGCCGAGGAGGTCGCCGATGGTACTGACCGGCAGCGGCATCGCCAGTTCGGTCATCAGGTCGGCGCCGGGCCGGGCCGCCAGCCGGTCGAGCAGGCCGTCGACGCGCCGGGTGACACCGTCGCGCAGCGCCTCGACGTGTCGGCCGGTGAAGGCGGAAGCGACGATCCGGCGCAGCCGGGTGTGGTCCGGCGGGTTGGTGAGGATCATGCTGCGCTGCATCAGCTCCATGACGCCGCGCAGGTCGTCCTTGGAGACGTCCTTCAGCTGGAGCTTCAGCCATTCGTCGCCCTTGCCGAGCGACCGGTCGCGCAGCGCCGCGTTGCAGTCGGCGTGCCGGCTGAGCACCAGGGTGCCGTCGCCGGTGAGCAGCGCGGGCGCCGCGTCGCGGAGCTGGTGGTAGAGGGGGTAGGGGTCCTCCACCGGCTGCATCATGATCGTGTAGAAGAGCTGTTCGGCTTCGGTGTCGGCGCGGGCGACGACGGGCTGCGCCGGCGGTCTGCTGGGCATCGGTTCTCTCCCCGTTGCTGGGCGGGTGACGGGACGTCAGCTGTCGGCGAGCTGTGCGCGCAACCGGTGTTTGAGCACCTTCCCCATCACACCGCGGGGCAGGGCGTCGACGAGCTGGAAGCGGGTCGGGATCTGGTGCGGTTCGAGCCACTCGGCGAGCGCCGCCCGGACGGCGGGCAGGCCGTCGTCGTCGGCGAGCACCAGGACGGCGGCCAGCTCCATCCGTTCGGTGCCGGCCTTCGGCACGCCCAGCACGGCGGCCTGTTCGACGCCCGGGCACTCGTACAGCGCTGCCTCGGTGTAGATGGTGGAGACCAGTTCGCCGTCGACGGTGACGGCGTCGGCGGCCCGGTCGAACAGGTGGAGTTCGCCCTCGGTGTCCAGGTAGCCGAGGTCGCGGGTGCGGGTCCACTCGTCGGTGAGCTGCTCGTCGCGCTCGGTGCCCTCCAGGAAGAGGCGCTTGGGTGCGCCGCAGCGCAGCCAGATCTCGCCGATCTCGCCGGTGGCGACGGGGTTGCCGTCGGGGCCGGCGACCAGCAGTTCGGAGCCCTCGCCGGGGCGGCCGACGCAGAACGGCCGGGACACGTCGAAGGTGGTGGCGATCACCGCGGGCACCGCCTCACGGGCCGCGTACACCGAGGTGACCCGGGCGTTGGGCATCATGCGCATCAGCTCGGAGGCGGTGGCCGGCGGCAGCGGGGCCGAGGCGGTGGCCAGCGTCTCGACGCAGGACAGGTCGTGGGTCTCGTGGATCTTCCCGGCGACCATCTGGATGCCGATCCACGGGGTGAACATCACCGAGACGATCTGGTACTCCTCGATGAGTTCGGCCATCCGGTGGACGTCGTCGACCGGGCAGAGCACCAGGGTCGCCGGGTTGGTCAGCGCGATGGCCATGGTGGTGGCGCTGGAGGTGGTGCCGAGCGGGATCGGGGCGAGCAGCGGCTTCGGTTTGCCGAGCTGCTTGAAGCCCTCGGGGCCGCGGCCGAAGGTCAGGTTGCCGTGCGGGGTGGCGATCGCCTTGGCCGGTCCGGTGGTGCCGGAGGTGTAGAGGATGTCGGCCAGGTCGTCGGGCCGCAGGTCGACCTTGAGCGGGGTGGAGTCGCCGCTGTCGATCTCGTCGACGGTGGCGGCCCAGCCCGCGAAGCCCTCGGGCACCGCGACATCGTGGCCGCGGACCAGGCCGATGACCTGGCACTGGGTGATCCGGCGGTTGAACTCGGCGGCGGAGATGCCGCCGTGCATGTGCACGGCGGTTGCTCCCGCGTTGACGATCCCGAGGTAGGCGACGGCGTAGTCGATCCAGTCGAGGCCGCCGAACAGCAGGGCGATCCGGTCGCCGCGGGTGATGCCCCGGTCGAGCAGGCCGCGCGCGACGGCGTTGGCCCTCGCGTACCACTCGCCGTAGCTGAGTGTCCGTTCGCCGTTGATGTTCACGACGATCTGGTCGGGATGGTTCTCCGCGCGGAGCCGGAGCAGGTCGGGAACGACCAGCGCGGGTGTGGCGACGGACATGTGGATACCCCCAAGGCCCCGGGATTGTCGGCGGGCCGACGCTACCGAGCGGGCCCGGCCGCCCGACGCACAGGATTGAGCAGCCGGGGGAATCAGTGGATTCGGGGCCGGTGGTGCGAAAGCGCGGGGGGAACACGGACACGGGGCCCGCCGCGGCTGCGGCGGGCCCCGTGGGCCGGGCGGGTCAGCCCTGGCTGATGCAGAACGGGTGGCCGGCCGGGTCCAGGAAGACCCGCCAGCGCTCGCCGCCGGGCTGGGTCTCCGCCTTGGTGGCGCCCAGCTCCAGCACCCACTTCTCGGCGCCGTCCAGGTCCTCGGCGGAGAAGTCGAGGTGGAACTGTTGCGGGACGCTCTGACCGGGCCACTGCGGGGCCTGGTAGCCGGCGACCTTCTGGAAGCCCATGGCCGGGCCGCCGTTGCCGTCGAGACCGGCGAAGTCGTCGGACTTGTAGGAGATCTTCAGGCCGGTGAGCTCGGAGTAGAACTCGGCCAGTTCGGTCGGGTGGGAACAGTCGAGGGTGACACCGTAGTACTTGGTCAGCGCGGGCACGCCGAACTCCTTCGGGAGGCGGTTACATGGACGCGGAGGCGGCCAAAAGACAGGGCACGCCATCCGTCGGCTCGGGTCGCGGACCGGCCGGCAGCTATGACAGTACGTCAGAACTCTCGCCGCTGCGACAAAAGACAATCGGAAACCCGCAGTTGTCCGGTCGAAGGCTATGCGGTGTGGTTCACTGCTGGGGTGACTCAGGACTTGGAGATCGTCTCATTCGACTCGGCCGAAGCGTTCGAGGCTTGGCTTGCCGAAAACCACGCCTCCTCTCCCGGTATCTGGCTCAAGCTGCGCAAGAAGGGCCCGGGAATCGTCGCGCTGGACTATGCGCAGGCCCTCGATGTGGCGCTCTGCCATGGCTGGATCGACGGTCAGAAGGCCAAGTTCGACGACGAGTGGTGGCTCCAGCGGTTCACCCCCCGGAAGGCGAACAGCAAGTGGTCCAAGGTCAACCGGGACAAGGTCGCGGCGCTCATCGAGCAGGGCCGGATGCGTCCCGCAGGGCAGGCCGAGATCGACCGGGCCAAGGCGGACGGCCGCTGGGAGGCGGCCTACGACGGTGTGAAGACCGCGACGGTGCCGGACGACCTGGCCGCCGCGCTGGCCGCCGAGCCGGCCGCCGCCGCGTTCTTCGAGACCCTGGACCGGCACAACCGCTACGCGATCCTGTACCGGATCCAGGACGTCAAGAAGGCCGAGACCCGGGCCCGCCGGATCGAGAAGTTCGTCGCGATGCTGGCCAAGGGCGAGAAGCTCTACCCGTAGCCGGCCGGCCCGCACGGGAGGCCGAAGGCGCTAGCCCTGCAGCAGGGCCAGCAGTTCGGGGGTGTAGAGCTCGGAGACCGGGCGCACCCCGGCCACCGTGTCGAAGTACCGCTGGGTGAGGTCCGGGCTGGTGCCGACCGCCCGCAGCAGCGCCAGGCGCTTGTCGCGGGCGTCGGCCTGGGCGACCAGCAGGGTGCCCTGGTACGGGGGTGTCAATTGCGCGACCAGCTCGGTGCCGTAGGCCTCCAGGGCGGCGGTCAGTCGTGTCTCGTCGTGCAGGCCGTCGGCGACCGCTTCGACCAGCAGTTCGGCCTGCAGGAAGGCGTCGCCGATGCCTCGCGCGGTGATCGAGTCCTTGTGGTGGGCGGCGTCGCCGACCAGCGCCCAGCCGGGGCCCGAGGTCTCCCGGAAGTAGTTGCGCTGGTCGCCGGTGCCGCGCAGCCGTTCGGTCCGCTCGGCCCGCTCCATCTGCTCGAACAGGGCGGGGGCGTTGACCTTGACGCCCTCCCGGTAGGCGGCGAAGGCGTCGGTGCGGACCTCGTCGAAGCGGTCCTGCGGGAAGTACGCGGAGATCAGCACCGCGTCGTTGGTGGGCACGGCGGAGACCCAGCCGCGCTCGCCCTCGTACAGCTCGAAGTCGGTCTTCGGGCCCTGCCAGAAGGTGTAGTAGGCGCAGGTCAGCCGGGGGTGTTCGACGGTGGTGCGGGCGCCGGCCAGCTCGGCGACGGTGGAGCGCATGCCGTCCGCGCCGACCACCAGCCGGGCGCGTTCGACGGTGGACCGGCCGCCGGGGGTGGTACAGCGCACGCCGGCCACCCGGCCGTCCTCCACCAGCAGTTCGCTGACGCCGCAGTGGTCGCGGAACTCGACGCCGGCGGCCACCGCGCCCTCGACCAGGATCGCGTCCAGCAGGTGGCGGCGGGGGGCGTAGGAGGCGTGCACCGTGCCGTTCGGGCCGGCGCAGCCGGCCAGCCGGACGTCGTCGATCTCGTAGACGGTCCGGCCGAGCGGCGGGCAGCCGGTGGCCTTGACGGCGTCCAGCAGGCCCCACCGTTCCAGGCGGGACACGCCGGGCTGCTGGATGTACAGCGTGGAGAGGGTGTCGGTGCGCGACGCCGCCCGGTCGAGCAACAGGACCCGGTACCCCTGCCGGGCGAAGAGCATGGCCGTCGGCCCGCCCGCGCATCGCGCACCCACCACGATCACGTCCCACTCCACGACGAGCCACCTCCCGCACCGGTCGGGGCGCGCGCTGTCTGCGCGCGTCCACTGCGGGTCCGAACGTACGCAGCCCGGGAGATCGGGACCGCCCACTTTTGAGCGTGCCCCCGCGGCGGCCGGCGGCTAGGGGCGGATCAGCGGCAGGATCAGGTCGTCGACCACGGAGACCAGCAGGTCGTCGGGGACCGGCGAGGGGTCGCTGAGGAAGCGCTGGACCAGCATGGCGGGGCCGATGCCGACCACCAGCGGGCTGATCGAGCCCTCGCGGACCTCGCCGCGGGCGGCGCCGCGTTCCAGGATCCGCCGGAACACGTCCTGGCGGGGGGCGAACACCCGGTCGTTGACGATGCCCATGAACGGCCGGTCCCGGTCGATCTCCGCGAGCAGGGTCTGCACGGCGCGCCCGACCGTGGAGTTGAGCACCGCGGCCTTCTCGCGCATCAGCTCGATCAGCTCCTCACGGACGCTGTCGCCCTCGGGGAGTTCGTCGGGCGAGGGCAGCGCGTTGTCGAGGGCGTCGACCACCAGCTCGGCCTTGTTGGACCAGCGCCGGTAGATGACGGCCTTGCTGGTGTGCGCGGTGGCAGCGACCGCGTCCATGGTCAGGTTGGCGTAGCCGACGTTGGCCAGCTGTTCGATCACGGCGTCGAAGATGGCCTGCTCAAGGGCTTGCCCTCGGCGGCGAACCGGCGTACGAGCCACCGCGGTCGACTGTACGTCAGCTGTCATGGCATCCCCCATCCGAGCGACGAGTGAACTCTTGCGTACCCAATTTGCTGCGCGGTAAGGTCCCGGCTTAGGGAACTCAGTAGTACCTTATCGAGGATCGAGGGTATCCGATGACCGAGCTGGACGCTTCCTCCCCGACGACCTCGGCACCAAGGTTAAAACACCGCGGCGGCATAGCTCTCGCGCTGATCGCGGTGGCGCAGCTGATGGTGGTGCTGGACGCGACCATCGTGAACGTCGCCCTGCCTCGGGTCCAGGCCGCCGTCGGGTTCTCCACCGAGGACCTGTCCTGGGTGGTCAACGCCTACACCCTCACCTACGGCGGCCTGCTGCTGCTGGGGGGCCGGATCGGCGACATCCTGGGCCGCCGCAGCGCCTTCATCGGCGGCGTGGTGGTGTTCGGCGCGGCCTCGCTGCTCGGCGGCCTGGCCCCGAACGGCGGGCTGCTGCTGGCGGCCCGCGCCCTGCAGGGATCCGGCGCCGCGGTGGTCTCCCCGGCCGTACTGGCGCTGATCGCCACCAACTTCGCGGAGGGCAAGGAGCGCAACCGGGCGTTCGGCGTGTTCGCCGGCGTGTCCGGCGCGGGCGCCGCGATCGGCCTGCTGGCCGGCGGTGTGCTGACCCAGTACCTGAGCTGGCGCTGGGTGTTCTTCGTCAATGTGCCGATGGCGGTGGCGCTGGTGCTGCTGGTCCCGCTGTTCCTCGCCGAGTCCCCCCGCCAGCGGGGCAGGTTCGACCTGCCGGGCGCGGTCACCTCGGCGGCCGGCATGGCCGGCCTGGTCTACGGCTTCATCCGGGTCTCCCAGCACGGCTGGAGCGACAGCTGGGCGATCGGTTCCTTCGTGGCCGGCCTGGTGCTGCTGGCGGCGTTCGTACTGATCGAGCGCAGCACCACCAACCCGATCACCCCGCTGCGGATGTTCACCCACCGCAACCGGGCCGCCATCTACGTGGTGGCGCTGGCCCTCACCGGCGCGCTGTCCGGACTGTTCTTCTTCCTGACGGTCTTCATGCAGAACGCGCTGCACTACAGCCCGGTCCGGGCCGGTCTCGCCTTCCTGCCGATCAGCCTGACCATCATGGTGACGGTCGGCGTGACCTCCAAGCTGATGGCCAGCCTGGGCCAGAAGATCCCGCTGGTGGCGGGCGTGGCGCTGAACGGCGCGGCGCTGGCCTGGCTGATGACGCTGGAGACGGGCACCGGGTACGCCTCGGGGCTGCTCGGCCCGATGCTGGTGTTCGGCGTCGGCACCGGCATGATGTTCATGCCCCTGACCATGATCGGCGTCTCCGGCGTCGACCCCGCCGAGAGCGGCGCCGCCTCCGGCGTGCTCAACGCGATGCAGCAGGTGGGCGGTTCGCTCGGCCTGTCGATCCTGGTGACGGTGTACGGCACGGCGACCCGCAACGCGAGCGGCGACCCGGCGCACGTGCTGACCTCCGGCGTGTCGACGGCCTTCGGCACCGCCGCACTCTTCGCCTTGGGCGCACTGATCATCGCGGGTGTGCTGATCCGCACCCCCGCGATGCCGGCCGCGCCCAAGGCGGACCTCGACGGCTCCGGCCCGGGGGGCCTGGTCGAGGACGCTCCTCCGCTGCGCTGAGCGGAACGGGAGCGGGACGCGGGGTGTCCGGCAGCCGCCGGGCACCCCGCGTCCCGTTCCCCCGCGCCCGGACGGCTGGGCCGGCTACCGGTCGGCGAGTTCCCGGCGCAGGATCCGCTTGAGCACCTTGCCGGTGATGCCGCGCGGCAGCGACTCCCGGGTCTCGACCAGGACGGGCAGCTGGTGCGGTTCGAGCCGTTCGGCGAGGAAGGCGGGCAGGTCGCCGGCGGCCGCCGGGTCCTCCAGCACCACCACGGCGGCCGGGCCGGAGCCGGCGGCGACCACCGCCGCCTCACGAACCGCCGGATGCTCGTACAGCGCCGCTTCGACGGCCACCGAGGAGACCGGCACCCCCGCGCTGTCGAGCACGTCGCTGCCGCGGTCGAACAGGTGCAGCCAGCCGTCCTCGTCGAGGTGGCCGAGGTCGCCGGTGCGGATCCAGCCGTCGATCCGCACCTCGGCGTCGCGCCGGGCGTCCAGATAGCGGCGGCCGGGCGCGGCGGAGCGCAGCTGGATCTCGCCGACCTCGCCGGGCGGCAGTTCGGTGCCGAGGGCGTCGGCGATCCGGAGCCCGGTGCCGGGGGCCGCCCGGCCGAGGGTGCCGGGGCGGGCCGGGTCGAAGGTGTTGACGACGACCGCGGGGACGGCCTCGGACTGCGAGTAGGCGGTGTTCAGCTCGGCGGCGGGGAACAGCTTCAGCAGTGCGCGGCTGAGCGCGGGGGCGAGCGGGGCGGAGGCGATGGCCACCCGCTCGACGCAGCCGAGGTCGTGGCGTTCGCCGAGCCGGGCGGCCAGCATCCGCATCGCGATCCACGGAGTGATCATCACCGAGCCGATCCGGTGGCGGCTGACCAGTTGGGCCATCCGCTCCACGTCGTCGACGGCGGCCAGGACCAGCGCGGACGGCGAGGTGACCGCGATGATGGCGACCGTGGTGGCGCTGGAGGTGGTGCCGAGCGGCATCGGGGCGAGCAGCGGGGTCGGGTTCTCGAACTGCAGCAGGCCCTCGGGGCCCCGCCCGTAGGTGAGGTTGCCGTGCGGGTTGGTGAAGGCCTTGGCGGGCCCGGTGGTGCCGGAGGTGTAGAGCACGTCGGCGATGTCCTCGGGGGCGAGGGGCACGTCGACCGGTGTCTCGTCGCCGCTGTCCAGTCCGGCGGCCTCGGCGGTCCAGCCGGCGAAGCTCGCGGGCGGGCGCAGCGAGCCGCTGTGGATCACTCCGGCCGCCTGACACTCCGCCAGCCGGCGTTCGATCTCCGGTTCGCCGAGCCGGTCGCTCAGATGCACGGCGGTGGCGCCGGCACCGAGCACGGCGAGATAGGCGACCGCGTAGTCGGTCCAGTCCATGCCGCCGTACAGCAGGCCTATCCGGTGGCCCTTGGTGACTCCGGCGGCGAGCAGGCCGTGGGCGGTGCGGTCGACCCGGCGCTGCCATTCTCCGTAGGAAAGCGCGTCGGTTCCGTCGATGTTGAGTGCGGTGCGGTCGGGATAGTGTTCGGCCCGCCGGCGCAGCAGATCGGTGACTCGGATCATGGTGCTCGCTCGTTCCATGTTCGGGCTCCTCGGCCGCAGGGCTGGAAATGCCACGCTACGAAGCCGTCATCCCCTTATCTGCTCAGAATTGCGCGACCGCCGGAGGGCCTTCGGGATACCGTCGAGAGGTTGGTGAACCCGTAGACATTCGGACCGGCCGGAGAATACGACCATGACTGAGATCGCTAATTCCGCGTGGGAGACGTCGTCCTGGGAGGAATCCAATTATTTCGAGCCCGCGGGCGGTCCGCCGCTTATCCGCGCCGATGTGAAGCGCGTCTTCCACGGTGATCTGGAGGGCACCGGAGAAGCGGTCCTGCTGTGCTGCCGCCCGGACGAGAAGTCGGCCGGATACGTCTCCACCGAGCACATCGTCGCCACTCTGGCGGGCCGCTCGGGCACCTTCGTGGTGCAGCACGGCGCGTCGATGGGCGACGACCAGCCGCAGACCCTCGGCTTCGTGGTCCCGAACTCCGGCACCGGCGGTCTGACCGGCCTCGCCGGTACCTGTGCCTTCGGTCACGACGAGGAGGGCAAGGCGTACTTCCGCCTGGAGTACCGGCTGCCGTGAGACGACGGCGTCCCCGGACCGGCGGCGGCCGGTCCGGGGACGTTCCGCGTTCAGCGTCCAGCAGCACGTGGTCGGCGGTCAGCGCGCGATGATCTCCAGGGCTACCGCGGGGCGGCCGCCGAAGCGCTCGCCGATCAGTCGGGCGTAGGCCGTCATCGGCTCGCGGACGCTCGTGACCGGCGGGTTGAGGCCGCTCAGGTAGGCGCGGTGCGTCTCCAGCGAGGCGATTCCCGCCTCCAGGTGGCCGGTGACGTCGACGGCGTGGGTGGGCTGCGGGGAGTTGGCCATCGCCACGTGCTTGACGCCGCTCCAGGGCTCCAGGCCGAGGTCCTCGAAGATCCACCGGTTGCCGGCGTCGCCGATGGCGTCCAGCAGGGCGTGCGCGGTGTGGCGGTGGTCGGGGGTGTTCCACTTGCCGGTCGAGGTGGTCTCCCGGCCGTTGAAGCCGAGCACGAAGTCGGGGCGGTGACGGCGGATCGCGGCGGCGATGTCCCGGCGCAGCCCGAGGCCGTACTCGATCTCGCCGTCCCGGTGGTCCAGGAACTCGACGTCGGTGACCCCGACGATCTTGGCGCTGGCCCGCTGCTCGGCCTCCCGGACCACCGCCGACTCGGCCGGGGCGAGGCCGTCGATGCCCGCCTCGCCCTTCGTCACCAGCAGGTAGGCGACGCTCTTCCCGGCGGCCGTCCAGGCGGCGACGGCGCTGGACGTGCCGAACTCGACGTCGTCCGGGTGGGCGACCACCGCGAGGGCGCGGCTCCAGTCGTCGGGCAGAGTCTGCAGTTCCTCAACGGTCATCGGGACACTCCTGCGATCGGCATCGGAAGGTTCATCGGTGTGGACGGCCAAAGGCGCAGATCCGTCCGGATCTCGTCGAGCAGGCCGACCGCCTGGTCCTTGAGGTAGAAGTGGTCGCCGTCGAACGCGCGGAACCGGAACGGGCCGGCGGTGACCTGCGCCCACGCCCGCAGCTCGTGGACGTCGGCCTCCGGGTCGTCCCGTCCGGCGAACGCCGAGACCGGGCAGTGCAGGCGGGGCGCGGGCAGCGGTGTATAGGTGTCGTTCAGTTCGAAGTCGGCGCGCAGGGTCGGCAGGAACAGCCGTACCAGTTCGGGCTGTTCCAGTACGTCGGACGGGGTGCCGTTGAGGCGGGCCACCTCGGCGAGGAAGGCCGCGTCGTCGAGGCGCGCGTAGGAGGCGCGGCGGGCGGGCAGGTGCGGGGCGCGACGGGCCGAGACGAACAGCCGCACCGGAGCGGGCAGGCCCAGCGCGACGAGCCGCCGGGCCAGCTCGTAGCCGACGGCGGCGCCCATGCTGTGCCCGAACAGGGCATACGGGCGATCGAGTTGGGGGGCGATCAGTTCGGCCAGCGGGCCGATGGCCTGTTCCATCGTCACGTACGGCAGCTCGCGGATCCGGCTCTCCCGGCCGGGCAGCACCACCGGGCGGACCTCGATGCCGGGGGCGAGCGCGGCGCGCCAGGGGTGGAAGAACGCGCCGCCGCCACCGGCGTGCGGCAGGCAGAACAGCCGGACCTCCGGCTCGGTCCCGGTCACGTCATACCCCCTCGTTGGCGAAGATTACGGCGGAATGGAAGCCGGCGAAGCCGAAGCTGTTGGACAGCGCGAACTCGGCGGCCAGCGGTACCTCGGCGGTGCCGGTGAACCGCAGCCGGGGCTCGACCGGGTCGGCGAGCCACGGGTTGGGGTGCGCGAAGCCGCCGGCCAGCTGGGCGACGGTGGCGACCGCCTCGACCACCCCGGCCGCGCTCAGGCAGTGCCCGGTCAGCGCCTTGGTGGCGTTCACCAGCGCGGGGGCGTCCGGGCCGAGCACCCGCAGCAGGGCGGCGGCCTCGGTGCGGTCGCCGAGCGGGGAGGCGGTACCGTGCGTGTTGACGTAGCCGAGCTGCCCGGGGGCGATCCCGGCCCGCTCCAGGGCGGTCCGCATCACCGCGGCCTCCGCCTGCTCGCTGGGGTCGGCGAGGCTGGTACCGCTCAGCCGCAGCGCGTGCCCCGCCAGCCGGGCCAGCACCCCCGCGCCCCGGCGGCGGGCGCTCGCGGCGGTCTCCAGGACCACGGCGGCGCCGCCGATACCGTCGGTGAAGCCTCGGTGCGCCCGGTCGAACGGGCGGCAGGGCGGTTCGCGGTCGGTGTCGGCGCCGGTGGCGGCCGGTGTCATCGCGCCCAGCGCGCGGTAGGCCTGGCGCTCCAGCGGGGCGAGTTCGGTGGGCGCGCCGACCACCAGGCAGGCGTCCACCGCTCCCGCGTCGAGCAGCCGGGCGGCGGTGATCAGCGCGACGTTGCCGCTGGCGGACGCGCCGCCCACGGTGCAGCCCTCGCCCTCGATGCCGAGGACCTCGCTGACCACGCCGACCTGGTCGGTGTCCTGCATGTGCAGCGCGTACCGGCCGGGGACGGCGGCGAGGCGGTCGCGGTAGCGGTCGGCGGCGCGGTGCGCACCCGCACCGGTGAGGTTGTTGCCGGCCACCACCAGGCCCAGCCGCTCGGGCGGCAGGGCGCCTTCGGCGAGCCCGGCGTGCGCCCAGGCCTCGGCGGCGGTCAGCACGGAGACCTGCACGCCGAGCGGGGACCTGGCCGCCGTCCGGGCCGCTTTCGCCGGCACCCACCCGCCGCGGGACCGGCGCTTGGCCAGCAGGGCCGGGTAGTCGAAGGGCGGCAGCGGCGCGCCGGGCGAGTCGGCGTCCCGGGCGGCGGCGGGCAGCAGGGCGCCGCG
Source organism: Streptomyces nogalater (assembly GCF_039532885.1). Taxonomy (NCBI): domain Bacteria; kingdom Bacillati; phylum Actinomycetota; class Actinomycetes; order Kitasatosporales; family Streptomycetaceae; genus Streptomyces; species Streptomyces nogalater. The sequence goes on along the minus strand of NZ_BAAASM010000004.1, from coordinate 129,717 downwards.
GCCGGCCCGCAGCGCGTCGGTGAAGGCCGCCAGGTCCGCGCCGGCCGCGCAGTGCACGCCGAGGCCGGTGACCACGACGCCGCCGGGGGTCACGCGGAGTGCCGGGCGAGCAGGGCGACCAGCGAGCGGATGTCCCGGGTCTGCTGGAACTCCATCACGGGCACGCTGATGCCCATGTCCTCCATGGTGAGGGTCACCACCTCGGCGCGGTCGATGCTGTTGCAGCCCAGGTCGGCGAGGCTGTTGTCGAGGGTGACGGTGGAGGTGTCCAGGTCGTACACCACGACGCCGAGGTTGCGCCGGATCGCCTCGAATATCTCAGTGTCGTCCATCTCGCGGTTCTCCTAGACCCACTCGTAGGTGCGGTGGTAGCCCTCGGTGCCGCGGTACGCCAGCAGCGGCTCCCGGCCGGGACGGGCGTCGAGGAAGCGCCGGTAGCGCTCGACCTCGATCTTGCGGTCCGCGACCGGGACCAGACAGCGGCTGTTCTCGGCGAGCAGCTCGGTGTACTCGGCGAAGTCCAGCGGCACCCGGGCGTTCAGCCGGCCGGCGATGTCCATAACGGCGAGCGCGGCGCGGGAACCCTCGTCGATGACTCCGCTGAAGAACTCGGAGGCGCAGCCCGAGCCGTACGAGAACAGGCCGACCCGGGCGGTGCCCTGGTAGGGGGCGTTGTCGATGAGGCTGGCCAGGGCCAGGTAGACGGAGCCGGAGCAGAGGTTGCCGACCCGGCTGGGGTAGACCAGCGAGGGCGACACCCGGGCGGCGAAGTCCGCCTCGATGGCGTCCGGGGCGGCCCGGGCCTGTTCCCGCATCAGTTTGCGGTGCCCGGCCTTGACCAGGCCCGCGAAGGGGGTGTGCAGGGCGAGTTGGTCGAAGGTGGTGCCCAGGTCGACGTCGGCGACCTTGCCGCAGTAGTCGGCGAAGCTGTTGGACAGGCAGTCCAGGTAGGTGAACAGGGAGCCGTCGACGTCGGCGATGTCGTAGTCCGGCATCGGCCGGGCCGAGTCCATGGTCTCGTAGCTGTGCGCGCCGAACGCGCCGAGGTCGAGGGCGAGGACCCGTGGATCGTCGCCGAGCAGCATGGCGGCGGCGCCGGTGCCGGTGGCGGGTTCGGCGTAGCCGGCCCGGGCGTCGACCATCGACACGTCGGTGGCGATCACCAGCGCCTTGGCTCCCGGGGAGACACCCGAGGCCAGGTAGCCGGCGGCGATCTGCAGGGCGCCGGTGGCGGCGTAGCAGGCCTGCTTGACCTCCATCACCCGGCACGTGCGGCTGAGACCCAGGTACTCGTGGACGTAGGAGGCGATGGACTTGCTGTAGTCGACGCCGGACTCGCTGGAGGTGAGGATCAGTTCGATCCGCTCCTTGTCCTGCGGGGCGAGCCGGCCGACGATCGGGGCCGCCGCGTTGACGGCGTTGGTGATCGGGTCCTCGCAGGGCAGGGCGATGGAGCGGGCGGACATCATCAGGTGGCCGATCCGCTCCGGGTCCAGGCCCCGGCCCTCGAACAGTTCGGCGGTGGTCAGCTGGGCGAGGCCGGCGTGGACGTTCAGCGCCTCGATGCCGATCCGTGCGGTCATCGCTGTTTCACCTCCACCAGGAAGTCGATCAGGGCGTCGATGTCGGGCACGGTGCTGAAGCGGGCCATCGGCTCGCGTACTCCGAGCGCGTCGATCAGCGCCATGATGATCTCCACCCGGTCCACCGAGTCCGCGCCGAGGTCCTTGAGGTGCTTGTCGCCGGTGATCTGCTCGGCCGGGACCTGCGGCAGGATGGCGGTGACGGTCTCGTGCACCAGGCGGGCCACTCCGGCGCGGTCGGTGTCACTGCGCTGCGGCATTCGAGCCCTCCAGTCGTACGTGCAGGGTGCAGACCGCCAGGCGGCGGTCGCTCGCGGCGTCCTCGACCACCGCGTTCCAGCGTTCCTCGGCCGGGTCGTCCCGGCGCCGCCAGGAGCGCAGCCGGATCCGCAGCACCGAGTCGGCGTCGGCGTTGCCGAGGTAGCAGAGCTGGTGATCCAGCACCGTTCGGTCGAGGAATCTACGGCCGGTGCGGCCCTGGTTCCGCCACATTTTGAGCATGGCGCCGTCGATGATGGAGAAGTACGAGGCGAAGTACAGCAGTCCGACCCCGTTGATGTCCCGGGTGATGTCGATCGGGTACTCCACCTCGTCCGCGGCCACCAGTTCCTCCCACTCCGGGTCCGCCGGGTCGTGGAAGGTCCCGTGGGCCCGGGCCGCCCCGTACGCGGCCCGCGGCGAGTGGGCGGCGGGCAGCCGCGGCAGGTGGGCGTGCCGGAAGTCGGCCGGCGCGGAGCTGATCAGACCCTCGTTGCTGCCGGCGTGGCTGCGCGTCACCCAGCGGTTGAAGTTCTGCACGTACAGGCAGTCGGGCTGCCGGGCGGCGAAGAACTCGTCCGGTTCCAGGCCCTGTCCGGGCTCCGGTTCGGCCCCCGGCGGCACCCGGCGGATCCGGTGCAGGGTCAGCACCGACTCGCTGCCGAAGCCGAAGACCCGCGAGGTGGTCTCGATCCGGTCGCCGAAGGTCAGCCCGCCCGGGTGCAGCCGCCCGCCGGAGCGGACCCGGAAGTAGTAGAAGGAGAGGTAGGTGGGCCGGCCCCGGTCGTCGACCGCGTTGAACGCGTCGGTGCCGCAGACCTCGCTGACGGTCTCCCAGGTCCAGTCGCCGACCTGGCCGACGAAGAGCGAGTTGTGCCCGCACATCCCGGGTTTGACGGTGACCAGCCGGCCGACCGAGCCGTCGGGGGCGCGCCATACCTCGGGCCGCAGCAGCGCGTTGTCGGTTCCGGGCATCACTGCTGCCCTCCATCGTGGTCGGCGTCCCGCTCGGGGCCGCGCTCGGCATCGTGCTCGGGATCGTGCTCGGAGAGGAACGCGGTGAGGACGGAGTTGAAGGCCTCCGGCTGGGTGAGCGCCGGGAAGTGACCGGCCTCGTCGATCTCCGCGTACCGGGAGTCGGCGATCGCGCCGTGCAGCAGGTGCGCGGTCTTCCGCGGGATCACCGAGTCGTAGCGGCCCTGGACGACCAGCGTCGGCACCGCGATCAGGGGCAGCCGGGACAGCATGTCCGGTTCGGTGGCGAACACGTCCAGATAGCGCAGTCCGGTCTGCGGGTCCATGCTCTCGGAGCGCAGCAGCACTCCCTCCAGCTGTCGGCGCCGCTGCTCGTCGGGGGTACCCGCGCCGTCGGCGGCGATCCTGTCGAAGTCCTCCCGCAGCACCACGTCCAGGCGGTTGACCTCGCCGACCCGGTTGGCGCACTTGTAGGAGCTGCAGATCAGGGTCAGCGAGGCCACCTCGTCCGGGTGCTCCAGCGCGTAGGTCTGCGCGGTCAGGCCGCCGAACGAGGCGCCCGCGAGGTGCACCGGCCCGGTCGCGCCGAGTTCGCGCAGCGCCGACCGGTGCACTTCGGCGAGGCCGCGCAGGGTCAGGTCGGCGGAGGCGTTGGTACGGCCGACGCCCGGCGCGTGCAGCACCACCACCCGGTAGCGGTCGGAGAGTTCGGCGAACTGGTGGCGGAACACACCCGCCCCGATGTTGAAGGGGTGGATGAACAGCAGCGTCGGCCCGCTGCCCGCCACGAAGGCCTCCACCTCGCCGCCCTGCGGGATGCGGACGATCCGGTGCTCCACCGGCGCGCCGAAGTCGGTCAGCACGCCCAGGTTGTCGTCCTGCGCGCGGACGCCCTCACGCAGCGCCGCCTTGATGTCCTCCGGCACCACCGCCGCGGTGTGGAACACCGCCTGCGCCGGGGGCGCGGCCGGGTCGACCGGGATCAGTTCGACCGGCGCCGGACCGGAACGGTGGAGCCGGGCCAGTCGCTTGCCGATCTCCCGGATGTCCGAGGTCTCGGTGCCGACCGGGACCGCCAGCCGGATCAGCGGTGCCGCGCCCGCGCCGGTGGCCAGGTGCGGGCCGCCCCGGACGCCGGTGTGCTCGAAGATCCAGTCCAGGCAGGAGGGCACCGGGTGCTCGAAGTCCTCGAACTGCTTCATCGCGGCGGTGTCCAGCAGCACACAGTGCCCGGCCGCCGGGCCGATCACGGGCAGGCCCGCCCGCGACAGCAGGCCCCACAGCATCTTCACCGCGGCCCGGCGCCGGCCCACCTGCGCGGCGACGCCGCCGGAGTCGGCGAGGGCCGCCGCGATCTGCCGCCGGCCCGCCAGGTTGACCTGGTGGCCGCGGGACGACACCTGCTCCCGCAGCCGCTCGACCAGGCCCGGGCGGGAGGTGGCGACCAGACCGCCGAAGTCGATGCCGAAGTCCTTCGACAGGCCCATCGTCACCGCGTCGGCGGTGGCCAGCAGGTCCGCCGTCACCTTCCATATGCCCCGGCCCTGCTGGCCCTCCTCGTGCTCCACCACGAACGCCGCGTTCTCCAGCGCCCGGGTGGCGTCCAGCACCAGCGGGACCCCGGCCGCCTCCGCGATCCGCCGTACCTCGCGCAGGTTGGCCAGCGAGATCGGGTAGCCGCCCTGGGCGTTGTCGCTGAGTTCGAGGCAGATCATCGACACCCCGCCCGGCCGCTCCGCGAGGATCCGTCGCAGGGCCGCCAGGTCGACGTCCCGGAACGGGCCGGTCCGGGTGACGGGCCGGCAGTCGGGCAGCGCGACCGGTTCGAAGCCGTTGTCGGCGAGGCTCATCAGCAGGGTCGGGAACAGCTCGTTGTGTACGACCGCCTGCCGGATCCCCGGCCACGAACGGCACAGCAACGCCTCCGCGGTCCGCCCCGACGCGGTCGGCACCACGCACTCGAAGTCCAGCCACGGCACTCGGGGCAGGCCTTCCGGCCCGAGCTCGACGCCCGCCGCCGCCTCGGCCAGCCGGGCCATCCGCTCGGTCACCGCCGGGGTGGCGAGTTCGGCCCACGAGTCGGTGATCAGGTCGAACTCCACCGCAGAGGTGGGCAGGGCGATCGGGTTGCGGCCGTACGCCGAGTCGCCGCCGGCCGGCTGCGGGGCGACGGCCCCGGAGGGCACCGGAGGCCGTGCGGCGGGGGCCGCGAGGGGCTCGGGCGCGACGGGAGTGGGCGTGGCGGGTGTGGCGGGCCGGGCCGGGGCTTCGGGCGCGGCCGGGATGTCGTCGAGGGCCTCCGGCGCGGTGGTGTCCAGGTCCGGGTTGGCGATCATCAGGATCACGTCGGCGACCGCGCTCCTCCGCTCGTCGTCCGGCTGGCACAGGTAGATCGTCGAGTTGGTCGGGCGGAACTTGTTCTTGAACTGGAAGTTGCCCTCGTCGAAGATGCCGACCGACCGCAGCTCGGCCAGGCCGTTCTCCACCTCGGGCGAGGAGTTCGGGGACCCGCCCGCCTTGACGCCGAAGCTCGCGCCGAAGCTGAAGATCTCGACGCCCTCGGCCGCCAGCTTCTCGATGATCCGGACGATCGCGAACTCCAGGCCGCCGAGTGGTGCCTCCTTCGGGTAGAACTCCAGGTCGAGCAGCCAGCCGGACTCCGACGGGATCTTCGTCACGATGATCGCGCTGGCCAGCTCGCCGTCCACCCGGGTGAGGAACATCCGGTGCCGCTCGGCGAGCTGGCCCCGGCCGATCTCCTCGCCGACCACCGCCACGTACGGGTTGACCATCTGCTTGGTCTCGCCCCAGCGGCTCATCATCGCCACGATCTCCTGGTCCACCGCGGGATCGCTGCCCACCTGGTACTCCTCGGTGGTGCACACCCCCGCCGCGGCGAACCGGTTCACCATGTACCGCAGCCGGCGCATCCGGGAGCCCTCCATGGTGAAGGTGCTCAGATCGTCCAGCCGCTGCACGGCGCCGAACGGGGTGGCGCTGAATGGCCGGCCGGACACCGACTCGATGTGCTCCACCGAGAGGAAGTTGGGCTGCAGGCCGTGCCGGTCCGCGTAGGCGACGTACTGCTCGATCAGCTTCGGGAAGTACTCGCGCGAGCCGACGTAGCTCCACGCGAACAGCACCCCGCCCTTCCGGGAGAAGTTGAAGTATCCCTCCCGCTCGGCGCCGAGGAACATCAGCGGCGCGATGTCACGCCCCGCCAGGCCGCCCTCCTTCGCCCACCGCGCGTCGACCTCCGCGACCACCGCCGCCAGCTCCGGAAGCTGGGGCAGCCGCCGCTTGCGCAGGACGGTCCAGCCGCCGGCCGGCTGCTCCGGCCGCACCGCGGACTCCGCCGGGGCGGTGGGCTGCTCCGGGCCGGCCGCCGTCGACGCCAGCGCCTCGCGCAGGCCGCCGGCTGTCGCCGGGCCGTACTCGGCCAGCAGGTGCTCGGTCAGGGCGGACACCGTCGGGTGGTCGAACATCAGGGTCTTGCGCTGGGCACCGAAGCGCTTTTCCAGCGCGCTCACGGTGCGCAGCATGTCGAAGGACGTCAGGCCGTCGTCGGCGAACGCGACACCCGGGGTCAGGGTGCGGCCCGAGATCGTCGAGATCAGTTCGGCCAGCAGCTCCTGCGGACCGAGCGCGGAGTCGACGGGCGACGCGACGGCGGGAACGGGGTCGGGTGCCGGGGCCTGTGCCGGTGTCTGTACCGGTGCCTGTGTCTGTGCCGGGGCCGGCTGCGGGTCGGGGGCGGGCCCCTCCTCCATGGCGGCCAGCACGGCGGAGGTCAACTGCTCGACGTTGTCGTGGTCGTAGAGCTCGGACGCCTTGAGGTCCAGGCCGTAGCGGTCGTTGAGGCCGCGGACCAGCTCCATCCGGAAGATCGAGTCGAGGCCGAGGTCGACGAACGAACTCGTCATCAGGATCGTCGCCGGGTCCAGCCCCAGGATCTCCGCCAGCCTCGAGTGGATCAGCCCGGCGACCTCCTCCCGAACCGCCTCCGACATCTGGATGCCTACGGGGGTTGGGGCAGGGGGCGGGACGGGGGTGGGGGTGGGGGCTGAGGTGGAGACGGGGGCGGGAGATGGGGCGGGGGCCGGGGCCGGGACGGAGGCCGGGGTCGGGGACACGGGTGCGGGAGCGGATGCGGGCGCGGGAGCGGGAGCCGTGTTCGGGGTGGAAGTTGCTGTCGTGGACGTGGTCGCGCTCAGCTTGATCCTGCCGCCCGCGGTGCGGGCCGGGGTGGTGTCGGGTGCCGGGAGCGGGAGGGCGGTGCGGGCCGGAGAATCGACGGTCGCCGGGGTCGCCGCAGTCGCGGTGGTCACCAGACCCTCCGGGACAGGGGCGGCGGCCGCTGGGGCCACCGGGGCGGAGGTGGCGGCCACCTGGGGCACCGAAGTCGCGGCCGACGCCGGGACAGAGGCGGCGGCCGCCGGAGCCACCGGGGCGGAGGCAGCGGACATCGGAGGCACCGGAGTCGCGGCCGACGCCGGGACGGGGGTGGCGGTCACCGGGGCCACCGGGGCGGAGGTGGCGGTCACCAGGGGTGCCGGAGTCGCGGCCGGCGCCGGGACGGGAGTGGCGGTCACCGGGGCCACCGGGGCGGAGGCGGCGGTCACCAGGGGTGCCGGAGTCGCGGCCGACGCCGGGACGGGAGTGGTCGACGCCGGGGATGTCCGGGTGGGGGTGCGGGGGGTGAACCAGTGGCGTACGGGGTTGAGGGGGAAGCCGGGGAGCGGTAGGCGTCGCGGGTGGGGGGTGGGCCAGTGGGTCTCCCACGTGGTCCGGCCGGTGTCGAGCCACTCGCGGGCGGCCGGGGCGAGGGGCCCGTCGATCCGCTCGCCCCGGGCGACGGCTTCGAGCCGGGCCAGCAGCAGGTCCCGGTCGCCGGCCGTGAGGACCACGCGTTCGGCGTAGGCGTCGCGTCCGGTCTGCAGGGTCCAGGCGACCCGGGCGGGCTCGGCGTCGGGGTTGGCCGCCAGGTGCCGGGCGAGTGCCGCCGCGTAGTCGCGCAGGGCCGCCGTGGTCGGCGCGGACAGTGGGAACAGCTCGGCGGCGGGCGGGAGTCCGGTGGGTGCCGGGCTCTCGTCGCGGTACTCCTCCAGCACCACGTGGGCGTTGGAGCCGCCGAAGCCGAAGGAGCTGACGCCCGCCCGGCGGACGGTGCGGCCGGTGCCGTCGGCGACACCCTCCCAGGGCGCGGTGCGGTCGTTGACGTAGAAGGGACTGCCGTCCAGGCGCAGATACGGGTTGAGTTCGGTGAGATGCAGGGTGGCGGGCAGCTGACGGTGCTTCATGCCGAGCAGGGTCTTCAGCACGCCGGCGATGCCCGACGCGGCTTCCAGGTGGCCGATGTTGGTCTTCACCGCGCCGAGCGCGATGTGCGGCCGGCTCGCCGGCGGCAGGCCCGCTTCGGCGGACAGTTGGGCGAAGGCACGCTTCAGGCCCTCCGTCTCCACCGGGTCGCCGAGCGAGGTGCCGGTCCCGTGCGCCTCGATGTAGCTGACGGTGTCCGGTGACACCGCGGCCCGGTGGTACGCCTGGACCAGGACCTGGGCCTGGGCCTCGGGGTTGGGGGCGGTGAGCGAGGTGGAGCGGCCGCCGTGGTTGACGGCGGTGGCCCGGATCACGCCGTGGATGTGGTCGCCGTCGGCCTGTGCCCGGTCGAGGCGTTTGAGCACCACCGCGCCCGCGCCCTCGCCCCGCACATAGCCGTCGGCGGCGGCGTCGAAGGTCTTGCACCGGCCGTCGGGGCTGAGCATCCCGGACTTGGTGAACGCGGTGAACAGGCCGGGGCTGAGCGTCGCGTTGACACCACCGGCGATCGCGACGTCGCAGTCACCGTCCAGGATCGCGCGGGCCGCCCGGTGGATCGCCACCAGCGCGCTCGAACACGCGGTGTCCACCGCCTCGCTGGGGCCGCGCAGGTCGAGCAGCCGGGAGATCCGGTTGGCGAGCACCGCGTGCGACAGGCCGGTGGCGGTGTGCGCCTGGACCGCGACGCCGTTGGTGCGCATCAGGTCGTCGTAGTCGGTGGTGGAGACTCCCGCGAACAGGCCGGTGGCGCTGCCGGCGAGTGCGGACGGCCGGTAGCCCGCGTTCTCCACTGCCCGCCACACCACTTCGAGGAAGAGCCGCTGCTGCGGGTCCATCAGGCCCGCCTCCGTGGCGGAGATCCCGAAGAAGGCGGCGTCGAAGTCGGCGATGTTCTCCAGGAACCCGCCGCGCAGGTCCCGGGTCTCCGGGTCCTGCCGCAGGTCGGTGCGGTCGGCGGGGACGGGTCCGACGAGGTGGTCCCCGGCGGCGAGGTGCCGCCAGAACTCGTCCAGGTCGGCCGAGCCGGGCAGTCGGCCGGCGATGCCGACGACCGCGATGGGCGCCGGGCCGTACAACTGCTCCGGCCCCCGCCCAGGTTCCGGCCTCGATTCAGGTTCCGGCCTTGATTCAGGCTCCGGCTCCGGCTCCGGCTCCGGCTCGATGATGACGGTGGTGGTGGGTGCGGCCGGCCGGGGCGTCGCCACCACCGCGGGCGCGACCGGCTCCGGCGCCGGCCCGGGGACGGCAGCCGTCTTCCGGCCGGCCGTCCGGGATATCTCGTCCGCGTGGTGGGTCACCAGGTAGCGGGCGAAGTCGTCGAGGGTCGGGCACTCGAACAGGACGGTGGGCAGCAGGTCGAGGCCGTAGATCTCGTTGACGTCGACCGAGAGCTGGGTGAGCGTGATCGAGTCGAAGCCGGAGTCCAGGAGCTCCGCGTCCATGTCGACCTCGTGCTCGTCGACCAGCAGGAACCCGGCGGCGATCCGGCGCAGCTCGGCCCGCACGGCGAGGTCCGGGTCGACGGCCGTGGAGACGGGCGCCGGGGCCGGAGCGGACACCTGTGCGGGGGCGGACACCTGTGCGGGGGCGGCCGCGGCTTCGGGCGCCGTGGGGGCCCCGCCCTCTACGGCGACCAGCACCGGCTCCTCGCCGGCCAGGGCCTGGCAGAACACCCGTAGGCCGGTCTCGGTGGTCATCGGGAGCATGTTCCAGCGCTGGGCGTACAGCCGGAGGGTGGCGTCGTCGACCCGCATGCCGCCGTCCTTCCACAGCGGCCAGGCGATGGCGACGGTGCGGCCGTCGCGCAGACCTCGTGCGCGCAGGCGTTCACGGTTCTCGGCGAAGCCGTTCAGGTAGGCGTTGGCGTAGGCGTAGTCGACCTGGCCGAGGTTGCCGACCTCGCCGGCCAGCGAGGAGAAGACGGCGAAGAAGTCCAGCGGCCGCTCGCCGATCGCGTCGTCGAGGTGGGCGACGGCGAGCTTCGGCGCGAGCACGGCCTCCACCGTGGCGCGTTCCTTGCCGACGGCGCGGCCGTCGTGCACGACCCCGGCGGCGTGGATGACGCCGTGCAGTGCGCCGTAGAGGTCGATGGTCTCCTCGACCACCAGGCGGACCTGTTCGGCGTCGGTGACGTCGGCGCGCTCCCAGTGCACGGTGACGCCGTTGCCGGCGAGCCCGTCGAGGCGGTCGCGGGCGGCGCGGTCGGGCCCGCCGCGGGTGACCAGGACCAGGTTGAGGGGGCGGCCGTGGACGGCCATGAACTCGGCGATCCGGACGCCGAGGGCTCCGCTGCCGCCGGTGATCAGGTAGGTGCCGCCGGGGCGGAGCGCGAGGTCGGCGGCCTCGCCGCCGGTGGCCGGGGTGAACTCGGCGAGCCGGCGCAGCAGCCGGGTGCCGTCCCGGTAGCCGGCCTGGGCCACCGGGTCGTCGGCGGCGGGCGCGGTCAGCTCGGCGAGGACCCGTCCGGCGGTGTCCCCGTCCGGGCCGACCGCGAGACAGCTGCCGGTGAAGCCGCTGTGCTCCATGGCGAGGGTGCGCAGTGCGGCGGCGACGGCGGTGTGCTCGGGCGCGGCGTCCTGCGGCGCTCCGCGGTGGGCGTAGACGGCGCGCAGAGGGGTGCCCGCGGGGGCGGTCGCCAGCAGGGCGGCGCAGGACCACAGCAGGGGGAGGAATCCGGCGTCCGGGTCCGTCCCGTCGGTCCCGGCGGCGCCGGCGGCGACCACGACCGCGCTCGGCGGCTCGCCGGTCCCGGCGAGCCGGGCGGCGAGGCGCCGCAGGTCCTCGCGGTCACCGGTGGCCACGGTGTACCGGTTCTCGCCGGTGGCGGCGAAGGCGGCGCCGGGGCGGACCAGGATGGAGCGGGTGCCGCGACCGTCGAGTCGGCGGGCGAGTTCGGCGCCGAGTTCCTCGTCCATCGCGACGATCAGCACCGTCGGGGGGAGCGGGGCGGCGGTGGGGGCGAGCGGGGCGGGTTCCCAGACCGGGCGCAGGTAGCGGCAGACGGTGGCGGGTCCGGCCGGTGCGGCGGGTGCCGCCGGCACGGGGAGTGGCTCGGCGGTGTAGTCGGGCAGCCAGTGGCGGCTGCGCTCGAACGGGTAGGGCGGCAGCTGGACCCGGCGGGGGTGCGGCCCGGTCCAGCAGACCTGCCAGTCGACGGGCACGCCGGCCGTCCAGAGCCGGGCCAGCTTGGACAGTTGCCGTTTCGCCAGGATGGTGGCGACCAGCGCGGCGCCGTCCTCGTCGTCGAGCAGCGACCAGCCTCCGGAGTCCCCGCCGACGCTGCCCACGACCACTGCGTCGCTCTCCGTTCCCCGGACGAAGTCACGGAGCCGGTCGGCGAGTTGCGGGGTGTCCGTGGCCCGGACCGCGAGCCGTTCGGCCATCTCGCGCCGCCCGGTCTGGCTGGTGCGGGCCAGTGCGGCGAGCGGGAGCCCGGCGCCCTCGGGGGTGGCGAGCAGTTCGGCGACCCGCTCGGCGTAACGGACCAACTGGCCCCGGGTGCGCGCGGAGAGCAGGAAAAGCTGCTCACCGACCGGCTGTCGGGGCGTCGCGGGGGCGGTGCCGGGACGGTATTCCTCCAGCACCACGTGGGCGTTGGCGCCGCCCGCGCCGAAGGCGCTGACACCGGCCCGGCGCGGGGAGCCGTCGGCGGGCGCGGGCCAGGCGGCGGACTCGCGCGGCAGGTAGAACGGCGAACCGGCGAGGGTGATCTTCGGGTTGACGTTCTCCAGGTTGACGCACCGGGTGATCCGGCCGTGCCGGAGCTGGAGGAGCGCGCGGGTGAGTCCGGCGATCCCGGCCGCGCCTTCCAGGTGGCCGATGGCGGCCTTGACGGAGGAGACGGCGCAGCGGAACTCCTCGGGGGCCGCGCCCAGTTCCTCGAAGGCCCGGGTGAGGCTGGCGATCTCGATCGGGTCGCCGAGGGCGGTGCCGGTGCCGTGGGCCTCCAGGCTGCCGATGGTGCGCGGGTCGACGCCGGAGCGGCGCACCGCATCGGCGATCAGCGCGGCCTGCGCCCGCGGGTTGGGGACCGTGTAACCGCCGGTCTTGCCACCGGCGTTGACGCTGCTGCCCTTGATCACGGCGAGGATCTCGTCACCGTCGCGTTCGGCGGCGGCGAGCGGCTTGAGCAGCACCGCGCCGACGCCTTCTCCGGGTACGAAACCGTCGGCGCGTTCGTCGAAGACCTTGCAGGCGCCGTCCCCTGCCAGCATGTTGAGCGCGGACAGCGAGACGTGGTGCGCGGGGTGCAGGATCAGGTTGACGCCGCCCGCGACGGCCATCCGGCACTCGCCGCGGCGCAGGCTCTCGACGGCGAGGTGGACGGCCGTCAGCGAGGAGGAGCAGGCGGAGTCGACGGCGAAGCTGGGGCCCTGGAAGTCGAAGTGGTAGGAGACCCGGTTGGCCACCGACCAGTACGCGGAGTGCGCGCCGGAGAGCTTGCCGTGTGCCCAGCCGGTGGCGGCGAGCCGTCCGTAGGAGCCGTACATGACACCCGCGAACACCCCGGTCATCGTCTCATGGGTGGAGCTGCCGAGGTAGCCGGCCCGGTCGAGCAGGTCCCAGCAGGTCTCCAGGAACAGCCGTTCCTGCGGGTCGATGTCGGCGGCGTCGCGCGGCAGGATGTTGAAGAAGGCGGGGTCGAACTTGTCGATGTCGTCGAGGAATCCACCCCACCGGCTGTAGCTGCGGTCGTTGCGGCCGCGCCGGGCGTCGAAGGTGGGCCGCCAGTCCCAGCGGTCGGCGGGGACCTCGGTGATGGCGTCGCGGCCGTCCTCCAGGTTGCGCCAGAAGGTCTCCACGTCCGGCGCGCCCGGGTAGCGTCCGCTGACCGCGATCACGGCGACGTCGGCGGCCTCGCCGTGCGCCGCGGGGCGGGACGGGGCCGGCTCCGCGACCGGCACGGGAGCCGTCGCCGGCACGGGCGTCGTCGTCCGCGCGACCGGGGCGGCCTGCGCGGCCTGCGCGGCCTGCGCGGCCTGGGCAGGGTGTACGACAGGGGCAGGGTGTGCGTCCGGTGCAGGGTGTACGACCGGGGCGGCCGGTACCGGTGGTGCGGCCTCGGCGGGCGCCGCGGCGGGGCAGAGCAGCGCGGTCAGCGGTTCGGCGCGGTCGGTGCACAGGTGGTCGGCGAGCTGCTGGATGGTCGGCTGCTCGAAGAGCAGGGTGGCGGGCAGCGCTCCGAGGTCCTGCTCCATCCGGTAGACGATGTTCTGGCCGACCAGCGAATCGACCCCGTACGTCTCGAAGGTCGCGTGGTCGTCCAGTTCGGCGGCCCGGAACTTCAGCACCTCGGCGAAGATCTGCCGCACGTAGCCGCGGACCTGGGCCGCGGTCGGCGCCGATGTCGGCTCGGCTGTCACGTTCAACTCCCGTTCGCTCGTCACCAGGCACTGCTCGCATTCGTCCTCGGGGGTGCCGGGGATGCCGCGCACCCCCGTCACCCGGAATCCCGCCTCGGCGAGGCCGGTACGCCACTGGGCGGGGCCGAGCAGCGCCGAGTCCGGGAGACGGCGCTGCGGGTCCTCGAAACGCCACCAGCCCTCGGTGAGACCGAAGGTGAGGGTGACGAACTCGGAGGAGCCGGTCACCTCGTTCACGGCGAGCACGCCGCCGGGCCGCAACAGGGTGCGGACGTGGGCCAGGGTGCGGCCGAGGTCCCTGGTGGCGTGCAGCACATTGGTGGCCAGCACGATGTCCGCGCAGCCCGGCTCGAAACCCTGGGCGGCGGGGTCGCGCTCGATGTCCAGCAGTTCGTAACGCATGCCGGGTGCGCGGTGGTTGGCCTCGCCGTGGCGCAGGAAGGCCGGCGAGATGTCGGTGTAGCGGTATGCGGTCGGCACGCCGGCCTCGGCGCAGGCGGCCAGCACGTGGCGGGTGGCGGAGCCGGTGCCGGCTCCGATCTCGACGATCCGCAGCGGCCGCTCGCCGCCGGTGAGCCGCTGCGCGGAGCCGACCACCTCGGCGGCCATCAGCCGGTGGAAGTACTCGGCGCCCGGCCCGTCGGCGTAGACCGGTTCGACAAGGGCGGGCGATCCCTTGGGGAACAGCACCTCGGTGGCGGCGACCCGGCCGGACAGGATGCCGGGGACACCGGCGACGCAGGCCTGGAGCAGCGTCAGGTGCGGCACCATCGCGGGGTGGGCGGCGGCGAACTCGGCGGCCGGCAGCCGCGCCGGGTCGAGCAGGGCACGCCGGAAGGTCAGCGTGCCGTCGCCGTCCAGGGTGGCCGCGCCGGCCCGTTCCAGCACCCGCAGCACCGCGCGCAGCACCAAGCGGTTGCGGCCCCCTGCGCCGAGCCGGTCCGCGAACGCGTCGAACGTCGACGGCTCTTCCAGCGGCGGCAGTTCCGGCAGGGCGGCGAACACCGCACGGAGCAGGTCGGCGGCCACCACGTCCAGTGCGGCGAAGCCGGCCCGGGCGCGGGCCAGCGGGTCGTCGGTCTCGGCGCGCACGCCGAGCCGGGCCAGGCCCCGCGGGTCGGCCTTGACCACCACGGCCTGCGGCAGGCCGGCGGCGAGCACCCGGTCGAGCGCGGCGAGCCCTTCGACGGGTTCGATGGAGCCGACACCGAAGGCGGCCAGCCGCTGGCCGTAGCGCTCGTAGGCGACGGCCCCGACGCTGCCCCAGAAGCCCCAGTTGAGCACGTGCACGGGGTACGGGACCGTCGCGTCCAGCCACTGGGCGTAGGCGTCCTGGAAGGTGCTGGCCGCGGCGTACGCGGCCTGGCCCGCCGAGTCGGTGAAGGAGATCGCGGAGGAGAACACCACCAGCAGGTCGAGGGGGTCCTGGCGCAGCGCGTCGGCGAACGCGGCGGTGCCGGCCACCTTGGGCGCGAGTACCTCGTGGAGGGTCTGCTCGTCGGCGTGCAGCAGTGTCCGGTCCCGCAGGTCGAGGGCGGCGTGCACGGCTCCGTTCAGGGTGCCGAAGCGGGTCCGGGCGGCGGCCACCGCCCGGTCGAGCCGCGCCATGTCGGCGGCGTCGGCCCGCAAGTAGACTCCCTCGCCCCCGAGTTCGGTGATCTCCGCGAGCAGCGCGTCGATCGCCGGGTCCTGCTCGCGGCGGCCGATCAGCGCCAGCCGGGCCCGGTGGGTGCGGGCGAGGTGGCGGGCGAGGGTGCGGCCGAGGCCGCCCGCTCCGCCGAGGATCACGTACGCACCGCCCTCACGCCAGGGCGGTTCGCCGCCGGCCGGCCGGACGGCCGACAGGGTGCGCCGCAGGCGCTGCCCGTCGCGCAGCGCGATCAGCCGGTCGGCGGCGGGTTCCCGGGCGAGGAGCGCGGCCAGCCGCTCGGGGGCGGCCGGGGTGGTCCCGGCGTCCACGCAGCCGACCGTCCAGCGCGGGTACTCGGCGGCGGCGGTGGCGCACAGGCCGAGCAGCCCGGCCGCGTGCGGCCGCAGCGGTTCGCCGCCGGTCGCCGCGACCGCGCCGAACAGGACGGCGCGGACGGCGAGCGGGGTGTGCGCCGCGCCGAGGGCCAGCAGCCGCCGGACCAGCCGGAGCAGCGCCGGCACGCTCCGGTCCCGCTCCGGCCGGTGGGCGGGCGCCGGGTCGGTGAGGAAGTAGACGAGGGCGGGGACCTCGGTCACCGCGTCGATGTCGTCGTAGCCCACCGTGCGGACTCCGGAGCCCCGGTGATGGTCCGTCAGCGCGCGGGCGAGGTCACCGGCGGCCTCGGGGCGGCAGATCAGCACCGTGCCGCCGGCCGCGGTCTCCGCCGGGGCGGGCCCGGCGTCCTCCCAGGCCGGCCGGAAGATCCCCGGCCCCTCGGGCACCGCCGCGGCGGCGGCCGCCGGGCGGGGCGCCGCACGCAGCGAGACGCCGTCGAACCGGACGCACAGCACGCCAAAACCGTCGGTCAGCGACACGGTGAACCGGTCGCCGCCGGTGCGCCGGGCGTGCGAGTACCGGGCCAGTCCGGGTGAGCGCAGCACCGTCACCCGGTCCACGGCGAACGGCAGCAGCGCGCGCGGGCCGTCCGCGTCCAGCAGCGGGGCGAGCACCTGCAGCCCGGCGTCCAGCACCGCTGCCAGGTCCTGCCACCCGGCTGGTCCGTCGGCGGGTCGCAGCGTGCCCAGCGTCTCACCGTCGCCGACCCGCACGTGCTCAAGGCGGCGGAACGACGGCCCGTAGGCGAGGCCCGCGGCGTCGAACGCCCCGTACAGCGCGTCGGCGCTCCAGGCGCCTGGGCAGCGGTCGGCGGTCAGCGCCGGGTCGAGCGGCGGCTCGGCGGCGAACCCGGCCGCCTCCTCGGCGGTGAGCGCCGCGAACCCGGCGCGTACGTACGGGCCGTCCGCGCCCTCCGCCTCCAGCCTCAGCGACCGGCCCGCCGCCGACTCCTCCCCCGCCAGCCGCAGCCGGCGCGGCTCCGACAGCTCGCACGGCCGCAGCCAGCGCACCGCGGACAGCCGGTACGGCGGCCCGGCGAGGCCGGTGGCCAGCGCGAGCGCCGCCGTGCCGGGCAGCAGCGGACGGCCGGCCACCCGGTGGTCGGTGGCGATCGGGTCCTCGGGGCGCACCACCACGGTGCCGTCGGCCCCGCCGCCCGGGGCCTCGGGCCGGTCCGGCTCCCGGGCCGCCCGCGGCGTCGGAGCCGTGAGCGGGCTGTCGTCCGCCACGCCGGGCGGTACCACGTGGCCGGGGGCGGCCGGGCCGGTGACCCAGTAGTGCTCCTGCGCGAAGCGGTACGTCGGCACCGTCACCCGCCGGCCTCCGGCCGTGAGCGCCGCCCAGTCGGGAGTGCCCCCTCGGACGTACACGGCGGCCGCCCGCACCAGCGGGTCGTCCGAGCCGGCGGCCTCCTCCAGGCCCGTGGAGTCCGCGAGGTAGCAGCCGGGGCTCTCCTGGTTCGCGGCCAGCTTCCGGAGCTGTTCGCCGAGTTCCTCGCGCCCGCCGGTGAGCAGCGCGGCGCGGACCGGCAGGTGGGTGCGGCCCAGTGCGCGGGTGTAGGCGATGTCGGCGGGTGCCGGCGCGGGGTCGCGCTCCAATGCCTCCGCGAGGTCCGCGGCGACCCGGGCGAGCTCCCCGGGCGTACGGGCCGACAGCGGGACCAGGTGGCGGGCCGTCTCCGGCCGGCGCTCCGGCGCGGGGCGGGCGGGCGGTTCGGCGAGCACCACGTGGCAGTTGGTGCCGCTGAAGCCGAAGCTGCTGACCGTGCCGACCCGGACACCGTTGGCGCCGGGCTTCCACGGCGTGAGCTCGCGGACCACCCGCAGCCGGCCGCCCGACAGGTCGAGCTTGGGGTTGGCCTCGGTGAAGCCGGGCAGCGGGGGCAGGGCGCGGTGGCGCAGTGCCAGCACGACCTTGAGCAGTCCGGCGATGCCGGCGGCCGTGGTGGTGTGGCCGATGTTGGCCTTGACCGAGCCGAGCGCGGTGAAGCCCGGCCCGTCGGCGAGGTCCGGTCCGTCGGTGAGGCCCGGTCCGTCGGTGAACCCAGGTTCGTCGGTGTCGGCCAGCACCTGGTTGAGCGCCTTGACCTCGATCGGGTCGCCGAGGTGGGTGGCGGTGCCGTGCGCCTCGACGTACCCGATGTCACCGGCCCGCACGCCGGCCCGGCGGTGCACCGCGCGCAGCAGTTCGGCCTGCGAGGCGGCGCTCGGCGCGGTGATGCCGTTGGTGCGGCCGTCGCCGTTGACACCGCTCGCCTTGATCACCGCGTGGATCCGGTCGCCGTCGGCGAGCGCCGCCTTCAGGCTCTTCAGCACCACCGCGCCGACGCCCTCGCCGAGTACGATGCCGTCCGCGTCGGCGTCGAACGGGAGGGACCGGCCGGTCGGCGAGAGCATCCCGACCCGGCTGCTCCACACCTGCATCTGCGCCGTCGTCATGACCGCCACGCCGCCCGCGACCGCCAGCTCGCAGTCACCGCCGCGGATCGCCTCGCAGGCCAGGTGTACGGCCGTCAGCGAGGAGGAGCACGCGGTGTCGACCGTCATCGTCGGGCCGCTCAGGTCGAGCAGGTACGCGACCCGGGCCGCCAGGATCGCCATGTTGTTGCCGAGGAACGCCTGCCCGGTGTCCGCCTGGCCGGCCGCCCGCAGCAGGTGGTAGTAGTCGCCGCCGCTGGCCCCCACGTACACGCCGCACCGGCGCCGCTCCCCTGGGGCCGCGTAGCCGGCGTCTTCCAGTGCCGTCCACGCCTGCTGCAGGAACTGGCGCTGCTGCGGGTCCATCGCCTCCGCCTCCATCGGAGACAGCTGGAAGAACCGCGGGTCGAAGCCGCCGAGGTCCGGCAGCAGGGCCGCCCACCTGCTGTACGAGCGGTCCGGGACGCGCCGGTCCGGGTCGAACCAGCCGGTGCCCCAACGGGCCTGTGGCACCTCGGAGATGCTGCTCCGGCCGGCGGCCAGGTTCGCCCAGAACGCGTCGAGGTCCTCGGCGTCCGGGAAGCGGCCGGCCACACCGATGATCGCGATGCCGTCGGTGCCGTCGGGACCATCGGTGCCAACGCCGGCGTCGGTGCCGTCCGCCGGTGGCCGCGACGGCTGCGGCGCCTCGGCCCGGGGCGTGAGCGGGGCGAGCCGCACCGGCTGGGCGGGCCGGACCGGTTGAACGGGCTCGACCACCTGGACGGGCTGCTGGACGGGAGTGCCACGCAGCGGCCGGAGGCTCGCCTGTCCGGGGGCGGCAGGGGTGGGGGCGGCGACGGGGGCGGGGGCGGCCACGGCCGGCGGCGTGAGCCGTACCGGCGGCCCGGCGGGTGGTTCGGGCGCGGGCGTCGGCTCCGGCGCGGGCGCGAGAGCGGGCACCGGAGCGGGAGCCGGAGCAGGAACATGCGCCGGAGCGGGAGCGGGCGCGGGAGTCCGGGCAAGGGCCGATCGGTGCAGGGCGTGGGCCTGCTCGGCGGTCTCCAGGACGTGCGCCGTCAGCCGGGCCACCGTGGGGTGGTCGTAGACGGCGACCGAGTCGACGTCCAGGCCGAAGCGCTGGTTGAGGCTGCGGACGATCTCCACCGCGCCGATCGAGTCCACGCCCAGCTCGTTGAAGCTGAGCTGCCGGTCGATCTCCTCCTCGGTGGCGTACACGATGCCGCAGAGGGTGGCGACCACCAGCCGCTCCACCTCGGCCGGGTCGGGCAGCCGGGCCTCGGGAACGTCGACCGGCCGCGCCGCCGCCGGCGCCTCGACGGGCGCGGCGGATACGGCGGATACGGCGGATACGGCGGGCGAAGTGTCCCCCGGGGTAGCGGCTGTCCCCTCGGCCGTCGCGCCGGTGGTGGCCGTGGCGCCGGTGGTGGCCGTCGCACCGTAGTCACGGACCTTCCGGAAGTGCTCCTGGACGAGGTCCAACGACCTTCCGCCCAGGACCCGTTCGTGCATCCGGACCTCGCGCTCCACGATCTCCGGCAGCCGGGCGAGCAGTCGGCCGGCGAGCTCCGCCTTGACCTCGGCGACCGCCTCGGCGGGCTTGTCGGCGATCGAGCGGGCCAGGTCGAGCGCGGTCGGCAGCACGTCCGCCGCCGGGACGACGGTCACCGAGGCACCGCGGCGGGCGAGTTCCTCACCGCGGTAGCCGCGGCCGGTGAGGAACATCTCGGTCGCCAGGGTGCGGCCCAGGCGCTGCTCCAGCACCAGCGTCGCGCCCATGCCGGGCGTGAAGCCGTACTTCAGGAAGTTGGCCCCGTAGGAGCCGTCCTCGGCGAGCACCACCAGGTCGGCGTAGAGGCCGAAGGCGAGGCCGCCGCCGGAGGCCTGGCCGCGCATCGCGGAGATCACGGGGCGGCGGCAGCGCAGCAGACCCTCGTAGACGAACGGGGTGTCGGTGAACCGGGTGTGCTTCTCGGCCAGCTCTTCCAGGGCCTTCGGGGTGGCACCGAGGTTGAAGACGGTCTCGGTGCCGGTGAGCACCACGGCGCGGATGTCCGCGCGGGTCTCGATCTCCGCGAAGGCCGCCTCCAGACCGTGCGTCAGTCCGGTGGTGAACATGTTGCGGTGGGCGTGGTCGCGCATGGTGACCAGCGCGATCCCGTGTTCCAGGACCCGCAGTTCGACCTCGTCGCCGTGGTACGGCTCGACCTTCCGGGGAGCGGCGGGCGGCGGCGCGGCCACCGCCGGTGCGGTGACGGCGGGTTCGCCGGTACGGCGCTGCCAGCCGCCCAGCCAGTGCCGTTCCTCGCGCAGCGGCGGGACCGGCAGCGACACCCGGCGCGGGGCCGGGCCGGCCGGCGCGCAGTCCGCCCACGGCACGTCGGCCCCGGCGCTCCATGCCGCCGCGACCTCCTCCAGCCGTCCGGCGCGGACGAGTTCGGCGAGTTCGGGGCGCGGCTCGGTCGGGCCGGCCTTCTCGTGTCCCCAGTACTGGCCGGTCTCGGGGGTGGCGCCGCTGAGGTAGCGGTCGAGGGCGGCGAGCAGCTGCGCGTGATCGGTGACGATGACGGCGAGGCGGCTGCTCAGCTGGTCGCGGCCGACCCGCAGGGTGTGGGCGAGGGAGGCGAGCGGGACGGCGGGCCGGGGCTCGGTGCCGAGCTCTCCGGCGAGCTGGTCGATCGACCGGTCGCCCTCGGCCGGCAGCGGCCGGCCGAGGCCGGGCCGGTACTCGTCCAGGACCTTGCGGACCAGGGCCAGGCCGGTACGGTCGACACCGAGGTCGACCAACGGCTCGGCCGGGTCCACGGCGTCGGCCGGGACGCCCAGCACCTGGGCGACGGCGCCGGTGAGCACCCGGCGCAGTTCCCCGGCCCCGGCGGGCGACGGCTCGGCCGGCCCGGCCAGTACGGCGCGGAGCCGCTCGGCGTAGGCCCGCAGGGCGTCCGCGTCGCGCGCCGACAGCACGATCAGCTCCCTGCCGCCGCGCGCGGGACCGCCGCTCGCGGGCCGGTCGGCGGGGGCGCGGTACTCCTCCAGCACCAGGTGTGCGTTGGAGCCGCCCGCGCCGAAGGCGCTGACGCCGGCCCGGCGCGGCGAGCCGTCGGCGGGGGCGGGCCAGTCGGTGAGCTCACGCTGCAGGCGGAACGGGGTGGCGGCGAGGTCGATGGCCGGGTTGACCACCTCCGCGTGCAACGAGGGGGCGAGTTGACGGTGCTTGAGCTGGAGCAGGGTCTTGGTGACGCCGGCGATTCCGGCGGCGCTCTCCAGGTGGCCGATGTTGGACTTCACCGACCCGATCGCGCAGCCGCCCCGATCGCCGCCGGCCGCGGCGAAGGCCTTGCGCAGGCCGTCGATCTCGATCGGGTCGCCGAGCGCGGTGCCGGTGCCGTGCGCCTCCAGGTATCCGATCCCGGACGGCGACAGGCCGGCGGCGTCCAGGGCGTCGCGGATCAGCGCGGCCTGCGAGGTGGGGCTGGGGACGGTGAAACCGCTGGTCCGGCCGGTGTGGTTGAGCCGGGTGGCCCGGATGACCCCGTAGATGTGGTCACCGTCGGCCTCGGCCTTCGCGAGGGGCTTGAGCAGCACCGCGCCGACGCCCTCGCCGGGCACGTAGCCGGTGCCGCCCGCGCCGAAGCTGCGGCAGCGGCCGTCGTCGGAGAGGAAGCGGCCCTGCGCGAGCTGGAGGTACTTCTGCGGGTGGGCCGCGATGTTCACGCCGCCGGCCAGCGCCATCTCGCACTCGCCGCGGCGCAGGCTCTCCACGGCGAGGTGAACGGCCGTCAGCGACGAGGAGCAGGCGGTGTCGACGGCCATGCTGGGGCCGGCCAGGTTCAGCGTGTACGAGACGCGGTTGGCCACGGCGGCGTGCATCGCGGTCGGCTGCACGCCGTCCTCGGCGCCCTGCACCAGCTGGTAGTGGTTCCACATCACGCCGGCGAACACGCCCACGGGGGAGGCGGCGGTCCGGGACGCGGGGTGGCCGGCGTCCTGCAGGGTCTGCCAGCAGGTGGTGAGGAACAGGCGTTCCTGCGGGTCCATCCGTTCGGCGTCGCGGCGGGAGATGCCGAAGAACGCCGGGTCGAAGCGGTCCATGCCGTCCAGGAACCCGCCCCAGCGGCCGTAGGTGCGGCCGGGCCGGCCGGGCTCCGGGTCGTGGATCGCCGCGTGGTCCCAGCGGTCCCTCGGGATCTCGGTGACGCAGTCGCGGCCTTCGGCGAGCAGCCGCCAGAACGCGTCGACGTCGGCGGCCTGCGGGTACTGCCCGGCCAGCCCGATCACCGCGATGGCATCCGCTCCGCGCCCGCCCGGCGCGGCGGCGACCGGCTCTACGACGTTCCGCGCGGCGGTGTCCGGGGCGGTGGCGGCCGGTTCTACCGCGTTCGACGCGGCGGTGACGGGCTCGGTGAGGTCGCCGTCGGCGAGCGGCAGGCGGTCGTCGGGCCGGGTCGGGTCGGCATGGGTGACGACGAGCCGGCGGTCGTCGCAGGCCAGCGCCCGCTCGAACAGCTCGATGCCGGTGCCGGTCGGCAGCGGGCTGGCACCGTGGGTGCGGGCGGCCCGCTCGGTGACCTCGGCGTCGGTCCGCATCCCGCCCTCGGCCCACAGCGGCCAGCCGACGGAGAGGCTCCGGCCGGGCCGGGCGGCCAGGTAGTGGTCGACGTAGGCGTTGGCGTAGGCGTAGTCGCTCTGGCCGGGGTTGCCGATGGCGGCGGACAGCGAGGAGTAGGCGGCCAGGAAGTCGGGTGCGTCGGCGCGGGTCGCCTCGTCGAGGTGGCGTATGCCGAGGACCTTCGGAGCCAGTACCTCGCGGATCTGCTCGGGCCGCTTCGTCAGGAAGATGCCGTCCCGGACCACCCCGGCGCAGTGCACGACACCGTCGATCCGTCCGTACGACTCGTGCGCGGCGGCCACCAGTTCGCGCACCTGGTCGGCATCGGTGACATCGGCGGTCAGGTACCGCGCGTCCGCGCCGTACCGCCGCCACTCCCGCATCCGTCCGAGCAGCGCCTCGCCGGGCGCGGAGCGGCCGGACAGCAGGATGCGGGCGCGGCGGGTGCGGGCGAGGTGCTCGGCCAGCATCGGACCGAGGCCCCCGCCGCCCCCGGTGATCAGGTAGACACCGCGCTCGCGCAGCACCGGTTCCCCGGTCGGCGCCGGGCCCTCCACCGTCTGGAAGCGCCGGGCCCAGCGTTCCCCGCCCGCGTGCCGGACCTCGCTCTCCGCGGACGGGTCGGCGGCCTCGGCGAGCAGCAGCGCGGCGAGCTCGGCGGGACCGGCGGCGGCCACCTCGATCCCGCGGACGGCCAGCGCGGGCAGCTCGGCCGTCACGGTGCGGCCGAGCGCGGCCACCGCCGCGTACTCCGGCTGCCGCCGGTGCGCGAACAGCACCGCGCGCATCCGGGAGGGCCGCCGCTCGCTCGCCGCCGCGCAGGCCGCCCACGCGGCGACCGCGACCTCCGCCGGTTCGACGGCCGGCCCGCCGAGTCCGGTGGCGTCCAGCAGCGTCCAGGACCGGCCGGGACGCTCCTCCAGCGCGCTGAGCTGCGCGCCGAGCAGCGCCCGGTCGCCGGGGTCGACCTCTACCACCAACGCGCCCGTCGCTGCGGCCCGTTCGGTCAGTGTGGCGAGCAGCGCCGGGGCGGCGCCGAGCACGGCGAGGTCGGTGGGCACGGTCCGCGCGGAGTGCGCGGCCCGCTGCCAGACCGGGCGCAGCAGTTGCGCCCGGTGCGGGCGGGCCGGCTCGCCGGACGCGGACACCTGCGGAGCCGGTGCGGCCGATACGGATGCCTGCGGAGCCGGAGTCGGAGTGGCGGGCGCGGACGCCTGCGGAACGGCCGGGGCGGGTACGCCGTAGGTCTCCTCCAGGTGGCGTGCCAAGGCGTCCACCGTGGTGTGTTCGAACAGGAGCGTCGGGTAGAGCGCGGAACCGACCACCTCCTCAAGGTCGTTGCTGATCCGCAGCATGTCGGTGGAGGTGAGGCCCATGTCGTAGAAGCCGAGCCCGTCGTCGACGGTGTCGGCGCTCCGGTCGAGCATCCGGGCGATCCGCCCGCGCAGCCAGTGCCGGTAGTCGGCGGCGGGCGCGGTGGGGGCCTGCGGAGCGGCGGCGGTCGGCTCGGTGGACACGGTGGGGGCCTGTGGGGCATCGGTGGCGGGCTGCCGCGCGGCGGCGGTCTTTGGCAGCAGGTCGCGGATCGACTCCGGGCGGCGGATCCGCTTGCAGGTGAGGCGGTCGAACTCGGCGATGGTGCGGCCCTGCGGGTCGTGCAGCGAGAAGGTGCTGCGGAACAGCTCTCCGGACGGGGTGAGTTCCTCGGGCCGCGGCACGTGCACCAGGAACGCCCCGTGCAGCGGCCCGTGCGCGCGGAACCGGTCGATGAACATCGGGATGAACGGCTCGGCGGCGGTGATCTCGCGCTGCCCGTACGCGACGATGGTCGCGGCGTCCATCTTCGCCGGGTGCAGCAGGAACGCGCGGTCCTCGGCGGTCTCCGGCAGGACCAGCGAGAGTTCGGCCAGCAGGCGACCGGCGCCGAGGTGCATCGGGCCGGCGCACTGCATGGCCGCGCCGTGCACGATCTCCCGGGAGCGGGTGTGCGCGTACATGTCCGCCATCGACCGGGTGCGGTGCGCGCCCGCCACCAGGGCGGCGGCGTCCACGTCCGCGGCGGCGGACGGGCCGGCCGGGTGCAGTTCGGCGCGGATGTTCTCCCGCCACTCGCCGTCCGGTTCGTCAGCGCGGAGCCGGCGGCTGGTGCCGGTGACCGGGCGGACACCGGCCACCGGTTCGCCGATCACCACCCGGATCTCCCGGTCGTTGCCCTCGGCGGTGGCGATCGCCTCGGCGAAGACGATGTCGCGCAGTTCGAAGGTGGTCGGGTCCAGGCCCTGGGCCGCGAGGACCCGCAGCACGATGTCGAGGAAGGTGACTCCCGGCATCACCGACACCCCGTGGACCCGGTGGTTCTGCATGATGAAGTCGTCGTGCCGCAGCACCAGTCGACAGTCGATGAGGGAGTCGCTCATGGGTGGGTCCTCTCCGGGATGCCAAGGACGGCCCCTGCGGCGGGGTTCGGTTCGAAGTGCAGGTCGAGGATCGAGGCGGCGCGGACCGGCCCGGCGGGCGCGGGCGACGGGTGCGCGGGGCGGTGTGCGGCCGGGGCCTCCAGCCAGAGCCGGCGGCGGGCGAAGACCGGCCGGGGCAGCGGGCGGCGGGTCGGCGGGTGTTCGGCGACCGGCGTGCCGTCGGGCTCGCTGACGATCAGGTGGGCGTTGGTGCCGCCGAGCCCGAAGGCGCTGACGGCGGCGACCCTGGGACGGCCGGGGTCGGGCCAGTCCCGCAGGGCGGTGTTCGGGTAGAACGGGGAGTCGGCGAAGTCGAAGCGCGGGTTGGGATGCGCGCAGTGCAGGGTCGGCGGGAGCCGGCGGTTCTTCAGCGCCAGCACCGCCTTGACCAGGCCGGCCGCGCCGGCCGCGCTGAGCAGGTGTCCGATGTTGGACTTGACACTGCCGATCGCGCAGAATCCGCGTGCGTCGGTGGTCTCCCGGTAGACGTCGGTGAGCGCCCGCAGCTCGATCGGGTCGCCGATCATCGTGCCGGTGCCGTGCGCCTCGACCATGCCTACCCGTTCCGCGGACATTCCGGCGGTGGCCAGCGCCCGGCGGATCGCCTTGGCCTGGGCGACCGGGTTCGGGGTGGTGAGGCCCATGGTGCGGCCGTCGTTGTTGACGGCCACCGCGTCGACCACCGCGAGCACCCGGTCACCGTCGGCGAGCGCCCGGGCGAGCGGCTTGAGCAGCACCAGGCCGCAGCCCTCGCCGGGTACGAAGCCGTCGGCGTCCCGGTCGAAGGTGGCGCACCGGCCGGTCGGCGAGAGCGCCCGGACGGCGCTGAATTCCAGGTAGGGGCGCTCGTCCAGCAGGATGTCCACGCCGCCGGCGATCGCCAGCTCGGACTCGCCGTCCAGCAGGCTGCGGCAGGCGAGTTGGACGGCGACGAGGGCGGAGGAGCAGGCGCTGTCGACGGTCAGATTCGGGCCGTGCAGGTCGAAGTGGTGGGCGACCCTGGCGGCGGCGAAGTTCTGGTCGCCGCCGAGCGCGGCCGGGCCGGAGCGCAGCCCGATCCGCCGGCCGTAGTCGCCGAGCCGGGCGCCGACGAACACCCCGACCTCGCGGCCCCGCAGTTCCTCGGTGCGGTACCCGGCGTCGGCGAGGCAGTTGACGGTGCCCTCCAGGACCAGCCGGACCGCCGGGTCGAGGCAGCGGCCCTCCTCCTCGGTCATCCCGAACCACTCCGGGTCGAAGTCCTCGATGCCGTCGACGAACCCGCCCCACCGGCTGATGCTGCTGCCGATCCGGTGCTCCGGCCGGTACAGCGCCCGGTGGTCCCAGCGGCTCGGCGGGACCTCGGTGACGCTGCTCCGCCCCTCCGCCAAGGCGGTCCAGAAGGCGTCCGGGTCGGGGGCGCCGGGGAACCGGCAGTCCAGGCCGATGATCGCGATCCGGCGGTCGGCGGGCTCCTGCGCCGCGCCGACGACCGTGGGCATGACCGGAACCGGAGCCGGTTGCTTCCGATGTGACGTCAACTCCTGTGCTGCGGCATCGTGTTCGGTGACCTCCGGACTGTCGGCGGCCACCTGGCCCAGTCCGGCCTTCCGCAGGTATCCGGCGAGCCGTTCGAGGGTCTGGTGCTCCAGCAGCACGGCGGGTTCCAGGCTGCCGCCGATCCGCTGCTCGATCAGTTCGACGAGTTCGCCGAGCATCACCGACTCCACGCCCAGGTCGGCGAAGGGGGCGGTGACGTCCAGGTCGGGCAGCGGGATCCCCAGTGCCTCGGAGAACAGCGCGAGCAGCCAGTCCGGCGGCGCTACGGAGAGCGTCGGCGGCGCGTCGGAGGCCGTAGGCGACACGTCGGAGGGCGCGGGAGGAGCCGTGGCCGCCGGTGCGTCGGCGGGCGCTGCCGAGGCGCGGTGCGCGTGCAGCGGGGTCTCCGGGTCGAAGCGTCCGGGCAGCGGTACGACGGGAAGCACTTGGGCGGGCAGCGTGCCGGTGAGGACGGCTTCGAGTATCCGCAGCCCCTCCTCGACGGTGATCGAGTCCAGCCCGGCAGGCGCGCAGCCGTCGGGCTGGTCGGCGCCCATGCCGGTGCCGAGCCAGGTCGGCCAGTGCACGCTGTGGAAGCGGGTGCGCCCGGTGCGGTGGCGGTCGGCGAGGTACTCCAGGTGGGCGTTGGCGGCGGCGTAGTCGATGACGCCCGCGCCGAGGCGGGGCAGCAGGGTGCTCGCGGAGGACATCAGGACGAAGAACTCGGGCTGGTCGGCGGCGCACAGCCGTTCCAGCCGATCGGCGAGCGTCGTCTTCGGCTCGAACACCTCGGCTACGTCCGCGACCGCCTTGTGGACGAAGGAGGGCCGCCCCCGGCTGGGCAGTCCGGCGCAGTGCACCACGCCGCCGATCGGGCCGAGCGAGCCGCGGACCCTGGTGAGGAAGGCGTCGATGTCGGCCTCGGTGGCGGGGGCACCGGCGTGCAGCAGCACCTGCGCGCCGGCCCGTTCCAGCGCCTGCACGTTGCGTACCGCGATCACCTCACGGTCCGTCAGCTCGGGCGATGTCCAGCGATGGCGCGGTGGCAGCGGGTGAGCGGCGGTCAGGGCGAGGCGGCGGGCGCCGCGTTCGACGAGGCGGCGGGCGACCTCCGCACCGATGCCCCGGGTGCCGCCGGTGACCAGGTAGACCTTGGCCGGGTCGGCCGCGAACTCCTCCGGAGCCGGGGTGCGCACCGGTTCCAGTACGGGCGTCAGCCGCTCGCCGCCGCACCGCCTGACCTCGGCGGTGGGTTCGCCGCCCGCCCATTCGACGAGCAGTTGCCGGGCCAGTTCGGCGGGCTCGGCGTCGCTCTCGACGACGGTGGCGCGGACGGTGCGGTACTCCGCGCCGAGCAGCCGCACCACGCCCGCCAGACGGCGGCCGTCCGCGCCGCGGCGGTCGCGCACCGCGTGCACGATCCGCAGCGGGGTGCCGGGGCGGCGGGCCAGCAGGCGTTGCAGGGCGGCGAGCCGGGCCGGCCACGGGCCGGGGTCGGCGGCGGAGCGGTCGAGTTCGCTCAGGTCGAGCCAGCCGGTGAGGTCGGGGTGCCGGTCGGCCAGGCCGTCCAGCAGCGCGATCGCGTCCCGCTCGCCGGTGAACCCGGCGTCGCCGTCGGCGGGTCCGCCCTCGCGGACCGGGATCACCCGGTCGCGCCCGAAGGCCTCGGCGACCTGCCGGGCCGTCTCCCGGGAACGGTCGGTGTACAGGCAGACGATGCGTCCGGTCACCGGCTCGGGCCGGGGCTGCCCGGCGCTTCGCCATGTCTTGGTGAAGAGCAGCGGCTGCCGTCCGTCGGGCTCCTGCACGGGTGCGGCCTCCAGGGTTTTCGGGAGCTCGGGCCAGTAGCGGCCGCGGGCGAACGGATAGCTGGGGGCGGCGGCCCAGCGGGGCCGGGCACCGGTGTGCAGGCGGGACCAGTCGACCCGGCCCCCGGCCGTCCAGTGCCGGGCGAGCGAGTGCAGGTCGCCGTACGAGCCGTCGGCGGGGTACGGTCCGGCGGGGGCGTCGGGCCCGGGCGTACGGCCGCGCACCAGGCCGCCGCCGCTGTCGCCGTCCAGGAAGCGCTGGATTTCCGCGCGCAGTTCGGCCGGGCCGGCGGCGACGACGGCCAGGCGCTCGCGCAGCGGTTCGCGGCCGGACTGCGTGGTGTGCGCCAGGTCGGCGAACGGCGGCAGCTCCGGACGGGTCAGGAACTCCGCCCAGCGGCGGGCGAGTTCGGTCAGCCGCTGCTCGTCGCGGGCGGACAGGGTGAACAGCTGCGGTCCGGCCGGGCGGATCGGTTCGGCGGTCGGCTCCGGCAGGTACTCCTCGATCACCAGGTGGGCGTTGGCCCCGCCCGCGCCGAAGGCGCTCAGTCCGGCCCGGCGCGGCACCGGGGTGCCGTCGGCGGTACGGCGGGCGGGCCACGGCGCGGACTCGTGCTGGACGGCGAACGGACTGCGCGACCAGTCGATGTCGGGGTTGAGCTGCTCGGCGTGCAGCGAGGGCACGAGTCTGCGGTGCCGCAGCTGCAGCAGCACCTTGGTGAGTCCGGCCAGTCCGGCGGCGGCCTCCAGGTGGCCGATGTTGGACTTCACCGAACCGATCGGGCACGTCCCCGCCTCCACCCCGGCGAACGCCCGGGCCAGGCCGCTGATCTCCACCGGGTCGCCGAGGGCGGTGCCGGTGCCGTGCGCCTCCAGGTAGCCGATGCTGTGCGGCTCCACGCCCGCGTCGCGCAGTGCCGCCGCCACCAACTCGCCCTGAGCGACCGGGTTCGGCACCATGTAGCCGCTGGTGCGGCCGCCGTGGTTGACGGCGGTACCGCGGATCACGCCGTGGATCCGGTCGCCGTCGGCGATCGCCCGGGCCAGGGGTTTCAGCAGCACCACGCCGACGCCCTCACCGGGTGTGAAGCCGTCGCCGCCCGCGCCGAAGCTGCGGCAGCGGTGGTCGGTGGACGCCATCCGCAGACGGTGCTGCTGGCGGAATTTGTGCGGGTGGGCGGACAGGTTGACGCCGCCGACCAGCGCGGCCTCGCACTCGCCCTGGCGCAGCGCGCGGACGGCCAGGTGTACGGCCGTCAGGGAGGCCGAGCACATGGTGTCGACCGTCAGGCTGGGGCCGTTGAGGTCCAGGAAGTACGAGACCCGGTTGGCGATGCCCGCGAGCGCGGAGCCGGTGTCGGCCGGCGGACCGAGGAGCGACTGCTCGACGCCGAGGAAGGGGTACTCGTTGTACATGGCGCCCGCGAACACGCCGACCCGTCCGCCGTGTTGCTCGCGCAGCCGGGCCCGGGTGTAGCCGGCGTCCTCCAGCGCCTCCCAGGCGACTTCGAGGAAGAGGCGTTCCTGCGGGTCCATCAGGACCGCGTCGCGTGGCAAGATGGCGAAGAACAGCGGGTCGAACCGGTCGATGCCGTCCAGGAACGCGCCCCACATCAGGTCCACCGGCCAGTCGGGCCG
The DNA here is from genome assembly GCF_039532885.1 of Streptomyces nogalater. Classification (NCBI taxonomy): domain Bacteria; kingdom Bacillati; phylum Actinomycetota; class Actinomycetes; order Kitasatosporales; family Streptomycetaceae; genus Streptomyces; species Streptomyces nogalater. The sequence goes on along the minus strand of NZ_BAAASM010000004.1, from coordinate 99,747 downwards.
GTGCCGTTCGGCGGGCAGCGGCCCGATCGCGTCGTAGCCCTGTTCCAGCAGGTGCCAGAACCGGTCCAGGTCCGCCGCCCGCGGGTAGCGGCCGGCCAGGCCCACGACGGCGACCGCCGTGTCGTCGGGCCGGCTCCCGGCGGGTTCGGGCCGGCCGCCCGGGGCCGTCGGCGTGGCGGGCTGCCAGGGGCCGTCGGCGCGGGCGGCGAGTTCGGCGGCGACGCCGGCCAGGTCCTGGTGTTCGAAGAACAGGGTGCGGGAGACGGGCTCGGCGAAGTCCTCGGCGAGGCGGTCGTTCAGCTGCCCGACCACGTACGAGGTCAGACCGTAGTGCTCCAGCCGCACCCGCGGGTCGAGCCGGTCGACGGGGATGCCGGACGCCTCGGCGTAGACGTCGAGCACATACTGCCGGACGGCCTCGGACACCTCGACGACGGGCTCGGACGCGGGTACGGGTGCGGGTACGGATACGGGCCTGGCCGCGGGCGCGGGTGTGGCCGCGGGTGTGGGTGTGGGCGCGGTCAGGCGGTACTCCTCCCCCGTGAACACCGTGCCCGGCAGCGGCACCCGACGGCGGCCGGGCGACCACAGGGCGTGCCAGGCGACGGGGGCTCCGCGCAACCACCCGGCGGCCGCGGCGTCGGCGTTCGCCGGGACGAGTTCGGCGACCGGACGGCCGGGCCTCACCACCGCGTCGGACAACGCGGGGGTGGCCCGCCCGGCGGCGAACTCCCGCAGCGCGACGCCCACTTCGGCCAGGTCGGAGGTGACCACGGCGAGACGGTGCGGCATCGGGACGCGGCCGTCCTGCAAGGTGAACGCCAGGTCGGCGAGGGCCGGTGCCGTGCCGTTCTCCAGGTGTGCGGCGAGCCGGCCGGCGGCGAGCCGCAGGCCCTCGGCCGAGCCGGCGGACAGCACCACCGCCTGTCGGCCGGACGCGCGCTCGTCGGCGGGGGCGGGCCCGCCGCCGTCGGCGGACGTCGCGGCCCGTACCACCGCGTGGGCGTAGGCGCCGGAGGCGCCGACCGCGTTGATCACGGCGCGGCGGGCGGTCGGGGCCGACGGCCAGTCGACGAGGTGCTCGGGGACCCGCAGCGGCAGGTCGTCCCAGTCGACGAGGTCGCTGCGCCGCCCGGCGGTGAGCGTCGGAGCGATCCGGCCGTGCTCGAACTGGAGAAGCACCTTCAGCAGTTGGGAGAGGCCCGAGGCGGACTCCAGGTGGCCGATGTTCGGTTTCACCGTGCCGGCCAGCACCGGGTTTCCCGCGAACACCTCGGCGAGCGCCTCCAGTTCGGCGGCGTCGGCGACTCCCGCGCCGGCCACGGCGAGTTCCACGTAGTCGACCTGGGCGGGCGTGGTCCCGGCCCGGTCGAGGGCCGCGCCGAGCGAGCCGGCCAGCGCTCGCGGGTTGGGCACGCCGAAGCGTCCACCGCCGCCGGCGTGGCCGGTCCAGGTGGCCTCCAGTACACCCCGGACGGTGTCGCCGTCCCGGTCGGCGGCCGCCGCCGGGCGCAGCAGCACGGCGGCCACGCCCTCGCCGGGGCACCAGCCGGAGCTGTCGGCGGCGAAGGCCCGGACGGGCCCGCCCTCGGCGAGCAGTCCCGCCTCGGCGAGCAGGGCGAGGTGGTACGGGTGGGTGACGAGGTTGACCGCGCCGACCACGGCGGCGTCGCACTCGCCGCGCCGCAGGGCTTCTGCGGCGAGGTGGAGGGCGGTCAAGGAGGAGGAGCAGGCGGTGTCGACGGCGATGCTCGGGCCGTCGAAGCCGAAGTAGTGCGAGATGCGGCCGGGTATGTCGCCGGCCAGGGCAGCGACCCGGGCGGCGGCGTCCGCGTCCCAGGTCTCCTTGCCGCTGTGCTGGTGGTCGTGCCACATGGCGGCGGTGAACACGCCGACGCGGGGCGCGGCGGCGCGCAGCGATTCGGCGGTGTGGCCGGCGTCCTCAAGGCAGGTCCACACGGTCTGCAGCAGCAGCCGCAGTTGCGGGTCGAGCGTGGCGGCCTCGACCGGGGCGATGCGGAAGTGCAGGCTGTCGAAGGTGTCGATACCGGTGAGGAATCCGCCGTGCAGTCCGGCCGGCAGCCGGCCGTCCTCGGCGACGCCCCGCCCGGCGGGCAGTGGGCCGACGGCGCACCGGCCGGCGCTGAGCTGCCGCCAGTACTCCCCCAGGTCCTCGGCGCCGGGGAAGCGCCCGGCCATGCCGATCACCGCCACCTCGGTGGCCTTCGGTTCCTCGGCGGCCGCGGCGCGCGCGGCCTGCTCGGCGAACGGCGGCCGCACTCCGGCGGTGCTCGTCCGCTCGACGCCGCCGCCCATGAAGGAGTGCAGGAAGACGTGGCCGTCGTCGAGGGCGAACTGGTCGCGGATGTCGTCGAAGGTCAGTGTACCGACCGGGCACAGGCCGATGCCGCAGGCCGCCTGACCGGTCATCAGCAGTTGGCCGATGTATCCGGCCTCCAGCATCAGGAAGCGCTCGGCGACCTCCTGGTAGAGCGGGGTGATGCCGTGCGTCTGACCGATCAGGAAGATCCCGAACGCGGACCCGTCGAACACCGGCCGGTTGTAGTAGAAGTGCACGGAGCGGTCGATCCGCGGCGCCGCGTTGACGAGTTCCAGGGCGTGGCCGCGCGGGTCGTAGTAGTAGATGCCGCCGGCCAGCCCGTCGACGGCGTCCGCCTTGACATACACGTACGCCTGCACGGAGTAGGTGTCCCCGGCCGACGGGTACAGGCGGCGGGTGCCGCCCTCCAGGGGGGCCTCGCGCAGCAGGCCGAGCAGGCGGATGAGCGCCTCCGCGGGCAGGGGGGTGTCGCGGTAGTCGCGGCGGCTGCCGCGCCAGTCGTAGTACGCGGGGTGGAACGTCGTCTCCGGCAGCGCGATGCGCTGTGCGCCGGGCGTGGGGCGGCGCAGGTTCCAGGCGGCGGCCTTGAACGCGTCCCGTTCCCGCGGGGAGAACATGTCCACTGTGCCGGGGCCCGACTCCGGTCCGGGGGCGGCGGGTTCGGACGCGGCGGGTTCGGACGCCGCTGGTTCGATCCCGGCCGGTTCGGGCGCGGCCGGTTCGGGCCGGGCCGGGGGGCCGAGGCGGTCGGCGAGGATCCGGGCGATGCCGGCGGCGGTCGGCTCGGAGATCAGTGCCGAGACCGGCACCCGCTGCCGGTACCGCTTCCGCAGCCCGGCCGAGACCTGGACCATGGTGAAGGAGGTGGCGCCCTGCTCCCAGAGGTCCAGCGCCGGGTCGACGGTGTCCACGCCGAGGTGCCGGGCGAACATCGCCGCGACCTCTTCGGCCAGCCCTGCCGGGCTCGCGGCCGGGGGGCCGGACACGGGCGCCGGCGCGGGCGCCGCCGGGACCTCGGTGGCCGCTCGGGTAGCCGCTCGGATGTCCGGAGCCGACGGTGCCGCGGGCTCGGCCGGTGTGGCGGCCGGTGTGACGTCCAACGGCCAGGGCAGCGCCTTGCGGTCCAGCTTGCCGTTGGCGGTGGCCGGGAAGGACGGCAGCAGCGCCACGAAGTTCGGCACCATGTATCCGGGCAGGGCCTCGGCGGTGTGCGCGCGCAGCTCGGCCGCGGTGACGGCGGGAGCGGCCGGGTCGGTGACGACGTAGGCGACGAGTCTGGCGTCACCGCCCGGCGGTTCGCTGTCGCGCAGCACGGCGACGACCTCCTGTACGGCGGGGTGGGCGCGCAGGCGGTGCTCCACCTCGCCGAGCTCGACCCGGTGGCCGCGGATCTTCACCTGGCGGTCGCCGCGTCCGGCGATCCGCAGATTGCCGTCGGGTAGCCACAGCGCCCGGTCGCCGGTGCGGTACATCCGCTCGCCGGGGGTGCCGACGAACGGGTCGGGCAGGAAGAGGCGGGCCGTCAGTCCGGGCTGGTTGCAGAAGCCGACGGCCAGGCATGCGCCGCCGGTGTACAGGTCGCCCTCGACACCGATCGGGCAGGGTCGGAGGTGTTCGTCGAGCACGTAGTGCCGGGTGTTGTCGATCGGCTTGCCGTAGGGGATGCTGCGCCAGTCCGGGTCGACGGTGGTGACCCGGTAGATGTTCGACCAGACGGTGGTCTCGGTGGGCCCGCCCAAGGCGATGGTCTCGGCGTTCGGGAACGCCTCGCGGATCGCCGCGGGCAGTGACAGCGGGATGAAGTCGCCGGCCAGGGCGACGATCCGCAGGTGCGCAGCGGCGGGATCCCCGGTGCCGGGGGTGAGCAGCGGGGTGAGCTGGTGCAGGGTGGTGGGCGCCGAGTTCCAGATGGTGATCGGCTCGGTGAGCAGGATGTCGAGCAGCAGTTCCGGGTCGCGTTGCTGGGCCTCGTCGGCGAGGTAGACGCCCGCGCCGCCGCCGAGCAGGCCGAGCATGTCGAAGACGGAGAGGTCGAAGCTGAGCGAGGTGACGGCGAGTCCGAGGTCGGACGGGCGCAGCTCGAAGGTGCGATGGCAGAAGTTCAGCAGGTTGCGCACCGAGCGGTGGGCGACCTGGACGCCCTTGGGGGTGCCGGTGGAGCCGGAGGTGAAGATGACGTACGCGGTGTCGTCCCGGGTGCCGCGGGTCTCCGGGTCGTCCTCGCGGGCGGTGGCCCCGGTGATCGCCGGGTCGGTGTCGGTCGCCACGGTGACGACCCCGGGGGGCAGCGGGACGGCGGGGGTGTCGGTGCTGGTCAGCACGGTGGCGGCCCGGGCGAGGCGGAGCATCGCGGCGACCCGGGTGCCGGGCAGCGCGGGGTCGACCGGCAGGTAGCCGGCGCCGGCCTTGAGGATGCCGTAGAGGGCGGCGACCATCTCGGGGCCGCGCCGCATCCGCACGCCGACCAGCTGCCCGGGGCCGGCCCCGGCGGCGATCAGGTGGTGGGCGATCCGGTTGGCGCGGCGGTTGAGTTCGCCGTAGGTCATGGTGCCGCCGCGCCAGCGCAGGGCCACCGCCTCGGGGGCGTTCGCGGCCTGCCGCTGGAACAGCAGGTGCACGGGGCCGTCGTCGGGTACCGGGACGGTGGTCTCGTTCCAGGTGTACAGCACGGTGTGCCGTTCCGCCGCGGAAAGCCCGCCGGCGGGGACGGCGGTCCAGGTGGCGTCGTCGGCGAGCAGCCGCAGCTCGCTTTCGAAGGCGGCGAACATCCGCTCGGCGAGGCCGGCCGGGAAGTCGGCCTGGACGATGTCCCAGCAGTAGCGCAGTTCGTCGCCCTCGGCGACGGCGACGCTGTCCAGGGCGCAGCCGGGGGTGCTGGTCAGCCATTCGCCCTGGCGTACTCCGGACGGCAGCGGCCGGTCGGTGAGGTCGACGAGTGCGGTGTAGACCACGGGGTAGGCGGCGTCGCTGCCGCGGAGCACCTGGCGGCGCATCCCGTCGAGGCCGCCGGTGCCGCCCTCGGCGAGGTCGGCGTCGAGGACCCGGCGGTACTCTGCCGCGGCGGCGGTGAGCGGGAGTCCGGGGGGCGCGGCGGTGACCCAGGTCATGAAGGAGTGCTCGCCCGGTCGGGCGGCCTCGGCGGTCTTCGGCCAGAGCACCACGGCCAGCGCGTAGGGCTGTTCGGTGTGGCTGGAGAGGGCCCGGGTGAGTGCGGCGAGCAGCAGGTCGTCGGGGTGCAGGTGGTATTCGGCGCAGCGGCGGGCCAGTTGGCGGTAGCCGTCGATCCGGCCGGCCAGGCGGGTGCGGCTCCGGCCGGCCGGGGCGGGCCCGCCGGGTGGGGCGAGTTCCGGTCCGGCGGGGAGTCCGGCGAGCCGCTCGCGCCAGTAGCGGGCCTGCTCGGCGGTGGGTGTCGCGGGGGCCGGGGCGGGTCCGGCCGGTACCGGCCGGGCGGCCGGGTCGGCGTACAGCCGCCACAGGTCGCGGAACAGGAGGTGGATGCTCAGGCCGTCGGCGACCAGCAGGTCGAAGGCGCAGTGCGCGACGGACAGTCCGCTGTCGTCGCGGGTCACCCGCAGGTCGAACAGTGGCCAGCCACCGAGCGGGAACGGCCGGTTGGTCATGTCCTCGCGGATCAGTGCGCGCAGTGCCGGGTGCGCGGCCGGGTCGCCGGCCTCGATCACCGGGATCCGCCACTGCGCGGGGCCGTGCCGGCGGGTGGTCGCCCCGTCGGCGGTGTAGGCGGTGCGCAGCACGGCGTGGCCGTCGACCAGGCGGCGCAGCGCGTCGGCGAGCGCGTCGACGTCGAGTGCGTCGGCCTCGAAGCTCTGGTAGCACTGGCAGCCCTCGGCGGGGCCGTCGCCGGCGGCCGCGCGGGCGACCAGGTACGCCTGTTGGAGGGCGCGGGGCGGCCGCGGTTCCCCGGCGGGTTCGGCGCAGGCGGCGGCGAGGGCGTTGCCGAAGGCGGCGAAGGCGGTCTCGACGGCGCCGGGGGCGAACCGGGTGGGGTCGATGTCCCACCGGTAGCGCAGGGCGCCGTCCTGCTCCCACATCTGGTGGTCGAGGGCGATGTCGGTGGTCTGGCTGACCCCGTACTCGATGGCCGCGCCGAAGCCGCCCCCGACGCCGGGCGGCGGGCCGACGTCGAGCAGGCTGGTGAAGACGACGGCGGGCGCGGGCCGGCCGGTGCGCTGTTCGCGCAACGCCTCGATGCCGGAGACCAGGCCGTGCCGCAGGTGTTCGCCGAGGCGGGCGTGCACCGCGGCGGCCTGTTCGTCGAGGGTCTCGTCGGCCTCGCGGGCCAGGACCAGGACGGCGGTCGAGGTGAACGGGCCGACCAGGTAGGGGGTTTCGGCGGCCAGGTACGGGCGGCTGCTGGTGGTGACCACCAGGGCCGTGCGCCGCTGTGGCTGCCGGCGGTCCAGTGCCTCGGCGAACAGGGTGAGCACCAGGGCGGTCGGTGAGACGCCGAGCCGGGCGGCCCGCACGGTCAGCGCCCGCCACTGCCCGGCGGGCAGTTCGGCGTCCAGCGGGCGGCGTTCGCGGCAGCCACCCGCGGGGGCGGGCACGGAGACCGGGGCGACCAGTCCGGGCCCGGCCGGCAGCTCGGCCAGCTCCTGCGCCCAGTAGGCGAGGTCGGCGCGGTGGGCGTCCGAGCCGCGTTCGGCGAGCAGGGCGGGCACCAGTTCGGCGACGGACGGTCCGGCGGCGGGCAGCGGCCGCTCGGGGTGGTGGTAGCGCTGGTGCCACTGCTGGAGCAGCACCGCGTAGCCGTGGCCGTCGGTGATCAGGGTGTCCAGACTGAGGTGGACGATGTCCGGGCCGGTTCCGGTACGGGTGACCTCGATGGCGAACAGCGGCCATGCGCCGGGCCGGTAGCAGCGGTGCGACAGGCGGGCGCGGACGGTGTCGCGGTTCTCGGCGCCGCCGGGTCCGTGCACGGGCAGGGGCCAGTCGTCGGCCGCCGGGCGGATGTGCTGCAGGCCGTCGTCGTCGACGACGGCGCGGAGCATGCCGTGCTGGTCGATCAGGTCCTGCCAGGCCCGGCGCAGCCGGCCGGGGTCGAGGTCGGGGACGGCGAACTCGCGGTACAGGTGGCAGCCGACCGCCTCGCCGCCCAGGTCGCTGCCCTTGGCGACCAGGTAGGCCTGCTGGAGGTCGGTGACCGGGAACGGCTCCCGCTCATCCGCGCCGGCCGCGGCGGCCGGACCCGGCGCGGTCTCGGCGGTTCCCGCCGCCACCATGGCGGTCAGTTCGCCGAGGGTGGAGGCGGCGAGCCGGGCCGGCGGCAGGTCGAGGCCGAACTCGCGCCGTACGCCGGCCCACAGCCGGGTCAGTGCCAGCGAGGTGAGGCCCCAGTCGGCCAGCCCGCCCGGCGGCAGCGGTTCCGCTCCGTCCGGGCGTACCTCGGCCAGCAGCCGGTGCAGGATCCGAACAGCCGTCAGCCCGGTCTCGTTGCTCGTTTCCACGTGAGTCCCGTCTCAGCGCGAAGCGGCCCGGCCACCGGGGTGCTCGCGCAGGAAACCCCGCGCGAGTTCGCCCAGCCGGCCGCCCAACTTGAAGAGTGAGATGTGATCGCCGGTCGGCTCGACGCTGAGCGTCGCGTTGGGCAGCCGCCGGGCCACCTCGGCCGATCCGAGCGGATTGGCCGTGGTGTCGTCCTCGCTGGTGACCACCAGCGTGGGGTGGTCGACGCCGGCCAGCAGGGGGTTGACGTCGATGTCGGTGATCGCGCCGTTCAACCGGCAGTAGCGGAAGAACAGTTCGGGGGTGGCGAAGGGGTAGAGCACCAGGTGCGCGAGATCGGGCGGGGTGCTGCCGAGCATGGTGCCGAGGAACACCGCGTGCACGGCGGCGGCGGTCTCCCGGTCCTCGGCGGCCATCGCCATCAGCGCCTGGATGTTCCGGTGGTGGTCCAGCTTCGGCGAGCCCGGACCGAGCTCGTAGGCACCGTGCCAGAGGCTGAGCGAGTCGATCCGCTCGGGGCCCCGGCCGGCCGCGGCGAGCGCGATCACGCTGCCGCCGCAGAAGCCCAGCAGGTGGGCGGTGCGGATGCCGAGGTGGTCCATGACCGTGAAGATGTCCCCGGCCTGTGCCTCGGTGTCCCATGCGAGCTTGTCGAAGTCGGGTTCGTCGGTGAACAGACCGCGGGTCTCCCAGGTGACGACCCGGTACTCGTCGCCGAGCAACTCCAGCCAGCGAGAGCACAGTTCGGCGGGCATCCCGCAGGCGGAGGCGATCAGGACCGCGGGCGCGGCCGGGTCGCCGGCCGTGTAGACGGGCAGCCGGGCGCCGTCGGGGGCGACGGCGTCGAGGGGGGTGCGGAATCTGTCGAAGGAGGCGGCGGTCACCCGGTCGGCGATCCCGGTGATCTCGGTGGGGTCGTCGGCGAGGCCGTCCAGCCCGGGTCGGCCGAGGGCCGGCCCGAGCCGTTCGCCGATGATCCGTTCGAAGACGCCGCTGTCCCCGTCCGGGGCGGCCGGCCCGATGGCCAGCGGGACACCGAGCCGATCGGCCAGCGCGGCCAGCAGCTCGGCGCGGGGGCCCGCGGGCACGGTCACCCTGGCGGGCGGGTCGAGGCGCGCGGCCAGCGTCCGCAGGTCGCGCAGCCCCTCGGCGAGTACGGCCGCGGCGGCCCGGGCCTGGTGCTCGGTCATCGGCTCGTACGCCTTCCGGTCGGTGTCGGTCGGTGTCGGTCGCTGTCAGCGGGTGGTGAACGGGTGGCCGAGAGTGGTCCGGGTGACCATCCGGTTGTGGTCGTACCGGTTCTCGCCGCTGACCAGGACGGCGCCGTAGCGCTCCAGCGAGACGGTGCCGCCGTACTCCTCGATCTGCTCGGTGCCGGGGTAGACCCGTACCGAGGTCGGCACGTACCGGCCGGCGAAGCCCAGGCGCATCTCGTCGGTCTTGCCGCTGTGCGGCCAGGAGGCGTGCATCAGGGTCGACCAGAACATGATCGCCTCGCCCGGGCGCATCACCATCGACACCGCCTTCGACTCGTCGGGCTTGAAGTCGGCGTCGACCTGCAACTCGCGGTAGTCGTAGCCGAAGAAGCCGCGGCGGACGCCGCCCTTGTCCACCTGGTTGATGGAGTCCGGGCTGTAGTGCATCTTCTTGGTCTCGTCGTAGTTCATCCGGGTGTGGGTGCCGGGGATGAACTGCAGGCAGCCGTTGTCCTCGTTGGCCTCGGTGAACGCCGTCCACACCGTGATGGTGCCGCCGAAGTCCTTGTGCTCGTCGGGCCACAGGATCTGCGGCACGCCGGAGGCGTTGGCGAAGGTGTCGGCCTGGTGCCAGTCGGTGCCCTCGTCGCCCGGGTACTTCGGGAAGAACTCGCTGCGCCAGCACAGGACGTCGGGTCCGAGCGCGCTGGCCACCCGGTCGACGATCTCCGGTCGGCAGATGTGGTCCGCGAGGAACTCCGAGTCCAGGTGCCGGTCGTAGTTGGAGATGTTGGTGTTGCCGGACTGCGCGGCCTCGTCCTGGTAGACCGCGTTGCTGCGGTCCATCAGCCGCAGCCGCTCGACCCGCCAGCGGCGCTGCATCTCCTCGATCTCGTACACCTTGAACGGGCCGAAGTAGCCGCGCTCGTGGAAGCTCGCCCGCTCCTCGGGCGTCAGCGTGAAGCCGCCGGTCACGTCGGGCACAGTGGTGCTCCTCATCCTTGAGTACGTGGTTTCCGGCGCGTCCCGTCGAGGGTCTGCCGGACTGGTGTCGGGGTGGGTCACGCGGTGGTCGGGCGGGCACCGGACCGGCTCGGCCGGTTCCCGGGCCGTGGGGCCCGAAGCGGCGGCGGTGGCGCCCGGTGTCGTCGGGCCACCGCCCGGCCCGCCGGTCCGTGCGGGACTCCGGCCGTCGTGGTGCGAGCCCGCCGGCCCGCTCGCCGCCGCCCGTTGCCGGGGCCGGCACGGCGGCACGGCCCTCACCGCCTCCTCGGCCGGTCTCCCGGTCGCGGCTTGGCCGCTCGGTCATACGAGGCGTCTGGACTCACTCACTTCGAGGCCCGCGCGTCCACGCAGGCGGACAGGTCTCGGACGGTCGCCGCGTCGAGTTCCGCGCCGGTCAGCGACAGCTTCCAGCGCCGGTTGACGGAGGCGATCACCCGCATGAACGCCAGGGACGTGGCGCCGTGTTCGAACAGGTCGTCGTCGAGACCGATGCCCGGCCGGGCCAGCACCTCGGTCACGATCGCGTCGACCTGCCGCTGCGTGGGCGTCAGCTCCGCGCCGCCCCCCGACGGGCCGGCCGGGGCCTGCCGGTGCGGCAGGGCGGGCAGCGCCGAGCGGTCGACCTTGCCCTGCGCGGTGGTCGGCACCTCGGTGATCAGCCGGTACGCGGAGGGCCGCATGTGTTCGGGCAGCGTGCCCGCGGCCCGGGCGGACACCTCGGCGACCAGCCGGCCGAGTGCCTCGTCGCCGGTCTCCGCTCCGGCCGACGGCACCAGGTAGGCCGTCAGGCGTACGTCGCCCTCCCCGTGGTCCTGCGGGACGACGATCGCCGAGGCCAGCCGCGGGTCGTCGGCGAGCAGCGCCTCGATCTCGCCGGGTTCGATGCGGAAGCCGCGGATCTTGATCTGGTCGTCGGCCCGGCCGACGAACAGGTACTCGCCGTCGGCGGTACGCACCGCGCGGTCGCCGGAACGGTACAGGCGCTCCGCGTCCGCCCCCGTGCCGACGGTGCGGAAGCGCTCGGCGGTCAGCTCGGGGCGGCGGTGGTAGCCACGGGCCACGCCGGTGCCGCCGACGTACAGCTCACCGGGGGTGCCGTCGGCGACCGGGTCGCCGTCCTCGTCGAGTAGGCGCAGGGTGACGTCGGGCAGTGGGCGGCCGATCGGGCTGACACCGGGCTCGTCGAGGTCGGCGCGGGTGATCCGGCGGGCCGTCACATGGACCGTGGTCTCGGTGATGCCGTACATGTTGACCAGCGCGGGCCGTTCGTCGCCGTAGCGGGCGAACCAGGGCTCCAGCAGCTTGACGTCCAGGCGCTCGCCGCCGAACACCACCAGGCGCAGCGCGGGCAGCGTCGCGGTGGAGGCGCCCACCAGACGGCGGAACGCGGACGGGGTCTGGTTGAGTACCGTGACGCCCTCGTCGGCGAGCAGCTTGTGCAGCAGCTGAGGGGAGCGGACGGTCTCGGTGCCGGCCACCACGAGTCGGCCGCCGTGCAGCAGCGCGCCCCACAGCTCCCAGACCGAGAAGTCGAAGCTGATCGAGTGGAACAGCGTCCACACGTCGTCCGGGCGGTAGCCGACCAGTTCGGCGGTCTGCTCGAACAGCCGGACCGCGTTGCGGTGTTCGACCAGCACGCCCTTCGGTACGCCGGTCGACCCGGAGGTGTAGATGACGTACGCGAGGTCGCTGTCCCGGGACTGCTCGGCCGCGGCGGCGGGCGCGGCCGGCGCCTCGGTGTCGCGGTCGAGCGGGATCACCGGCGCCGCGCAGTCCGCGAGGCGTTCGGCGACCCGGGACACCGTGACCACCGCGGACACCTGGCTGTCGTCGAGCAGGAAGGCGATCCGCCCGGCCGGGTAGGCCGGGTCGACGGGCACATACGCGGCACCCGCCTTGAGGATGCCGAGCAGGCCGACCACCAGGTCGGCGGTGCGGTCGACGCACAGGCCGATCAGCCGGCCGGGGCCGGCGCCGGCCCGCCGCAGCCGGGCGGCCACCGCGTCGGCCTCGGCGTTCAACTCGCGGTAGGTGAGGGCGCGGTCCGCCGCGCTCACCGCCACGCGGTCCGGCGTCCTGGCGGCCTGGTCTTCGAAGAGTTGGTGCAGCGTCTTGCCGGAAACCATGGCGGATCTCCCATCCGGTACGGGTTCGCGGGGCGGGCGCGCCGGGAGCGCGCGGGGCGGTCAGCCCTGGGCGGCGCTGATCTTGGTGGCGTACATGCCCCAGTGCTGCGGGGTCAGGGCCAGGTCCCGCAGGCTGCCCTGGACGAACATCCGCTCCCAGCCGCCACCGCCCTTCTCCTGAGGGATCCACTGCTTGGTGAACACCTCGCGCGCGGCCGGGCCGGTCCGTGCCCTGAGGCCCATCAGGTTGTAGTAGGAGCTGAGCTTGCGCAGGTGGATGAACCAGTGGATCCGGTCGGAGAGGCCGAACGCCTCCTCGTACAGGAAGATCGTCGCCTCGCCGCCCAGTGAGGCGTTCCAGCTCTCGGTCAGCGCCCGGGCGAACTCCCGTCCCTCGGAACGGAATTCGTACTTCAGCTCGCCGGTGCGGTGCATGATGATGCCGGAGTTGGCGGAGTGCAGCAGCTCATCGGGCTTCTGCGAGGTCTGGTGCTCGGCGGTCGGCACCACGAAGCGGTCCACGCCGCCCTCCTCGACCACCGAGGACAGCTCGGTCTCGGCGGTGCCGTACATCCCGAAGGACTGCGGGATCAGCACCGTCTCCTTCAGTCCCCCGTCGAGGAACATCCGGTCCCAGGAACCGCCGCCGCGCTCCTCCGGGATGCGGTTGCGGAACATCACCTCGCGCCAGCCCTCGTCCTGGGAGCCCATGCGGACGAGGGTCTCGTACGCCTCCAGGGAGCGCATGTGCAGCAGCCAGTGCAGGGTGTCCTTGGTCCCGAACGTCTCCTCGTAGACGAAGGTGGTCGCGACGCCGACGTACTGGGTGTTCAGGTACTCGGAGAGTTCACGGGCGAACTGCCGCCCCTCCGAGCGGAATTCGGCCCGTAGCTGCCCGACGCGCTCGACCACGACACCGGAATTCGCCGAGTGCAGGATGTCCGTAACCGGAACGGACGTCTGCTGCTGGGCGACCGGGGTGGAGAATTCGGAATCGACCTTCTCAGTCATGGACGGGCTCCTTGGTGAATGGTTCGCATTTCCGCTCTGCGCGGCACAATTAGGCCATTCCTTCGGAGATCGGCGCAGCTCACTATTGAGCAGGCCGCCGAATTATCGGCCCAGCGAGGAAAAACGGTCCCGGAGGACCTCGGCCGCGCCGGCCATCAAAGCCTCGGCGACGGCGTCGACATGGCGGTTGCGCCAGTCGGCGAGCGCGGTCCCGGCGGCGAAGCGGTTGAACGCGCCGATCGCCGGGCCGGTGTGGATCTGGTAGTTGACGCGCTCGGCCGGGTCGCCGCGCAGCGCCATCCGGGTGCTGTGCACGAAGTACCAGCGGAACACCAGCGCCATCCGGTGCCTGGGGTCCCGCTCGGCCCGCTCGACCTCCTGGGGGCGGCCGCCCCGCAGATGGTACTCGCGGGTCTCCTTCCAGACCTGTTCCAGGTCGCGGTGGAACCAGCCGTCCTCGATCGTCCGCCGCAGCTTGGCGTCGATCGCCTCCAGGCCGTCGTACTGCCGGTACGCCTGGTACAGCTTGTTCGCGCGGGCCGCGAACAGCGTGCCGCGGCGCAGCACCTGCACCCGCGCCCCGATCTCGAACATGTCGCCGGCCGGCGCGTACCCGGTGTCCTGGACGTCCGCCTGCGCCAGCAGGTCCTTCACCGCATCGGACGTCCCGGCCTGCGGGGTGCACTGGTTGACCGAGCCGGTGACCACGAAGTCCGCGCCCAGCACGAACGCCGCCGCCAGGCTCTCCGGCGCGCCCAGGCCGCCCGCCGCGCCGACCCGGATGCCGTCCGGGTAGCCGCGCTCGGCCACGATCCGGTCCCGCAGGCCCGTCATCGCGGGCATCAGGGTGTACGCCACCGCGGCGTCGGTGTGCCCGCCCGAGTCGGCCTCCGCGCACACCTCCCCCGCCAGCGGCAGCGCGCGGCCCGCCTCCGCCTCCGCGGCGGTCAGCAGTCCGTCGGCGAGCAGCCCCCGTACCAGTGCCTCCGGCGCCGGCTCCATGAACGCCGTCGCCACCTCCGGCCGGGAGACCTTGGCCAGCAGCCGGTTCGGCGCCACCGCCCGGCCCGCGCCGTCCCGGTGCGCCCCGCTCAGCCGGTACCACACCAGCGCACGGGTCGGCTGGGTGAAGCCCGACGCCTCGACGAACCGTACGCCGTGCCGCAGGAACAGCCGTACGGTGGTCTCCTCCAGCGCCGGGTCGTGCAGCGCGTGCAGCAGATTCATCCCGAAGCGGCCGTCCGGGCCGAGTTCGGCGCGGAGCGTGGTGATGGCCGCCTCGATCCGCTCGGGCCGCAGCCCGCCGGTCCCGAAGTACCCGAGCAGCCCGGCCCGCGCCATCCGGGCCACGAGTTCGGTGGAGGCGATGCCCTTGTACATCGACCCGGCCAGGTAGGCGTACCGCACCCGGTAATCGGCCCGGAACCCCGCCGACCCCAGCCGCTCCGCGGTGAGCCCCGAAAGGCCGTCAGGGGGTGGCGTCTGAGCGGGGGTTGGTGGGACTACGGCCGCGGCGGCTCGGGACGGAGAGGTGGCCGGTCCGGCGTAGGACGGAGAGGTGGCCGGTCCGGCGCCGGACGCCGTGCCGGTGACCGCTCCGGCCGCCGATGGTGCCGGGGCGTGGCCGGCGGCGGGTTGGGGTCGCGAAGCGGAGTCGTGGCCGGCGACGGGCCGGGGTCGCGATGCCGGATCGTGACCGACGGCGGGCCGGGGTCGCGGCGCCGGAACGTGACCGACGACAGGCTCGGCACCCGGTGCCGCATCGTGACCGACGACAGGCTGGGGACGCGATGCCGGATCATGACCGACGGCGGGCCGGGGTCGCGGTGCCTGCCCGTTCTCCGCGTCCTTCCGCGCCGCGTCCCACAGCCCCGTCAGCACTCTGCCCGGGCCCTGTTCGGCGATCCGGTCGACACCCTGCTCCAGCAGGTGCCGCATGCTCTCGGACCAGCGGACCGCGCTGTGCACCTGGGCGGCCAGCAGCCGGCGGACCTCGCCGGGGCGGTAGGGCCGGGCGGTGACGTTGGCGATCACGGGGCGGCCGGGGTCGCGCAGCTCGAAGCCGTCCAGGAAGGCGGCGAACTCGCGGGCGGCGTCGGCCATGTGACGGGAGTGGAAGGCGGCGCTGACCCGCAGCGGGACGCAGCGTCCCGCTCCCGTGGCGGTGACGGTCTCGGCGGCGCGGCGCAGCGACTCGGCGGGGCCGGAGAGCACCACCTGCTCGGCGGAGTTGAGGTTGGCGAGGTCGACGTCGTCGAGGCCGGCCTCGGCGAGCAGGCCGGCGATCCGCGCGGCGCCGGGGCCGATCACGGCGGTCATCGCGCCGCCGGTGGCCCGGCCCATCAGTTCGCCGCGGCGGGCGACCAGGGCCAGGCCGGTCTCGAAGTCGAAGGCGCCGGCGGCGAGCAGCGCGTTGTACTCGCCGAGGCTGTGCCCGGCCAGGAAGTCGGGGGCGGGTTCGCGGGCCGCGTACGCGCGTCTGGTCAGCTCGTTGACGACGAACAGCGCGGGCTGCAGGTAGCGGGTGTCGGTGAGCCGTTCGCCGGCGTCGCCGAGGCAGAGTTCGCGCACCGAGAAGCCGAGGATCCGGTCGGCGACGGCCATCGCCTCCGGGTAGCGGTCGAACAGGTCGCGGCCCATGCCGCGGCGCTGCGCGCCCTGGCCGGGGAAGAGCCATGCGGTCCGCCGCGTCACGATCCGCCCTCCCACGGGAAGCGCTGCCGTTCGGCGAAGTCGGCGATCCGGCGGCCGACACCGTCGGAGGACATCAGCCGGGCGAACTCGTCGATCGCGAGGCGCTCGGCCTCCGGGGTGATGATCCACATCTTGGTGAAGTACCGCTTCAGGTCGCCGACCGTGGCGCCCTCCACCTTGGTGACCCGGAAGGCGAGTCTGCGCAGCGCCGGCTGGAGCTGGTCCACCAGCTGGTCGACCAGGCCGGACAGCAGTGCCTGATCGGCCGTCACCGGCAGGGTGCTCAGGCTCATCGCGTAGGCCTTCTGGAAGCCGGTGCGGCGGATCAGGAACGGGGCGACGCTGCACGGCAGCAGACCCCACAGCGCCTCGGGCAGGCTGAACGTGGAACGGGGTGTGGCGAGCACGAAGTCGCTGGCCGCGACGAGGCCGACGCCGCCGCCGGCCACCCGGCCGTCGACGGTGGCGACCACCACCCGCGGGGTGAGGGTGAGGCGTTTCAGCAGGCCGAGGAACTCGGCGCCGCCCTGTGCCGCCCGCTCCCGGTCGGGGCGGCCCTCGGCGGCCGCCCCGAGCAGGTCCATGCCGGTGCAGAACACGCCGTCGCCGCCGGTGAGCACCACCACCCGGCAGTCCGGGTCGGCCTCGGCGGTGTCGAGCGCCGCGTGCAGTTCCCGGATCATGGCGGTGTCGATGCTGTTCTGCGCGTCCGGGCGGTCGAGGGCGACGGTGAGGACGCCCGGCGTGCCGGAGAGTCGGATCGTACGGTGATCCGTGCTCAGGTCCATCTGCTCAGCTCCATCGGTAGCGCCGGTGGAAGTTCTCGATCCGGTCCAGCACCAGGTGCTCCCTGCCGTGCAGCGCCGGGTCGTAGACGTCCGCGTACCGCGACACGTCGAGGACCGCGTCCTGCACTCCGGGGGCGCCCTCGGCGGTGTGTTTCGCCAGCCGGTCGTAGTCGGCGACGGCGAGCCGGTGCCGGGCGTCCAGGGCGTCGGCGGTCCGGTACTGGGCGAGCAGGGCGGGCGCCCCGGCGCCGACCACGCCGCTGTAGAACTCCGAGGCGCAGCCCGACCCGTAGGAGAACAGGCCGACCCGGCGCGGTTCGCTGAAGTCGCCGTGCTCGATCAGCGACAGCAGGGCGACGAACAGGCCGGCCGCGTAGGTGTTGCCGATCCGTGCCGGGTTGACCAGCGAGGCGGCCATCCGGGTCCGGAAGTCGGCCTCGATGGCGTCCGGGGACATCCGCTTGACCCGGCGCATCAGGTGCCGGTGGGCGCCCTTGACCATCCCGCCGAACGGGGTGTGGAAGGCCAGGTGGTCGAAGGTGTCGACGAGGTCGGCCCCGGCGACCGTCTCCTGGTAGTCGGCGAAGGAGCGTTCCAGGCACTCCAGGTAGGCCAGCAGGGAGAGGTCGGAGTCACCGGCCGCGAGGTCGGGGCGCGGCCGGCAGGTGTCCATCACCTCGTGGCTGTAGAGGCCGGCCGCGCCGGGGTCGAGGTCGAGCACCTCGGGTTCGGGGCCGATAAGCAGGGCGGCGGCGCCGGCGCCGTGGGACGGCTCCCAGTACGGCATGCCGACCACCGAGCCGCCCGCGTCGGCGGCGATCACCAGTGCCCGGGCCCGCGGGCGGGGGCTGCCCGCCAGCAGGCCGAGCGCGGTGCGCAGCGCCGCGGTGCCGCCGTAGCAGGCGTGTTTGACCTCGAAGGAGCGGCAGCGCCGGCCGAGATTGAGGTAGTGGTGCACATAGGTGCTGATCGGCTTGCCGAAGTCCAGGCCGGACTCGGTGCCGACGATCACCGCCTCGATGCTGTCGCGCTGTTCCCCGGTGAGCCGGTCGAGGATCGGCCTGGCCGCGTTCACGGCGTTGGTGACCGGGTCCTCGCACGGCAGGTTGACCGACTTCTGCACCATCATCAGGTTGTCGAAGCGGCCCAGGTCCAGTCCGCGCGCGTGGAACAGTTCCCTGACGTCCAGGGCGGCCCGCCCGACATAGGCGTGGGCCGCCTCAACTCCGACGGCCATGCAGCGGCGCCCAGAGGGTGTCGGTCATCGTGCCGTCGAGCACCGTGCGGTGCCAGCCGCCTCCGCCCTTGCTGTCGGGGACGACCTGGGAGGCCATCAGGCGGCGCAGCTCCGGGTCGGTCTCCTGCAGGGCCGTCAGCTCGTGGTAGGCCTCCGGAGAGGCGAGGTGGATCAGCAGGTGCAGGCGGTCCTGCTGGCCCCACATCTCCTCGTAGAGGAAGGCGGTGGCGCGGCCGGTCATCGCCTCGGAGACGTATCCGGCCCAGTCGAACCAGAACTTCCGGGCCTCCTCGCGCAGCGCGTACCGGACCTGGAGGCGGCGGTGCACGGTGAGCGGGGTGTTCACGGAGTGCAGCAGCTGCTCGGGGGCGAGCCGGGACTGGTAGCGGGCCGGTGGCTGGAAGGTGTCCAGCGGGTGGTCGTCGTCGTGGTGGCTCAGACCGTGCTGCGGGCAGATGATCGTCTCGGTCATCGAGCCCTCGACGAACATGCGTTCCCAGTTGCCGCCGCCCTTGGTGGGCAGCCGGTCGCCGGCGGACACGTCGGCCCACTTCTGGGAGTGGTCGACCATGTCGAGCATCCGGCGGTAGTCGCTGGGCTCCTTCAGGTGCAGCAGCCAGTGCAGCCGGTTCTGCGTCCCGAACAGCTCCTCGAAGGCGAAAATCGAGACGTAGCCGACCTGGGCGTTGTTGATCAGGTCGACCAGGTCCGCGGAGAAGGACATGCCTTCCTCGCGGAACTCGTTCTTCAGCTGCCCGACCCGGTGGATGAGGAATCCCGCGTCGGCGGAATTCAGCAGTTTGTCCAACGGCACCGAGGTCTGGTGGAACGCCGGCCTGATCCTGGGTTGTGTGCTGGAATCTTCTGCGGCCGTCACGTTGCCCGCCTCCTTTTCCACGGAAATCAGCCGGTCGTCCCCGACGATCACTACCGGATTACGTTAAGAGCGCGCAGCGGATTCCTGCTGCTCAATTCTGCGCAGGGTCGGCCGGCGCCGAGGGGCGGTCCGCCCAGGCGGCGAGTTCGGCGGCCCGCAGGTGCTCCTCGGAGCGGTGCTCGACCTTCGCCATGGTCCAGCGCAGGGTGGGCGCGGCCATCACCGAGGTGAGTACGGCGACCAGCACGATGATCGAGTACATCGCGGGGCTGACCACGCCGAGCCGCAGGCCGATGCTCGCCACCACCACCTCGACCGCGCCGCGGGCGTTCAGCCCGGAGCCCAGTGCAAGCCCTTCCCAGTGCGTCAGGCGGCCGAACCGGGCGCCCAGGTAGGCGCCGGCGAACTTGCCGCCGACGGCGAGCAGCAGCACCACCACCGCGGCGGCGAGCGTCCCGGGGTCGCCCAGCACCGACAGGTCCACCTTCAGACCCGCCCCGGCGAGGAAGACGGGGGCGAACACGGAGAGTGTGACGGTCCGCAGCGGGGCCAGCCGCGCCGCGGTCTCCCGGGACGGCGAGCTGAGCAGGCAGCCGACCGCGAACGCGCCGAGCGCCGACTCCAGGCCCAGCGACTGGCTGCCGGCCGAGGCGGCCAGGATCGCCACCACGGTGATCGCGATCACCGGCCCGGAGCCCTCGGCCTTCTCGGCCCGTCCCAGCGCCCGGCGCAGCAGCGGCCGGGCGGCGATCACCACGGCCAGGAACAGCAGCAGGTGCGCCACGCTGGAGACGATGTGACCGGCTTTCAGGGCGCCCGCCGTCATGGCGGAGACCAGCGACAGCAGGATCCAGGCGACCACGTCCTCACCGGCCGCCGCGGCCAGCGTCAGCTGGCCGATGTCGCGGTGCAGCATGCCCAGGTCGGTCAGCGTCTTGGCGATCACCGGGATCGCGCTGACGCCCATCACCACACCGATCAGCAGCGCGAACGAGGAGCGGTCGGCATGCGGGCCGAGCAGGCTGCCGGGCAGCAGCAGGCCGGTGGCGACGCCCAGGCCGAGCGGCAGCACCAGCGCGGCGATGCTGATCGAGAGCACGGTGCGAGGGCGCCGGCGCAGCATCCGCAGGTCCAGGTGGGCGCTGGACAATCCGATGAACAGCAGTACGCCGAAGGTGCTGACCGCTTCCAGCAGCCGGGTCTGTGAGCTGTCGGCCGGCCACATCCAGGCGTACATGTCGGGCGAGAGATGTCCGAGCACGGTCGGCCCGAGCACCACACCGCTGAACAGTTCGCCCACCACGCCCGGCAGGCCCACCCGGCGGGCGAGTTGGCCCATGCCGGTGCCGACGAGTAGCAGGGACGCCAGCTGCAGCAGGAACAGCAGGGTCTGATGCTCGCTCATGTTCGGACGTCCCCCTTGGTGCCGGTCTTTTCCGGAGTCCCAAGGGTTGGCGTCCCGACGAGTGCCCAGCTACTCAGAATTGAGCATCAGAAGCGGCCGTCGGCCGCCGGCCGGCCCTCGATGTAGTCGCCGAGCCGCCGGTCGTCGACGAGCAGGGAACCCTGCACCATGTCGACCAGGCCGGCCTCCCGGAAGCGCTTGAGGAACAGCCCGACCCGGGAGCGGGTGGTACCGACCATCTCGGCCAGTTCCTCCTG
Organism: Streptomyces nogalater; assembly: GCF_039532885.1. Taxonomy (NCBI): domain Bacteria; kingdom Bacillati; phylum Actinomycetota; class Actinomycetes; order Kitasatosporales; family Streptomycetaceae; genus Streptomyces; species Streptomyces nogalater. The sequence goes on along the minus strand of NZ_BAAASM010000004.1, from coordinate 79,347 downwards.
GGTGATCCGGGCCCGGATCAGCACCAGCGGCCCGCGGCGCACGCCGATCTGCCGGGAGAGCAGCAGCAGCCGGGCCGCCAGGCGGCGCTCGCACTCCATCGTCACCATGTCGACGATGATCTTCTGCTGTTCGATCACCCGCTCGCCGAGGTGCCGCACGTACTCCGGCAGCAGCCCGCCCTCGGCGAGCACCGAGAGGAACCGGTCGCCCGGGATCTGGTGCAGCGTCGCCGGTTCCAGCGCGACGACGGTGTCGGAGCGCTCGCTGCCGAGCAGCCCCAGTTCGCCCAGGACGTCGCCCGCCCCGGAGATGGAGAGCAGACATCGCTTGCCGCTCCCGGTGGTCATCAGCGTTTTGACCTGCCCGGTCTCGATCACGTATATGTGCCGGTCCCGGCCGCCGTCCATGTACACGTGTCCCCGCCGGGGCACCGTCAGGGTCGGGGTGTCGTGCAGCCGCGTGGCGCACAGCGCGCGCAGCTTGGTGCGGAAGCGGGCCGAGTCGGTGTCGGCCTGCTCGACGGGACGCCGCACGGGGGCGGCGGTGGCGGTAGGACGGGTCCGGTGGTGTTCCAGTGTTGCCCTCATCTTCAACCTCGAATCGCCTAGAAAGCGGCACAGGACCGTCGTCCCGGCCCGGGCGGCCCGGCCCGGCGGACGCGTTGGACTGGCGTGAGGATCGCCATGATGTACGGATAAGCGAGGTGCGGGGGCAAGCATAGGAAAATATCCGGCCTACACCAATGCCCGCGCACCCTCATTCGACGCGGGTCTGCCACCGGCCGCGGCGGCTCCCCGCCGACTTCGCGCGATGCTCAATCCAGCGCAGAAATGCCCGGTTCGGCCGGTCTAGGTTCGGTGCGCTCGGGCGTAACCGCCGGATCGAGCCGACCTGCCGAGGAACGGAGACTGCCCCGTGAATGACCGGTCATCACAGCCCGGCGCGCCGTCCGGTACCGAGGACCCGAAGGTCCTGCCGACCGGGCCGCGGGTCGACCCCTACGCGCTGTACTCCGACATGCGCGCCGAGGGCGTCGTCCACACCATCCGCGAACCCAACGGCCTCCACCGCCGGCTCGTGCTGCGCTACGCCGAGGCCCGCGACGTCATGAACGACGCCCGCTTCGCCAAGGATCCGGGCCTGGCCTGGGACCAGTTGCGCGACGCCGGCTACGTCAAGGGCGAGCGCGACAACCGCGCCGACTACCTGTACCACCTGGTCAACACCGACCCGCCGGACCACACCCGGCTGCGCAAGCTGATCAGCAAGGCGTTCACCAACCGCCGGATGGAGGCGATGCGTCCGCGCGTGCGGGAGATCGCCGAGCAGCTGCTCGACGGCCTCGCCGGTCAGCGGACCGCCGATCTGATCGAGAGTTACGCGCACCCGCTGGCCACCACCGTCATCTGCGAGATCCTCGGCGTGCCGAACACCGACCGGGAGAACTTCCGGATCTGGGCCACCGCCATGCTCACCGCCCCGGACGCGGTGGTCGACGGCGCCCTCACCCCGCAGCAGGGCTACGCGGCGATGCAGTCCTTCTTCACCGAGCTGCTGGCCCGCCGCCGCGAGGAGCTCAAGGACCTCGCGGAGAGCGACGAGGACACCAGCGACCAGCAGCCCGATGTGATCACCGGTTTGATCGTCGCCCGCGACGAGGGCAACCGGCTCACCGAGACCGAGATGGTCTCCACCGTGATGTTGCTGCTCAGCGCGGGTCAGGAGCCGACCGTCAACCTGATCGCCAACGGCACCCTGGCACTGTTCGACAACCCGGAGCAGTTCGCCCTGCTGCGGGCCAAGCCCGACCTGGTCGCCTCCGCGGTGGAGGAGTTCCTGCGCTACGACCCACCGGTGGAGCTGTCCACCATGCGGGTCTCCACCGAGGATGTCGAGGTGGCCGGCACCGTGATCCCGGCCGGCAGCGTGGTCACCGTCTCCATCGCCTCGACCAGCCGCGACGAGCGGCAGTTCGAGAACCCCGACCGGCTGGACATCACCCGCACCGACAACCCGCACCTGGCCTTCGGCTACGGCCTGCACCACTGCATCGGGGCACCGCTCGCCCGGATCGAGGGTCAGGAGGCCATCGCGGCACTGGTCGACCGCTACCCGGGCATGTCGCTGTCCGGCTCCCGTGACGACCTGCGCTGGCGCCCCACCCGGATCATGCGCGGCCTGGTCGAGCTGCCGGTCGAACTCGGCCCGCCGGCCTGACCCGCGCGGGATGACAGAGCGAGGGCTCCGGCCCGGCACGCGCGAGGCCCACGTATGGACCGCGCGCGTGCCGGACTCGGACCACGACCCCGCGGTCCGGGCGGGGCTGGCACTGCTCACGCCCGCCGAGCACGACCGGCTGGCCCGCTTCCGCTTCGCCCGGGACCGCGCCCAGTACGCGGTGGGGCACGCCCTGCTGCGTACGGCGCTGTCCTGGTGTCACCCCGAACTCCCGCCGCTGGGTTGGGAGTTCCGCACCACTTGGCACGGCCGTCCGGAACTCGCCGGCCGTGGCGCGCAGACCGGGCTGAGGTTCAACCTCTCCCACGCGCCCGGTGCGGCCGTCTGCGTGGTGACCCGCCGGACCGACTGCGGCATCGATGTCGAGGAGGCCGCCCAGCAGCGCACCCCCCGGCCGTCCGGAGTGCTCGCCCCCGCCGAGGCCGCCGCGCTCGCCGGGCTGCCCGCCGGCCGGCGGGCCGACGCCCTCCTTCGGTACTGGACGCTGAAGGAGGCCTACACCAAGGCTCTCGGGCTCGGCCTCGCCCACCCGTTCCACCGCTGCGACTTCGGCGCGCTGTCCGACACCGGGACGATCGCGCTGGCCGCCGATGCCACGGGCCAGTGGCAGTTTCACCAGTGGCGGCCGGGCCCCGGCCATATCGCCGCGCTCGCCCTGCGCCGCGGCGCGGACGCCGCCGGGATGGTGGTGGTCCACCACGGCGACGCCCCCGCCGGCCCCGGTCAGACCATCGCCACGTAGCGCGCCAACCGGGGCTCATTCACGGCCAGTTGGGCCGATCCGCTGTGCACCAGCAGCCCGTTGTCGGAGAACCTCTTCAGGAAGAACCCCACCCGGGAGCGTGTCGTCCCGACCATTTCCGAGAGTTCCTCGTGCGTGATCCGCCGTTCCAGTCGCAGCTCGGCCCCCTGCCGCCGGCCGACCTTCCGAGCGAGATCGAGAAGTGTCACCGCGAGCCGCTGCTCGCAGTTCATGGTCACCATGTTGGCGATCAACCGCTGCTGCCGGGACATCTGCGCCATCAGGTGCAGGGCGAACTCCTCGGTGTTTCCCAGATCCTGCAGCACCGCCGCCACATGTGCGGCCGACAGTTTCCGCAGGACACTCCGCTTCATCGCCGTCGCGGTCTCCGGGCGCGTTCCCCGCAGGATTCCCAGTTCACCGAAGAACTCCCCCTCCACTCGTATGGACAGCAGACATCGCTTGCCGTCCGGCGAGTCCGAAACGGTCTTGACCTGGCCTTCCTCGACGAGGTACAGGCTGTCGTCGGACTGCCCGCTGGAATACGCGTTCTCGCCGCGCACCAGCCGCACCACCGGGGCCGCCCTCCCCTCCCCGGCCATTCTCTCCCGCAGAGTTTCCCACAACGGCGTGCACGTGCCGGCGAACATATGTACTCCCCCTCGCATCCGGCGGCCGTAACGAGGCGGAATCCAGTCAACAAAAGTTGAAGGCCCGTTCCACCCTCCCCAGGCAAATCGTGCCCCCCTGCACTCCGCCGAATCTGGACCATATACCATCTTCGGCCACTCGCCCGGTCCATTCGCCGGTCCAAGAGGGACTGTTTTCGGCCACGCCAGATCAAATTCGCTGCTCTACCACTGCGCCACCGCCCGGAGAATGGCGCGATCCGGCCACTCGACACTCAAGCCCGGCCGCCGACCGCCTCACCGCACGCACGGCCACACCGGTCGGCTCGAAAGGGTCGGTCCGCGTGAGAACAGCCTCATCGTGCGGCCCGAGAGGAACCTGACCGCTCCTGGTCATGCCGCCGGACTCATCGCTCAGCGACTCGACTGCCGGGCCCGGACCGCCTCGATGCCCGCGACATGTCCTCCGGCCCGGAGCCGTACGGCGCGCAGCGAGCGGCCCAGCGGGGTGAGGGCGTACTCGACGCGGGGCGGGTCCTCGTCGTACGCGTGGCGGCCGACCAGACCGCCGGCTTCCAGGAAGCGCAGGGTCTCCGTCAGGACCTTCGGGGTGATGCACCGGGATCCGGGGCATCGGCGGTGTACGGGCGTCCGCGCGACCGAGCTGGACCGTCAAGCCGCCGGCTGCGGTGATGTGGCTCCTCCGCCCGGGTCTCGTCTCCGGCGAGACGATCCACGTCGAGGGCGGCGCCCGCCACAAAGACACCCGACGCCTTCGCCACCGCGTACGCACAGGCCCGCGAGGACCGGCCTCTTGGGCCGGTCCGACGGAGATCTGCGCGGCACCGGACAGGGCTCGTTTCCGGCGGATCACGGGTCGAGCCAGGGCCGAACCGGGGCCAAGGCCGGCCAGTGCCCTAATCGTGTTGACCGCGCCCGACAGGCAGTGCTGGAGTCGGCACATGGACAGCATCCCCGGCAACCGGCAGCTCTGGAACCAGATCAGCAGCGCCTACCAGCACAGGCACGACCCGCAAATCGGCGCCGCACCCCGGCTGTGGGGCATGTACTCCATCCCCGACGCGCACCTGCACGCCCTGGGAGACGTCACCGGCAAGCGCGTCCTCGAACTCGGCTGCGGCGCCGGCCAGTGGTCCAGGGCGCTCGCCGCCGAGGGCGCCACCGTGGTCGGGGTCGACCTGTCCGAAGCCCAACTCGCCGCTGCGTCCCGCGCGATGGGAACGGCCCGCTACCCGCTGGTGCAAGGCGCGGCCGAACAACTCCCCTTCGCCGCCGACAGCTTCGACCTGGTGTTCTGCGACTTCGGCGGGCTCAGCTGGGCGCCCCCGCATCTGGCCGTCCCGCAGGCCGCACGCGTCTTGGTTCGAGGCGGACGCCTGGTGTTCAATGTCGCCAGCCCGTGGTTCGAAGTGTGCTACGACGAAGCGGCCGGCCGGGTGACCACGACGCTTCAGCGGGACTACTTCGGGCTGGACACCATCGCCGAGGACGACGGCGCGACCAGCTATCAGCTCACCTACGGCGACTGGGTCAAGGTCCTGCGCGGCGCGGGTCTCGTCATCGACGACCTCATCGAGCCGCGGCCCGAGCCGGGAACACCCAACGGCTACAACGAGACCGATCCACCCGACTGGGGACACCGCTGGCCGGCGGAACTGCTCTGGGTAACCCACAAACCGTAAGTCCCACCGCGCCGGGACATGAAGGCAGGCGTCCCCGCTCCGCAGGTGCGGCCGTCGGCAAGGACGCCTGCCACACCCCCCGGAAGCAAGCAGACGGCCGCCCACCTGGTGCGGCGGACGAAGACGCACCGGCGGATCGAGTGCTACTACCGCCAACTCACCACGTCATCCCCGTCACCGCCGCCCAGGCCTTCCCCACCCGCCCCGACGCCACCTGCGGCCGACCACTCACCACCAGCACGGCCTCACCCGCAACCTGACGACGCGTCATCAGGACAGGGCCCGCCACGCCCCGACGAGTGCCCGGCGGAACGCGTCGGCCTCCTCGGCGGTCAGGTCCGCGATCATGCGCTCCTCCAGTGCGCGGGCCGGCCCCGCGTACTCGGCCAGCAGCTGCCGCCCCGGGGCGGCGAGCAGGATCAGACGTTCGCGGCGATTGCCGGGATTGGGCTCGCGGCGGATCAGGCCGCGGCGTTCCAGGGCGCGGACCATGTCGGCCATGGACTGGGCGGTGACGAAGGAGTCGCGGGCGAGCTGTGCGGCGGAGATTCCGTCGCGCCGCTCCAGCACGGTGAGGGCGGTGTACTGCAACGCCGTGATCCCGGCGGGCTTGAGCAGTTCCTCCAGGCGGGCGCGTACCGCCAGTTCCGTTCTCTTGACCAAGTAGAGCAGTGAGGCGCTCATGCTCGCCCTCCCGTGGTGACGGGCCGCCCGGGTCGGTTCATGTCGTTCCCTTCGCTGTTCGCCGCGGACTCGGCGGCTCCACACTAGGCCATTGACAGGAATCCTGTTGATTACCCAGACTGGCGTTCATCAGGATTCCTGTCGATCCCGGCCCGGGCCGGCGCTTTCAGTACTCCTCCCTCACCCCGTAAGAGAGGCACCTCTCATGGCTCTTCAGGGAAAAACCGCCGTCGTCACCGGCAGCGGACGCGGTCTCGGACTGGCCTATGCCCAGGCCCTCGCCGCGGCGGGCGCCGCCGTCGTCGTCAACGACACCGACCAAGCCGTGGTCGACGCGGCCGTCGCCTCGATCACCTCCGCGGGCGGCAGGGCGACCGGTGTAGTCGCCGCGGTCGGCGACAGCGAGGCGGCCCGGCGACTGGTCGACACGGCGGTGGAGGAGTTCGGGAGCCTCGACGTGCTGGTCTGCAACGCCGGCATCCTGCGCGACCGGGTGCTGTGGAAGATGACCGACGACGACTTCGACGCCGTGGTCCGCGTCCACCTGCGCGGCACCTTCACGTGTGCCCGGGCCGCCGCCGTCCGCATGCGGCAGCAGGGCACCGGTGGCCGGCTGATCCTGATCTCCTCACCGGCCGGGCAGCGCGGCAACTTCGGGCAGACCAACTACGCCGCGGCCAAGGCCGGGATCGTCGCCATGGCCCGGACCTGGGCCATGGAGCTGGGCCGCGCCGGCATCACGGTCAACGCCGTGATCCCCGTCGCCGCCACCGAGATGACCAAGACCATCCCGGTCTTCGCGCCGTTCATCGAGGAGTCCGAGCGCACCGGCAAGCCGCTGCCGGACTGGCTGCGCAAGGACGAGGGCCTCGGCACCGTCGAGGACGTCGCCGGCCTGGTCACCTTCCTGGCCTCGGACCTGTCCGCCGAGGTGACCGGGCAGGCCATCGGGGTCGGCGGGGACCGTCTGGCCCTGTGGGCCCATCCCAAGGAGAAGGCCGTCGCCTTCGCCGACGGCGGCTGGAGCGCCGACGCCATCGCCTCCGCGTGGGCGGACGGCGTCGGCGCCGAGCCCGAGTCCTACGGCATCCCCGCGCCCCGGGTACCGGAGGCGTGAGATGGGCGACCTCGCACTGGACCTCGACCGGCTGACCGCCATCGACGTGCACACGCACGCGGAGGTGTCCAAGGACGGGCACGGGGCGCTCAGCCCGGAACTGATGGGGGCCTCCGAGGCGTACTTCAAGGCCCACGGGCACCGGCAGCCGACCATCGAGGAGATGGCCGCCTACTACCGTGAACGCCGCATGGCGGCCGTGGTGTTCACCGTCGACGCCGAACACGCCACCGGCCACCCCCGCATCTCCAACGAGGAGATCGCCGAGAGCTGCGCCGCCCACGCCGACGTCCTGATCCCCTTCGCCTCCATCGACCCGCACAAGGGCCGCGCAGGGGTGCGTGAGGCCCGGCGTCTGGTCGAGGAGTACGGCGTGCGCGGGTTCAAGTTCCACCCCAGCGTCCAGGCGTTCTCCCCGAACGATCCGCTCGCCTACCCGCTGTACGAGGCCATCGAGGAACTCGGCGTACCCGCCCTCTTCCACACCGGCCAGACCGGCATCGGCGCCGGCCTCCCGGGCGGCGGCGGCATCCGCCTGAAGTACTCCAACCCCCTGCTCGTCGACGATGTCGCCGTGGACTTCCCGCGGTTGCGGATCATCCTGGCCCATCCGTCCTTCCCCTGGCAGGACGAGGCCCTCGCGGTGGCCACCCACAAGCCCTACGTGTACATCGACCTGTCCGGCTGGTCCCCGAAGTACTTCCCACCGCAGCTCGTGCGGTACGCCAACAGTCTGCTCAAGGACAAGGTCCTCTTCGGCTCCGACTACCCCGTCATCACACCCGACCGGTGGCTCGCCGACTTCGACACGCTCGACATCAAGCCGGAGGTCCGGCCGAAGATCCTCAAGGAGAACGCCGCCGGCCTGCTCGGCCTGCGCCCTGAGTGAAGGAGCCGTTCGTGTGGAACCAAGGCATCGGCTCATGGCCGGCGCGCCGGGCCCGCAAGACACCCGACCGGATCGCCGTCGTCCACGAGGAACGCCGCTGGACCTACCGGGAACTGCACCAGCGCGTACTGCGTCTCGCCCATGCCCTGCGCGGCCTGGGCACGAAACGCGGCGACCGGGTCGCCTACCTGGGCCCCAACCATCCGGCCTTCCTGGAGACGCTGTTCGCCGCCGGTGCCCTCGGCGCGGTCTTCGTCCCCCTCAACACCCGGCTGGCGGCCCCGGAGCTGGCGTACAACCTGTCCGACTCGGGCAGCACCGTCCTCGTCCACGACGTGGGACAGGCGGAGGCGGCCCGCGCCGCGGCCGAGGCGGCCGGGGTCCGGCACCGGATCGCCCTCGCCCGGTCCGACGACGATGACGCCCTCGGCTACGAGGACCTGCTGACCGGTGCGGAAACCGGTCCCCTGGACGAGACCGTGCTACCGGAGGACCCGTGCCTCATCATGTACACCTCCGGGACCACGGGCCGTCCCAAGGGCGCTGTCCTCTCCCACGGCAACATCACCTGGAACAGCGTCAACGTCCTCGTCGACACCGACCTCACCGGCGACGAGGTCACCCTCGTCGTGGCCCCGCTGTTCCACTCCGCCGGGCTCAACATGACCTGCCTGCCCACCCTGCTCAAGGGCGGCCGGGTGGTGCTGCTCGGTTCCTTCGACGCCGAACGCGTGCTGGAACTCATCGAGAGCCGACGGGTGACCTGCATGTTCGGCGTCCCCACGATGTACGACGCGATGGCGGCGCGGCCCCGCTGGGCGACCACGGACCTGTCCAGTCTGCGCACCCTCAACTGCGGCGGCGCCCCCGTTCCGGCCCGCACCATCGCCGCCTACCTCGACCGCGGCCTGGCCTTCAGCCAGGGCTACGGGATGACCGAGGCATCCCCCGGAGTCCTCTACCTGGACAAGGAGCATGCCGCGGCGAAGGCGGGCTCCGCCGGCGTACCGCACTTCTTCACCGACACACGCCTGGTCCTGCCCGACGGCAGCTACGCCGGCCCCTCAGAGCCCGGGGAGATCCTCGTCCAGGGCCCCAACGTCATGACCGGCTACTGGGGCCGGCCCGAAGACACCGAAGCCGTCTTCACCGACGGCGGCTGGCTGCGCACCGGCGACGTCGCCCGCGTCGACGAGGACGGCTACGCCTACATCGTCGACCGGGTCAAGGACATGTTCGTCTCGGGCGGCGAGAACGTCTATCCGGCCGAGGTGGAGGGCGTACTCCTCACCCATCCCGCGGTCGCCGAGTGCGCGGTCATCGGCGTACCCGACCCGGTCTGGGGCGAGGTCGGCCGTGCCGTCGTCGTGCTCGATTCCGGCGTCCGCGCCGACGAGGAGGACCTCCTCGGCCATCTGCGGGGCAGGCTCGCCGCATACAAGATCCCCAAGTCCCTCGTGGTGACGGAGAGCCTGCCCCGAACGGCCACCGGGAAGATCGTCAAGTCCGTCGTGCGCGACACCCACGGGGACTGATCCCACCACCCCCACACCTGGCAGACGTACCGGGCAACGCGCCCCGACGGACACACCGACCACCGTCCGCCCATCGAAAGGATCCGCCCATGCCCACCACTGCCCACGGCCTCGACGCACTCAAGTCCCTCGGCGGAGCCGACCTCGGCCGCACCGAGTGGCTCGAAATCACTCAGCAGCGAGTCAACACCTTCGCCGACGCCACCGGCGACCACCAGTGGATCCACACGGACCCGCAGAAGGCCGAGGGCGGGCCCTTCGGCGGCCCCATCGCCCACGGCTACCTCACCCTCTCCCTCGTCATCCCCCTCTTCAACGAACTGCTGAGGATCACCGGCACCACGATGAGCGTCAACTACGGCCTGGACAAGGTCCGTTTCCCCAGCCCCGTCCCCGTCGGCGCGAGGATCCGCCTCCATGGGGTCGTCGGCACGGTGGAGGAGGTCAAGGGCAACGGCGTGCAGATGCCCCTGACGTTCACCGTCGAGGTCGAGGGCCACGACAAGCCGGCCTGCGTGGCCCAGGCCGTCTACCGCCACTACGCCTGACCAGCGGGAAACGGGAGCCATCGCGCCCGCACACCCCCACCGGAGCGGAGCCCCGCGAACCACTACCGGGCGGCCAACAACGCCTCCACCGCCGAGACCGGATCCCACTCGGGGTCCAGACCGGTCAGCCGTCGCGCGACCCGGTGCCAAGCCGCCGGGTCCGTGCCGAGTCCGGAGCGCACCAGGTCCGCGAGGAGAGCGCGGGCCTCGGCGGCCTCGGGCGGGGCGTCCGTGCGCCGGGCGGCCGCGCCCAGATAGGCGAGTATCCGCGCGGCCGGGGCCGCGAGGCGCATCAGGTCCGCGCCGTCGAGCAGTCCCGCCGTGAGCAGCCCGTCCAGTTGGGTGGTCGGCGCGTGGCGGAACAGGTCGCCGAGACCGTGCCGGGCGCGCTCCCGGGTGAGCCGAGCGCCGCCGGGCAGGCCGTCGGGCCCCGGCTCCGGCAGCAGCGCCGCATGTCGCAGCCGTACGTCCTCGGGGACGCCGTCCAAGCGGATGATGTCCCGCCAGTACGGGAGCGGTTCCCCGGTGTGGGCGGCTTCGAGCGCGGCCCAGTCCACGGGCTCGCCCGGCGGGAGGGACTCGACGAGGTCGCGTGCGTGCGGGGCGTGCCGGGCGCGCCGCAGCTTCCGGACGAGTTTCTCCGGCGCCAGTTCGCGGTCGAGCCGGGCGCGGAGTACGGCGGCGGGGTCGGCGGAGGCGAGGGCCTTCGCGCATACGGTGGTGGCGGAGCGCCCCAGCACGCCCCGCCCCGCGAGCCGCGCCAGCCGGTCGGCACCGCCGTACTCCAGCAGCCGTAGGCAGCCGAGCAGTTGATACCCCAGGCCGAGCCGGGAGCCCTCTGTTTCGAGCAGTTCCTCCAAGAGGTCGGGTTCGGCGGAGCACAGCCACATCAGACCGCCGGCCGGCCGCGCGGAGTGTCCGGCTCGCCAGTCGGCGAGCACCCGGGCGCCCAGGGACGGCCGCCCGGCACCTGGCCGTGACCGGGTCACGATCCGGTGGACGAGGGGCCGGGGTATCCAGTGCCGCAGCAGGGCGAGATCGACCTCGGGGTCGTCGAGGTCGACCAGGCGCTCCACCGCGCCGCTGCGCTCCATCCAGCGGGACTGGGAGGCCAGGACGCGCAGCGCGTCGGGGTCGCGGTCCGCGAGCAGCCGGTCGAGGACCGTGCGGGGCGTGCGGTCGTGGCGCAGCAGGTACGCGGCGAGCAGCCAGGGCCCGTCGGGCCCGAGCCGGGGCAGGACGGCGTCGACCACCTCGGCGTCGGCGAGGCACAGCAGGGTGCCCTCCGGCCAGCCCCACAGATGGTCGCCGTGCTCCAGCAGCTTGATCGCCTCGTCGGGGGTGGCCGGTCCGGACCTGCCGATGGCCGTTCCCGCGTGCGCCGCCGGGCCCGCACCGCACTGCGCGCGCTGGAGCAGCCGCGCCCAGGTCAACCCCTCACCGGCGGCTTCGGACGCCGTCACGGTCGCGGCCAGGCGGAGCCAGGCGTCGGGGTCGGTGCCGAGTTCGGCGCGCAGCCGACGGGCGAGCGCGGCCCGCCACGCGTCGGCGAACGCCAGTCGCTGCCAGTCGTGGGGCAGCAGGAGCAGACGCCGGGCGGGCAGCAGGGTGAGCAATTCGTCGGCGGGCAGCACGCCCTGTACGTAGGCGTGTTCGGTGTGCTGTGCGGCGGATCCGTATGTCTCCGGGAGTTGTGCGCGCACCTGCGCGAGGGTGGGCGCCCCGTACGCGAAACCATCCCCGGACGGGGGGATGCCGTGGAAGGCGCAGGCGAGGGCGAACCAGCGAGGGGTGGCGAGGCCGGGCGCGGTCGCCGGCTCGTAGTCGGCCAGCGCGCGCAGCACCTCGGGGTCCTTCGGCCGGGGCGCGCCGTCCGGGGCGAGGGAGTACAGCAGGTCGAGCGCGGCCAGGGCGTGCACACGGTCGCGCCGGTGGAGAGTACGCCGGGACGAGGGTTCCCGGAAGGGTGACAGGTGTTCGGCCGGCGGCCCGGAGTCGGCGACACTCTCGGGCTCGGCAGCGTGCTCGGCCGGCGGGTCGGACTCGGCGACGCGCTCGGCCCGCGGTTGGGACTCGGCAGCGTGCTCGGCAGGCGGCGCCGGTGGCCGGGGCTCGGTGGCTGCCTGGTCCGGGACCTTGCCCGCCTTGGCGATCAGCTCCGCGACCGTTCCCGCGTGCTCGGGCAGCAGGACGTCGAGCGCGGCCCAGGCTCGCTCCCGCTCCCCCAGGTGCGCCCGTGTCAGTGCCCGCAGTTCGGCGGCCGCCGCCGTGCCCAGCAGGTCCCGTTCGGCGAGGCGGGCGAGCGCGGCGAGGGCATGGACGGCGGGGCGCGCGGTGCCGATCAGTTCGACCGGGTCGAGGTACCCCGCCGTTGCCATGCCCTCCGCCCAGACGGCGGCGCTGTCGTCGAGCTCCTCCTGGGCGAGGCGCCGAGTGGGCAGGGTGGTGTTTCCCGCACGGCGGCCCCCGGCCCGCCACGGCTCGTTGAGGACGCACAGCCGGAACGCCTGGCGCTGTGCGTCGCTCGCCGCCTCGTGGCGGGCCAGCTCCTCGCAGGCCTTGGGCATGAACGGGGTCGCGGCATGGGCCGCGGCGAGCGCGTCGAGATCATGGACGTACGGCTCGGACAGCAGGTCGCGCAGGGTGCTGGTGCCCCGGGCGGTGGCGAGCAGCGCGGGCAGCCGGGCGGGGTCCTCGTAGGGTTCGCCCTGCGCGCGCAGCCGACGCGGCCCGTCGCCGTCCGGGGCGGCCAGGGCCTCGGTCACCGTGTCGACGGTGGCCCGGCTCAGCCAGGCGGCCGCGGCGGGGTCGTCGAGCAGGGCGCGTACGGCGTCCGGGCCGGTCCGCTCCCAGATTCTCAGCAGGGCGTACCGCTGGGCGGCCTGTCGCACTCCGCACCGCAGTGCCGGCACGACGAGGTGCGGGTCGCCCGAGCCGAGCAGCGGGGCGAGCCAGGTGCGCGGGACCTCGCCGTGCGGCGCCGTCAGCTCGGCGCGCAGCGCGCTGTCGAGCGGGACGGCGTCGAGCCGTTCCGCGATGGTGCGGCGCAGGGACTGGGTGGTGCGCGGGTTGCGGTAGACGGCTGCGGCGACCCGGGCGTCACCGACCGCGACCAGCCGGGCCAGCACCCGGGTGTCGAGCCGGGGATGGCGGGCCAGGGCGGCCCGGGTGCGGGGGTCGCCGTGGTCGAGGACGGCGGCGACGAGGGTGGGCGCCGGCGGGGTTCCGCCGGCCAGCAGCTCCGTCGTCACCCGCTCGGGCAGGGCAGCGAACGCGGCAGCGGCGTGCCGTGGCTCCGTGTGCTCAAGGAGCAGGCCGAGCGTGCGGTGGACACTGCGGGGCGCGGGCGGACGGAGCGTGTCGTCTCGCACTGGTGGCGCCGGCGGCGCGGCGAGCAGCTCGGGCAGGGCGCCGGGGTGGCCGGCCAGCGCGTCGTGCAGCGCGCACCAGCGGTCCGCGTCCCCGCCGAGGTGACGCTTCGTCACATCACGGAGGAAGGCGGCCGTCTCGTCGTCCACTCCCCCCGCGGCGGCGACCTTGGCCGCCACCGAGCGCGCCGGCCGCGCCCGCCGCACCGCCCGCACCGCGACTCCGCTGCGCGGGCCCGTACCCTCCGCGCCCCGACCCGCCCCGACCATCTCGCGCAGCAGCCGCCCCGCCGCCCCCACCTGCGTCTTCGTCATGCCCGCCATGCTAGAAGCCGGCACTGACAATCCCGGCCGGCACCAGCACCAGCCCGCCGGGGAGACCCCTCCCAACCGCCCACTGACTCCCGCGGACGCCACCACGCAGGGCACCGGGGTGCCTGTCGCGCCGCGCAGCCAGACCGGTCTCCCGTCGGCAAGCAGCACGCTCAGGGGCCTACGGTACGCCGTCGAAGGGCACCCGCTGGGGCGGCAGGCCGCTCCAGTCCCAGACCGACCCAGCCCGGCGACACCCATGCGGCCGCAGCACTAGCTTCGGCTGCGCATCATCGACATCAGCAGCCCGTGGGTCTCGTCGTCGGCGGCGACCACAAGCCCACGGCCTGCCTCACCTATCGGGGCACCGTCGATGCCGGTGACAACGCAGCCGGCAGCCCGGCACAAAGCGATACCGGCCGCGAAATGCACACTTCCGGACAGGTCGCTGCCATCGGTGACATACGCGGCGCGCTTGCCGGCAGCGACCCAGGCCAGCGCCAGCGTCGTGGACACGACGCGCGGCCGGAAACGTGCGACGAACCCAGGGTGGGCCAGCAGATCCACGGCCCGGAATCCCGGCGCGCTCGGGAACGGCGGATCCAGGTTGACGTCTACCAAGCGGGTAGTGGGCGTGGGCGTCAGCAGCGCGTCGTCGGCGCCGTCATGCCGCACCCAGGCGGCCTCCCCGTCGGTGAAGAAAACCTCGCCGCTGAACGGGTCGGCCACGGCCGCCGCCCCATCGCGCAGCGCCACGTTGACGGCTACCAGCATGGTGCCGACGGCGTAGTTCAGCGTGCCGCACAGGGGATCCACCAACCACTGGCGCACAGCGTCGGTGGCGCCCTGCTGCCCGCCTTCCTCACCGAGTACCGCGTCATCGGGCCGTGCGGCACGGATGACGCCGAGGATCGTCTTCTCGGCCTCCACATCGGCGGCGGTGGCAAAGTCCCCGGCACCCTTATCGATGCGATTGAGCCGCTGACCGTACATGTCACGGACCACGTCCGCGCCAGCCCGCGCCCCGGCTATCGCGACTGCAGCATCGTCGGAGCGCACGTATGAGTCGATCATGCCGTGCAGACTATCGAGGCGAAGCTACCCGTCCCGGCGAACCTTCCCGGTCAGAGCACTAGGGAGCGAGAAGATCTCCGGCAGCCCCGGCCCGGCCGCCCCAGGAAGGTCTTCGCGAACAGAAAACACCAAGGGGATAAGCGTAAATCTGGGAACCCGGTGGGCGTGAGCAAAACTGCGCTGCTGGTCATCGACATGATCAACACCTACGACCACAAGGACGCCGACCTGCTGCTTCCCTCCGCGCGGGAGGTTGTCCCAGTCGTGGCGGACCTCCTGCGTCACGCGCGAGGTCTCTCGGTGCCGGTGATTTACGTGAACGACAACTTCGGTGAGTGGCGATCGCATCACGGCGAGTTGCTGGACGAGGCCTTGAACGGCCCGCACGGGTCTTTGGTGGAACCGTTGAAGCCCGACGCGGAGTCGCTATTCGTCCTGAAGGCCCGACACTCGGTCTTCTTCGAGACCCCTCTGGAGTACCTCCTGCGACAACAGAACATCGATCAGTTGGTGCTCACCGGGCAGGTGACCGAGCAGTGCGTGCTGTACTCGGCGCTGGACGCACACATCCGCCACTTCGACGTGGTCGTTCCCAAGGATGCCGTAGCGCACATCCACGAGGACCTCGCGCGGGCAGCCCTGCAGATGATGGAGCGGAACATGGGCGCGCGGGTGTGCACGAGCGAGGAACTGCGAAGGCGACCAGCCCTGTGACCGCCCGGGACCGCCGACGGACCGACGGGGGCGGTCCGCGTGCAGTTGCCGACGCCCCGGGCGGAAGTGCGAAGATGCGTGCGTGGTGACAGAGGTCGAATGGGCCCGCATCCGCAGGGGGCTGCGCTTCGGGCAGGTTGTCGAGGGCACCGTCGTGAAGGTTCCTCGGCCCGGGGCGATCGGGATCTTCGTGGACATCGGCCTGAGCGTCGGAGGCTTCGTCGACGTCGTGCTGCTTCCGGAACGCAGCGATGACTGGCCGGCCGAGGGCACGGTCGCGGATTTCGAGATCTGGTGGGCCGACAGCCGTCACCAGATCCGGCTGAAGCCGGCCGACTCCCGGTATCTGCGGACCGACTTCGAGGACTTCGTGCGATGCGTACGTCCCCGTTGGCCGTCCGAGGTCGGTCAGCCCGTGCCTGATCCCGGGCCCCCGACCCTCGATGAGATGCGGTCCGCGCTGCGCTCCGATGGACCGCCTGCCGGGTCGGTGTGAGTTCGTGGCGGCGTCCGCGGGCCATGCCGGTGATCCCGCCGCGCGGCGTCGGCCAGGGCCGTCACCGGCGGAGCTGTGGCTGCGCACCGGCGCAACTCCGCGACGTGGAGCGTACGTTCGTACGCCCCGCGAGGTACGCTCGTCCGCATGCCGACGGACTACTTCGCGGACGATCCGCGTACGAACCTGGAGCGCATGGAGGCAGGCGACCTCTACATCGCCGACGACCCCGGCATCGCCCGCAGACAGCAGCAGGCCGTCCGCCTGGCCACCCGCTACCAGGCCGCCTACGCCGAGGACGCCGCCGCGGCCCAGCCGATCCTGGCCGAACTGCTGGGCGCCCTCGGTGAGGGGGCGCACGTCCGTCCGCCGCTGTACGTCGACTACGGCAGCAACATCACCATCGGTGCCCGGACCTTCGTGAACTACCACCTCACCGCCTTGGACGTCGCCGCCATCACGATCGGGGAGGACTGCCAGATCGGGCCGAACGTCCAGTTGCTCACCCCCACTCACCCGCTGGAACCGCAGCCGCGCCGCGACAAGCTGGAAGCGGCGAAGCCGATCGCCATCGGTGACAACGTCTGGCTCGGCGGCGGGGTCATCGTGTGCCCGGGGGTGAGTATCGGCGACAACTCCGTCATCGGCGCGGGCGCCGTCGTCACCAAGGACATCCCCGCCGACACCGTCGCCGTGGGCAACCCGGCCCGCGTGGTGCGGAGCCTGTGAGGCTGTCGCCATGGTCACCGGACACGCCGACCGGAACGCCGTACCCGCGTCCTGATCGAGGGCCTGCCCCTCCACCGCGCCCTGGCCACCGCACCCCACGACCGCTCCCTCACGCTGGAGACGATCACCCGTATCACCCGCACCGGCCGGTGTGCCCCCTGACCGCCCGTGCGGCACAGGCCTGACCGCTGTGCCGCACGGGCCCCCACAAGCCCCGTGTGAAGGAGTGCCATGCCGGAACCAGTGAACGTGGCCCGTGCCCGCCGCGAGACCCCGGGGTGCGCGAACGTCGTGCACCTCAACAACGCCGGCGCGGCGCTCACCCCGGCTCCGGTCCTCGAAGCCGTCATCGACCATCTGCGGCTGGAGGCACGGCTCGGAGGTTACGAGGCCGCGGCGGCGCAAGCCTCCGAAGTCGACGCCGTCTACGGGTCGATCGCCCGCCTGATCGGCTGCCGGCCGCACGAGGTCGCCGTGGTCGAAAGCGCCACCCGTGCCTGGGACACGGCCTTCTACGCGATGCGCTTCCGGCCCGGCGATCGCATTCTGACCTCCCGCGCCGAGTACGCCAGCAATGTCATCGCCTTTCTGCAGGTGGCCCGCCGCACCGGCGCCCGCGTCGAGGTGGTCGACGACGACGAACACGGCCAGTTGTCGGTAGCGGACCTCCAGCGGCGCCTGGACGATGACGTCAAGCTCGTCGCCGTCACCCATGTGCCCACCCAGAGCGGTCTGGTCAACCCCGCGGCCGAGATCGGCCGGCTGACCCGCGCCGCGGGCGTTCCGTTCCTGCTCGACGCCTGCCAGTCCGTGGGGCAACTGCCGGTCGACGTGGGGGAGATCGGCTGCGACATGCTGTCGGCGACGGGGCGCAAGTTCCTGCGCGGGCCGCGCGGTACCGGCTTCCTCTACGTTTCCGACCGGCTCATCGACAAGCTGGAGCCGCCGTTCCTCGACTTGCACGCCGCGACGTGGACCGGCGCGCACACCTACGAAATCCGGTCCGACGCTCGGCGGTTCGAGGTCTGGGAAGCCAACTACGCGGCGAAGATCGGCCTCGGTGTCGCCGTGGACTACGCTCTGGACTGGGGCATCGAAGCGATCGAGGAACGGGTCACGGCCCTCGCGGCGCGGCTGCGGCACCGGCTCGCGCGGACACCGGGAGTAACCGTCCAGGACCGTGGCCGGCGTCTGTGCGGCATCGTCACGTTCACCGTCGACGGCGTACCCGCCACCGACGTACGGCAGCATCTCGCCGCGGCGGGCATCAACACCAGCGTCTCGACGATCGCCTCGGCCCGCTACGACCTGGGCGCGCGCGGGCTGCCCGCCGTGGTGCGCGCATCGGTGCACTACTACAACACCGACGAGGACATCGAGCGGCTGTCCCAGGCGCTCCACTCCCTCTCGGCCTGAGCGCCCACCCGCGTACGGTGCGCCGGCACGCCCCGCGGTGACCGGGACCGACCACACCGCCCCCGGGCATCGGCCCTTGCCGAACCGGTACGGCAGCGGTTGGTCCCGTAAGCGGCCGCGTCGCGCCCTGGGCCGTCAGGCGACCGCCGACCTCCTTCCCTCCCCCACCTCGTGGTGGATCGGCGTGCTGGAACCGGTCAGGGGGACGCCCGTTCCGCCCCGCCGGGTGGCGACGATCTCCGCGACGATCGAGAGGGCGGTCTCCTCCGGTGTGCGGGCGCCGAGGTCGAGGCCGATCGGTGAGCGCAGCCGGGCGAGTTCGCGTTCGGTCACGCCTTCCGCCCGCAGCCGCCGGTTGCGGTCCTCGTGGGTACGGCGTGATCCCATCGCGCCGACGAAAGCGGCCGGCATCCGCAGGGCCGCCTTCAACAGGGGAACGTCGAACTTGGCGTCGTGGGTGAGCACGCACAGGACGGTACGGGCGTCGGTGGCGGTGCGCCGCAGGTAGCGGTGCGGCCAGTCGACCACGACCTCGTCGGCGTCCGGGAAGCGGTCGCGGGTGGCGAACACGGGACGGGCGTCGCAGACGGTCACGTGGTAGCCGAGGAACTTCCCGGCCCGGGCCAGCGCCGACGCGAAGTCGACCGCGCCGAAGACGATCATGCGAGGGGGTGGCACGTTCGACTCGACCAGCAGGGTCAGTCCGCCGGGGCAGTGCGAGCCGTCCGCCGACAGCTCCACGGTGCCGGTGCGGCCCGCCTCCAGCATGGCCCGGGCCTCGGCCGTCGCCGTCCGGTCCAGGTCCGGGTGGCCGCCGAGACCGCCCTCGGACATGCCGTCGGAGCGGACCGACAGGATCTGTCCGAGGAGTTCGGCGGGGCCGCGGACGACCCGGGCGAGGGCCGCCGGTTCGCCTCGGGCGGCGGCGGACAGCGCCGGGCGCAGGACCGTCCGCGCGGGGGCTTGCGCCCCGATCGGCGTGATCAGCACGTCGATCGTTCCGCCGCAGGTCAGCCCCACGGCGAAGGCGTCCTCGTCGCTGTAGCCGAACCGTTCGAGGACACTCTCCCCGGTCCGCAGCGCGGCACCGCACAGGTCGTACACCGCGCCCTCGACGCAGCCGCCGGAGACCGAGCCGATGGCGGTGCCCTCGCGGTCGACGGCGAGGGCGGCGCCGGCTTCGCGCGGTGCGCTGCCGCTCACGGCCACCACGGTGGCGACGGCGAACTCCCGGCCCTCCTCGATCCATGGGAGCAGTTCCCCGGCCAGGTCAAGCATCCGGCGCCCCCGCGACGGCTGTCAGGACGCGGTCCGGCCGGATGGGCAGGCTGCGGTGGCGTACGCCGGTGGCGTGCCAGACCGCGTTGGCGATGGCGGCCGCGGCGCCGACGATGCCGATCTCGCCGATGCCCTTGATCCCGACCGGGTCGTCGGGGTCCGTGTCGTCGATCCAGTCGGCCTCGATGCGGGGTACGTCGGCGTGGGTGGCCACGTGGTAGCCCGCGAGGTCGGCGCCGACGACGCCGCCGAAGGCGTGGTCCCGGGCCGCCTCCTCGTGCAGGGCCATGGAGATGCCCCAGATCATGCCGCCCAGGAGCTGGTTGCGGGCGGTGAGCGGGTTGACGATCCGGCCCGCCGCGAAGATGCCGAGCATGCGTCGCACCCGCACCTCGCCGGTGGTGACGTCCACGGCGACCTCGGCGAACTGGGCGCCGTAGGAGTGTCGTTCGGCGGGTCCGAGGGCTTGGAGGGCCTCGGTGGTGTCCGATCGCACCGTGAGGCCCTGTGCGGGCAGGTCGGTGCCGAGGGCCAGTCGTTCGCGCAGTTCACCGGCCGCCGCCTTGACGGCCCAGGACCAGGAGCGGGTGCCCATGGAGCCGCCGGCGATCATCGCGGGGCCGAAGTCGCTGTCGCCGATGCGCACCCGGATGCGTTCCGGGGACACCTGGAGTGCGTCGGCGGCGACCAGGCCGAGTGCGGTACGGGCCCCGGTGCCGATGTCGGCCGCGGAGATCCGGACGGTGAAGGTGCCGTCCGGATGCGCGGTCGCGGTCGCGGTCGACGGGGCGGCCCCGGCCGGGAAGGAGGCCGCCGCCGTGCCGGTGCCGAGCAGCCAGCGCCCCTCCCGGCGCACTCCGGGGCGGCTGTCGCGGTCCGCCCAGCCGAACCTGCGGGCGCCCTCCCGGAAGCAGGCGGCCAGGTTGCGTCCCGCGAACGGCAGACCCGACACCGGGCCGCTTTCCGGTTCGTTGCGCAGACGCAGGTCGATCGGGTCGATTCCGCATTTGTCGGCGAGTTCGTCGAGCGCCGCCTCCAGCGCGAACGATCCGGGAGCTTCGCCCGGGGCCCGCATCCACGTCGGGGACGGCACGTCGAGCGGCACGACGTGATTGGCGGTGTGGTGGGCGTCGGCGTCGTACATCACCCGTGCCACCCCGGCGCTCGGTTCGACGAACTCGTGCACGGTGGAGGTGCGGCTGACGGAGCGGTGCTCCAGGGCGCGCAGCCGGCCGTCGGCGTCGGCGCCGAGCCGGACGCGCTGGACGGTGGGGCTGCGGTGGCCGGCCAGCGCGAACATCTGACGCCGGGTCAGGACGACCCGTACGGGCCGTTGCAGGATGGTCGCCGCCATCACGGCGGCCACCTGGTGGGCCCGGACCCCCTTGCTGCCGAAGCCGCCGCCGACGTGTTCGGAGCGTACGCGCACGGAGGCCGCATCGAGCGAGAAGAGGTGCTGGAGTTCGCCGGCGACCCAGGTGACGCCCTGGTTGGAGTCGGTCAGCTCCAGCCGTCCGTCGTCCCAGCGGGCGGTCGCCGCATGGGGTTCCATCGGGTTGTGGTGTTCTTCGGGAGTGGTGTATTCGGCGTCGACGACGAAGGCCGAGGAGGCCAGCCGGGCCTCCAGGTCGCCCTTCTCCGTCACCGCGGGCATATGGCCGTCCACCGGGCGGGCTTCCGGGCGATCTCCCGAGAACTCGGTGTCGTGCGGCTCTTGTTCGTAGTGCACGACGAGTGCTTCGGCGGCCTCCCTCGCCTGCTCGGAGCTCTCCGCGACGACCAGCGCCACCGGCCAGCCCAGGTGCGGCACCCGGTCGTGCTGGAAGACGGCGCAGGTCGGGTCGGGCCTGCCGAGCATGCCGGTGTAGTCGGTGTTCACGTGCGGGGCGTTGCGATGGTCCAGCACGGCGAGGACGCCCGGCATGGCGAGGACGGGTTCGGTGTCGAGGGCGCGGATACGGCCGCGGGCGATCGTGGACAGCACCAGCCAGCCGTGGGCGAGGCCGGCGAAGGGCACTTCCGCCGCGTAGCGGGCCGCTCCGGTGACCTTGTCCCGTCCCTCGACGCGGGTGTGGCCGGTGCCGACGGACGGTGCCTGTGCGGAACTTGTGGTGGTGACGGTGCTCATCGGGCCGCCTCCTTCGCGAGTTCGGTCAGGACGGCCACCGTGAGGTTGCGGATCAGGTCCACCTTGTAGCCGTTGCGGGGCAGCGGGCGGGCCGCCGCCAGCTCGGCGTCCGCCGCCGCGGCGTAGGTCTCGGGCCCCGCCGGCGCACCGGTCAGGACCCGTTCGGCGGCCAGCGCCCGCCACGGCCGGGAGGCGACGGCTCCGAAGGCCAGGCGCGCGTCCCTGACGATGCCGTCGCGGATGTCGAGCGCGGCGGCGAGGGAGCCGATGGCGAAGGCGTAGGAGGCGCGCTCGCGCACCTTGCGGTAGCGGGAGTTGGCGGCGACCGGGGCCGGCGGCAGCGTGACGCCGGTGATCAGCGCGCCCGCCGGCAGGGCGGTCTCGCGGTGCGGGGTGTCCCCGACGGGCAGGTAGAAGTCGGCGAGCGGCAACTGCCCCGGTCCGTCGGCTGTTTGGTAGTGGACCACGGCGTCGAAGGCGGTCAGCGCCACGGCCATGTCCGAGGCGTGTACGGCCACGCAGTGGTCGGAGGCGCCCAGGATCGCGTGGTTGCGGTGTTCGCCTTCGACGGCGGGGCAACCGCTGCCGGGGACGCGCTTGTTGCAGGGCCGGCTGATGTCGGTGAAGTAGCCGCAGCGGGTGCGCTGGAGCAGGTTTCCGCCGACCGTGGCCATGTTGCGCAGCTGGCCCGACGCGCCGGCCAGCACGGCTTGGGCGAGCGCCGGGTAGCGGCGCCGGACCTCGGGGTGGGCGGCCAGGTC
Source organism: Streptomyces nogalater (assembly GCF_039532885.1). Taxonomy (NCBI): domain Bacteria; kingdom Bacillati; phylum Actinomycetota; class Actinomycetes; order Kitasatosporales; family Streptomycetaceae; genus Streptomyces; species Streptomyces nogalater. The sequence continues at coordinate 56,985 of NZ_BAAASM010000004.1, read as the reverse complement.
GCCGTTGGTGACGGTGGCGCCGATGCGCAGTCCGCCCTCGGTCGTCTCCTCGATCCGGTCGAGCGGCAGTTCACGGATGTCGATGAGCCGTGCGGGACGCTCGACACCCGATTTCATCAGGTCCACGAGGTTGGTGCCGCCGCCGAGGAAGCGGGTGTCCGGGTCGGCGTCGAGCAGTGCCACGGCGCCGGCGACGTCGTGTGCCCGCTGATAGTCGAACTCCCTCATACCGCGGCCTCCCTCGCCCCGTCCGTCACGGCGTCCTCGCGTCCCTCGTGCGGGTGCGCCTCCGCCGCGCGGGCGACCGCCTCGACGATCGCGACGTAGGCGCCGCAGCGGCACAGGTTTCCGCTCATTCGTTCCCTGATCTCGTCGGCGGTCAGGGGCGGCGGCCCCGCTTGCGGGCGGACGTCCTCGGTGACGGCGCTCGGCCAGCCCGCCGCGTGTTCCTCGATCATCCCGATCGCCGAACAGATCTGCCCCGGCGTGCAGTAGCCGCACTGGAAGCCGTCGAGATCGAGGAAGGCCTGCTGCACGGGGTGCAGCCGCTCGCCGTCGGCCACGCCTTCGATCGTGGTGATCTCCCGGCCCTCGGCCGCCACGGCCAGTTGCAGGCAGGCCACGGTCCGGCGCCCGTCCAGCAGGACCGTACAGGCGCCGCACTGCCCCTGGTCGCAGCCCTTCTTGGTGCCGGTCAGGTCGAGCCGCTCGCGCAGTGCGTCGAGCAGGGTGGTGCGGTGGTCGACGGGCAGTGTGCGTTTCTCGCCGTTGATCTTCAAAGTGATGACACTGGACGTCGATGAGGCCATGCGCTGCTTCTTTCGCAAATCAGGACAGACGGGTGGGCCGGCGGCCGGATACCGGGCGGCGGGTGGAACGCGTCGTACGGGCCTGCGCCCGAGGAGGGCGAAGCGAAGGTGCTGGGTACTGAGGGCCGAACAGTGCGGCCGGCGACTGCCACGGGCTCGCGGCCGCCGCTATGGTGGACGCGACCGGACAACTGTCCGCTACCCGGAAACCTAACGGACAGTTGTCCGCTTAGCAAGGGCGAGGTTTGGCCACGCCTTGAGGAGGACGCGTGCCTCAGCAGAAGGACGCACCCCGGCGCTCCGACGCCCAGCGCAACCGCGAGCGCATCCTGGTGGTGGCACTCGCCGAGCTGTCGCGGTGCGCGGACGCCCCGCTGAGCGCGATCGCCAAGAAGGCCGGCGTCGGACAGGGCACCTTCTACCGCAACTTCCCCAACCGTGAATCCCTCGTCCTGGAGATCTACCGCCACGAGATGCAGCAGGTCGCCGACAGCGCCCGGCACCTGCTGGACACCCGCGCCCCCGACGAGGCCCTGCGCGCCTGGATGGACCGGCTGTCCGAGTTCGCCATGACCAAGGCCGGACTGGCCGACGCCATCCGGCAGGTGACCGGCGCACCGGGCGGCCCCGCGAAGCCGCCTCCGACGCCCGTGACCCATGCGGCGGAACTGCTGCTCCGCGCCAACGAGGAAGCCGGCACCATTCGGCCCGGCCTCAGCGCGGACGACTTCTTCCTCGCCATAGCCGGCCTGTGGCAGCTCGACCCGGACGACGACTGGCGATCACGCGCCACCCGGCTCCTCGACCTGGTCATGGACGGACTGCGCACGAGGGCTCGCCACCCGTGAAGCGCCGCCCTGCCGCGCCGCGGGGAGCAGCCCCGGCCCGCCGCCTCACAGGAAGGCCACCGGCAGCTTCCCCGGCCGGCGCCGGCCTCCCGTCCCGGCCTGGCAGTCGAGCCATCCCCCGTACCATCCCGGGAGCCTGACGCCCCGGCAGCACACGCCCCGGGACCCTGGAGTGCGACCTGCCGGCCGGAGCGGACATCGGCACGATCGTGTCCGAGTACTAGTTTGGTCTAGACCAAGCAGGGTACGCTTCCCTCACTGCACCTGGCCGTCCCCACGGTCATGGAGCCGTTGCTTGACATGCTCATGTTCGCCTGCCTTCGGGTCGGCGGGCACGAACCCCCACACAGGAGTCGTCATGAAGAGCAAGAAGATGCTGGCCGCCGCGATCGGCGCGGGGATCGCCCCGCTCCTGGCCGTGAGCCTCCCGGCCGGCAGCGCGAGCGCGCACGGCTACATATCCTCGCCCCCCAGCCGACAGGCCCAGTGTGCCGCCGGCCTGGTCTCCTGCGGTTCCATCAAGTACGAGCCGCAGAGCGTGGAGGGCCCCAAGGGCCTGATGAGCTGCAGCGGAGGGAACGCCGCCTTCGCCGAGCTCGACAACGACAGCAAGGGGTGGAGGGTCACCCCGGTCAGCCGGACGACCAGCTTCAGCTGGCGGCTGACGGCACGGCACGCCACCAGCACCTGGCAGTACTACGCGGGTGGCCGGAAGATCGCGGAGTTCAACGACGGTGGCGCCCGGCCGGGTGAGACCGTCACCCACCAGGTGAACTTCGGCACGCTGACCGGCAAGCAGAAGGTGCTGGCCGTGTGGAACATCGCCGACACCGCCAACGCGTTCTACGCCTGCGTCGACGTGAACGTGAGCTGACGCGCTGCGGCACCGGCCGGCCCTGCCGGGACCAACCGGTCCTGTCGGGGCCGGTCGGCCTGTCGGGGCCGGTCGGTTCGTCCGGCCCGATAGGTCTGTGGTCTGTACGGGCCGGTCGGCGCGTCCCGGTGCCCGACGGCCGGGAGCCTTCAGGCGGGCGCGCGCGTGCGGGCGCGTGCGAAAGGGGGCTGGTACGGCAAGTACGGCTCTACGGCGGTGAAGAGAGTCGGCAGGCGAAGCCCCACACCCCTCCGGGTGCTCGGCCCGGAGGAAACCCGGGACTGCGAGGCCCCCGCCGCACCGCCCCGCGACCGCGGCCCGCCGAGGCCACCGCGGTACCGGTCGGCATGCCCGGCGAGCGGTTCCCCGCCGGGACCGGTGTCGCCCCCGGCCCTGGCCCCGCCCCGCCCCCGGCGGCCGCCCCCTCAGGAAGCCGACCTGCCCGCTCACCCCATCGAGATCCCGCTCGCCCCGTCGAGATCCCGCTCGCCCTATCCAGATGAGGTCCCATGAACCGGCAACGCACCGCCACCCGCGCGGTCGTCACGACCCTGCTCGCCACCGGCCTCGCCGCCGCCCCGGCAGTGGCCGCCTCCGCCGCCACCCAGGCGAAGGCCCGTGTCGGCGCCGACTGGGCGGCACAGTCGATCGTCTTCACCGCCGCCGCGGAACAGGCCAACGACCTCCATGTGTTCCCCATGGATCTCGGCACCGGGGTCCGCCGGATCGGCTTCCGCGACGCGGTCCCGCTCGAACCCGGCGACCACTGCGCGTACCTCGAACCCGGGGACCAGACCTTCGTCGTCTGCGAACTGCCCACCGGCAGCCCCCGGCCGGACAGGATCGACATCGTCCTCGGCGACCGCGACGACACGATCGTCACCAGTGACCCCGCGGTCGCCACCGTCCGCGGCGGTCCCGGCGACGACGAACTGCATGCCCACACGGCGCACACGGTGCGGGGCGACTCGGGGAACGACATGGTCATGGGACGCGCGGTCCTGGACGGCGGCGACGGGATGGACCATCTGATGGGCGACGACAGCGACCAGCGTCTGTGGGGTGGCCGGGGCGACGACATGATCGAGGCGTACGGCGGTGCGGACGTCGTGCACGCCGGCCCGGGCGACGACCACGCCATGGGCGGGGACGGCCCCGACGTCGTCCTCGGTGGCCCCGGCGACGACACACTGGACGGCGAGGGCGGCGACGACCTGGTCGGCGGCGGCCCCGGGAAGGACACCGTGGAAGGCGGCCCGGGCCGCGATGTCGTCCTCCGGTAGGCACGCCCCTTCGGCCCCGACCGGGATGCTCCGGCGAGGACGCAACCGCACGGAACCGGGCCGGCCGCGCCCTGCCTGAATCGCCTTCTACGGCTGGGCGCGGCCCACCCGATCACCCGCGCTCATCCGACGGCGGAGGAGGGGGGATGAACGCCGGGCACGGTCCAGGTCCCTCCCCCGCATACGTGTGCCTGCGTACGGGTGATGACGGCCGGCGCGCGGGAAGGCCCGGCCGCTCCCGTACGGCGGCCCGAGGCGCCCCGCGCCGTGCGAGGCCACACGGCCGGCGTTCACCGTTATGGGGACGGGGCGGCGGGTGACGCGTAACGCCGTGCTGCACGGCGGTGACCTGCGCGTACCGATCAGGCGGGAGCGCCGTCGCACCTGAACGAGTGACACATGTGGTGAGGCGTCAGGTTGCGGGACTGACGGTCTGTCGGTTGCCTCGTGAGCGGAACACAGCAGAGGCACCGCGCAGACAGGCCGGCGCTGTCCGTTGGAGGATTCACATGCGTTACACACACATGGGTGCGGGTATCGGCCTGCTCCTCGGTGCCCTGGCACTGCAGATCCCGGCCGCTGCCGCCGCCGATGACTCGGATATCCGTATCGAACCGTGGAATGCCTATCCGGGTTCCACGGTCACGGTCAGTACGAGTGCCTGCGACCCCGACGCGGACTACGGCAAGGGCATGTCGGAGGCGGGCGGGGATTTCCACCTCTTCGCAGGTGACGAGGAGGGCGTACTCACCGGTCAATTCCAGATCCCGGAAGGCACCGAACCCGGCAGCGACACCGTCACCCTGAAGTGTCCGCCGCTGACCAAGGTCACGGATACGTACCAGATCACCGGCCGCCCTCCCAAGGGCTCGGTCGACGCCGGCTTCGGTCCGGCCGACGACTCGGACAGGGGACTCGCCCTGGGGGGTGGACTGCTCCTCACGGCCGCCGCCGGTGTGGTCTGGTTGTGCCGCCGCCCGGAAGACAACCGCATCTGACCCGCCCGAAGCCGCCGGCCCGGCGCATCCACCGAGGTCGGCGGCCGGGCTCCGGAAACCGAATGGACCCGGTGGGGAAACCGGATGGTCCCGTGGCGAGGCCCGCCCACCACCAAGCCCACACCACACCCGCTACACCGCACCCGTCACACCCCACCCGGCGCACCGCACCCGCCGTGAAGCAAAGGCTCGACCGCGATGGCACCCGGACACCGGCCCCGCCTTACCAAAGACCGGCTCATCCCCGCAGTGGTCCCGCTCGGCTGGGCGATGGCGGCAGGCGCGGTGCTGCTGATCAGCGGGGTACACGACGAGGAGCCACCGCGGCCCTCGGCGGCCCAGGCCTTGCCGGCCGCCGCGGCCCCCTCTTTCCCGACGGTCCGTCCGCTGCCGCCCGCGGAGCCGGTCCGGCTCCGGATCGCCGCCATCGACGTGGACGCCCCGATGACACGAGTGGGTCTCGACGAGGCAGGGGCGCTGCGCACTCCCCCACCCGACGAGCCCGGCCTCGCCGGCTGGTACGGCGACGGCATCGCTCCCGGTTCGGCGGGCACCGCCGTCGCCGCCGGGCACGTGGACACACCCGCCGGCGAGCCCGGTGTCTTCCACGACCTCGGCTCCCTGACCGAGGGCGCCACCATCGAGGTCGACAGGGAGGACCGACGGACAGCGGTGTTCACCGTCCGCGCCGTCGAGCTCTACGACAAGGAGCAGTTCCCCAGTGACAAGGTCTACGGCGGTTCCCGACGGCCCGAGCTCCGACTGATCACTTGCGGCGGCGATTACACCGAGGGCACCGGCTACCTGGGCAACGTAGTGGTCTACGCGACGCTGACCGCGGTGACGCAGACCCGCGAAGCGGACGCTTCCCGGTAGTGCTGCCAGGGGGTGGCGGGGCCGCCGCCCGGCGCCCCGGACGGACCCGTCGCCGCACCGGTGTCCGGATCCGTGGGATACCTGTCCGTCCGGACATGGTGCCGGCCCGGCCGCGCGGACGACACTGAGGTCACAGCGCGAACCCGCGCGTACACATGGCAGACATGGGGTGGGAAGATGACCGACGCAACGCTGGTCGCCGGAGTCGGCGTGCCGGACACGAAGCTTGCCCGGGAGGCGACCGAGCTGGTGCGGGACGAGACGAGCGAGCTGATCTACCACCACTCACGCAGGGTCTACCTGTTCGGTGCTCTCCAGGGCCGTCGGCGCGACCTCGCATTCGACCCGGAGCTCCTCTACATCGGCGCCATGTTCCACGATCTCGGCCTCGGCCGGCGCTTCCACGACAGTGGCCGGCGCTTCGAGGTCGACGGCGCGGAGGCGGCCCGCCGGTTCCTGCGGGAACACCAAGTGCCCGAGGACGGCGTTCGCCGCGTGTGGACGGCGATCGCCCTGCACACCACGCCCGGCATCCCGGAGTTCATGGAACCCGAGGTCGCGCTCGTGACCGCCGGGGTGGAGTACGACGTGCTGGGCATCGGCTACGGCGACATCGCCCCCGCCGACCGTGCGGCCGTCCTCGCCCTGCATCCCCGCCCCGACTTCAAGCGGCGGATCCTGGAGGCCTTCACCCAAGGCATCCGCCCCAAGCCCGAGACGACCTTCGGGAACATCAAAGCCGATGTCCTGGAGCACTACGTGCCCGGATTCGAGCGCGGCGACTTCGTGCGGACCGTCCTCGACTCGCCGTGGCCGGAGTGAACGACCGGCGGCCGCGGCAGCTCGTGGCGATCCTTGCCTTCCCCGGCGTCCAGTTGCTGGACGTGGCCGGACCCGCCGAGGTCTTCACCACGGCGAACGCCTACGGGGCCCGGTACGACGTGCGGATCGTCTCCGCCGCTCCCGGGCCGGTGCCCACCTCCGCCCCCGTCCGGCTGGACTCCGGCACCGGCCGGGACGACCTGCCGGACCGGCTGGGCACCCTGCTGGTGCCGGGACGCCGGGAGTGGCGCGAAGCCGTCGCCGACCCGGCCCTGGTGGACGTGACGAAGGACCTGGCCGGCCGTGCCCGTCGCGTGGCCTCGGTGTGCGCCGGTGCCTTCATGCTCGCCGAAGCCGGGCTGCTCGACGGACGGCGGGCCGCCACACACTGGCGACTTGCCCCCGAACTGGCGCTCCGCTACCCCCGTGTCACCGTGGAGAGGGACGCCTTGTTCGTCCGCGACGGCCATGTGATCACCTCGGCCGGAGTGACGGCCGGCATCGACCTCGCCCTCGCGCTGGTCGAGCAGGACCACGGTCCCGACGTGGCAAGGGAGGTCGCACGGGAACTCGTGGTCTTCATGGCGCGCCCGGGTGGGCAGTCGCAGTTCAGCGCGCGGCTGACCCTGCGGGAGTCCACGCATCCGGTCGTCCGCCAGGTCATGGACCTCATCGGCGCCGATCCCGGCACGGACCTCGACCCGGCCACACTGGCGCGGGGCGCCGGGGTGAGCGTACGCCACCTCAACCGGCTGTTCCGGGCCCACGTCGGAACGACGGTCGGACGCTACACCGAGGCGATTCGCCTCGAAGCGGCACAGGCTCTGCTGGAGTCGGGCACCGAGTCCGTGGACACCGTCGCGGCACGCGCGGGTTTCGGCTCCGCCGAGGCGATGCGCCGGGCCTTCCAGAACGCGCTGGGCATCTCACCGACTGTCTACCGGTCCCGCTTCCGCACAACGGTCCCCGGGTGAGACCGGCACCCCCCAAGGCAGGCCGGCGTCACCGTGTGAACGAACCGACGGCCGGACCTCCCCCGGCCCCGGCCGCCCGGGACAACCACCCGACGGCACTTCTGACTCCGGCACGGCCATCCGGGCTTCGATAGGGGAGTCGGGCTAGTGACCGGCGGCGCTGCCGTGGGCCGGCGGTCGGCCCGGAAGGCTCTCGGTCGTCCGCCCCTCCGGACGTGCGTCAGACCACGGCGAGCCGGCCCACGAGCAGCTCCAGCCTCCGCTCGGCGTCCTCCGGGGGCAGCCGGCCCGCCCGGGTCAGGGTCGCCAGCCCGTGCAGGGATGCCCAGAACACCTCGGTGAAAAGCCCCGGGTGGACGCCGTCCCCGGCGACCTCGCCCAGGCTCTCCAGCAGGGCGGCGAAGGCGTCCTTGAGGGGTTCCGGGGTGTCCTCCTGTGCGTACGCCAGGCCGCCGTCGAGCTGGAACAGGGCGTCGTAGACCGCCGGGTTGCGCTCGGCGAAGTCGAGATAGGCGCGGGCCAGGGCGGTCACCCGGGCACGGGGGCCGTCCACGGCGGAGGCCGCGGCCCGCACCGCCGCGGCCAGCTCGGCGGCGCCCTGGAGGGCGACGGCGCCGATGATCTCGCGTTTGCCGCGGAAGTGGCTGTAGAGGACGGGCTGGCTGTACTCGATGCGCTCGGCGAGCCGACGGGTGGTGACCGCGTCCCAGCCCTGCTGCTCGGCGAGTTCGCGGGCCGTCGCCACGATGAGGCGCTCTCGGGCCGCCCGTTCGCGCTCTTTGCGTTCCTGTACCGACATGACCGGATCCTAGCACTGCTAGACAATCGAGCGAGAGCAAGGCTAGCGTTGCCCCATCAGCTAGCGGCGCTAGATCCCAGGGGGATCACATGCTCAACGCACTCGAAATCCTCACCACCGTGGTCGTCGGCGTGATGGTGGGGGTGGAGTTCTCCGTCGCCTTCTTCGTCAACCCGATCCTCGACGGCCTCCCCGGCGACAACGGCCTGCGTGCCCGCACCCACGGCGCCCGGCTGCTCGGCGCCGTGATGCCGTTCTGGTACATCGGCTCGCTCGTCCTCGGCACGGTCTGGGCCGTCGCCGGACGGCACCACCACGGCGCCGGCCTCGTCGTCACCGCCGCCGCGCTGCTGTCCCTCAGCGTGATCATGTCGATCCTGTTGCTCGTCCCGATCAACAACCGCATCAAGACCTGGACCGCCGACGGCCTGCCCGCCGACTGGAAACAGCAGATGAACCGCTGGGACCGCCTTCACCACGTCCGCGTCGCCGTCATCATCGCCGCCTTCGCCCTGCTGGTCGCCGCCCTCACCTGAGCCCGCGGGCCGAGATCCCGCAGGTGGTGCCCGCTCCCGTCCGGCGGGCGGGAGCGGGCACCATCGCAGGGAGCCCTGTCTCAACCGTCGGTTCCCTGACGTCCTACGTGCCGTCGCGTCCGGTGCAGAAAGGCGGCGCGGCCTTCCCCGGCGCGGTCGGCCGAGCACAGGGACCACAGGCTGCGCAGGCTGTCCACCAGTACCTGCGCGGGACGCGAACCGGGAGGGTACGCCTGGCGCGCGGTGGTCCACTCCACCAGCATGCGGCCTGCCAACCGGGCCGTGGCGGGAGAAGTGACGGGAAAGCGGCGGCTGTGTCCTTCCGTCGCCATGTAGCACATGGCGTCCATGGACTCCCGCACCTGTTCCCGCAGGCTGATCAGATCGTCGTCCGTCACGGCCAGCAAGGTGTCGAGCCGCTCGGGACCGGATGTTTCGCCGCGGTCCGCGAGTTGCTCGCTGTGGCACACGGCTGCGAGCAGCCACGCCGCGCGCGACCGTTCGGGCGGCCCGGCGAACGCCATGGCGGCGCGCAGATCCGCCATGAACACGGTGTCGTGTGCCGGCAAGGCGGGCGCGTTCAGCCAGATCAGAACACCGCGGACGCGTTCGTCGAGCTCGGCGCGCGAGGCCTTCGCCAGATCACGGCGGCGCCGGAGGTTGTCCCGCATCTGCCCCACGGCCGTCTCGTACTCCGCCATGTCGAGCGCGGCCGCGGCCTCGGCCCAGTTGTACTCGGGCGCGACTTCGTCCCGGAGATCCGCCGGAATCCGCCTCAGCTCCGCGTCCTGTCGGTCGCGTGTCCTGGTGTACTGCGGGAAGTAGGCCTTGGCCAGGGCGATGCGGAGGAAATCCGGCGGTACCGGGACCCCGTTGAAGAACGCCAGGAGCGCGAGTTCCTCGTTCGTTCTGCACAACGGGGCCCAGGTCAGGAGGCCCACCACGAGGCAGGCCGTCTCCGGTGTGTAGACCTTGACGTCGCCGATGCGCAGCAGAGTGTCCGGCCCTGGGCGGGGGATCAGCCCGGCTGTCCGCCACCGTTCCAGCCGGTAGGGACTCAACCGCAGTCCACGTCCTGCCGCGATCCGGATCAAGTGCCGGTCGGCCGCGCTGGGTTCGGTTCTCACCATGGGGCCAACCTACGGAAGAGGGTTCGCCGTTTTCCGTGGGCGAGCGCGGGGTGAGGACGCGGGCGGGCACCCCGGCACGGCAACCCGGGCCGGGCGGCACCGGACCGGGTGCGCGGGCGGCCCGCCCCGCGGGCTTGCCACGTCGGCTGCGAAAAACACTGTCCGGTTGCCGGAACTCGGTGATAGACACCCTGAATGCACAAGACTCTGGAGTTCCCCGATCTGCTGCGGCTGATCGACGAGCGGTCGACCGCCTTCGGCGCCGCGGTCGCCTCCGCGCCCAGCCTCGACGCGCAGGTGCCGACCTGCCCCGAGTGGACGCTTTTCGATCTGGTGCGGCATCTGGGTGAGGGGCGCCGGAAGTGGGCCGCCATCGTCGCCGCGGGGCCCGCCGACGCTCCCCCGGCCCCCTCCGCATGGGCGGCCCCGTCGGCGCCTCGGGAGCGCGAGGCCCTGCTGGACTGGTGGGCCGCGTCGGTACGGCTGCTCCTGGACGCCTTGTGGGAGTCCGGCCCGGATCGCGACTGCTGGACGTGGTGGAACACCTCGCAGTCCCCGCAGACCGCCGGTGCCGCCGCTCGGCACCAGCTCCAGGAGGTCGCGCTGCACACCTACGACGCCCAGATCACCGCGGGTGCCCCGCGGCCGCTGCCGGACGAGGTGGCACTCGACGGTGTCGAGGAGTTCCTGTCCACCTGTTGTGCGACGACGAGCGCCTGGCCGCACGAGCCCGCCGCCGTCGACTATCACGCCGCCGAGGGCCGTTCCTGGCGTCTCGTGCTCTCCGCCGACGGCGCACGGGCCGCCCGCCTGCCCGAACCCGGCACAGCGCCCGCCACCGCGGCCGGCGAGGATCCGTACCCGGCCGGCGCCTCGCTCCGGGGCACGGCCGGTGAGCTGGTGCTGGCCCTGTACGGCCGTGTTCCGGTGGACTCCCTGAAGGCCGAGGGCGACCGGCGTCTCTTCGACCAGCTCCTGGCCTGGGACCCGGACGAGTAGGTCTCCGGACCCAACAGAGGGCGGTGACTGGTCGTCAGCCGGGGCGCTTGGCCATGACGACCACGCCCGGGCCGCCGTACTCCTCGTCGGGGAGGCGGAGTTCGGCGACCAGGGTCAGGCCGGCCCGCTCGATCAGGTCGACGAGTTGCTCCGGCTGCCACTTGTGTGTCGTCCAGCGAACGGGTACGCCCCCGTAGGCCTCGGTACGCACCACGTCCTCGTCGCCGACGTGTGTCGCGGTGATGAAGTGCCCGCCCGGCCTCAACGCGCGCGCGAACAGGGCGAGTACCTGCGGCAGGACATCACGGGGGAGGTTGAACAACGACCACCACCCGAGCACACCGCCAAGGGACGCCTCGGCGAGGTCGAGGTCGGTGGCGGAGGCGACACGGAAGCGGCATCGCGGATGAAGCCGGCGGGCGTTCTCGATCATGCGCGGAGAGAGATCCACCCCCGACACGTCGAGTCCGCGCTCGGCCAGGTAGGCGGTCACCGTTCCGGGGCCGCAGCCGACGTCGAGGACAGGCCCCAGTTCGCTCACGGTGTCGGCGAAGGCGTCGATCGACGCCTTGAGCCACGGATGGCGACGGATGTCGCCGACTCCCGTCGTCACCACCATGTGGGCGTAGTTGTCGGACACCCGGTCATAGGACTCGCGTATCACGTCGAGATCGGCCGGGCGGTCAGTCGGGTGTGCGCGCATCGACCAACGCTACCGGGGCGGCTTGGGGCGCCGTACAGGGTTTCCCGGGCGGGTCGTGGCCGACCATGCGAATTCAGCCAAGATTCAGTGGTTCAGGTCAACTCCGTTGCCTGTCCTTAGTGTTGAGGCGTCAAATAATTTGTCATGTACCTGCGGTCCAGGGTGGGCCGCAGCCCCATGGAGGTGTGGGATGCACCGAAGACTGTCCGTCGGCCTGTCCGCCTCGGCCCTCGCCGTGATCACCACCATCGGCGGCGCCACCGCCGCCGACGCGGCTCCGGCCGACAAGCCCCAGGTCCTCGCGAGCTGGACCCAGACCAGCGCGTCGAGTTACAACCTCTGGGTGGCCGCCCGGGCCAACCAGGCCGCCTGGTCCGCGTACGGGTTCGACTGGTCGACCGATTACTGCTCCTCCTCGCCGGACAACCCGTTCGGCTTCCCCTTCGCCACGTCCTGCGCCCGCCACGACTTCGGCTACCGCAACTACAAGGCCGCCGGCACCTTCAGCACCAACAAGGCACGGCTCGACAGCGCCCTCTACGAGGACCTCAAGCGCGTCTGCGTCAACTACTCCGGCGCCACGAAGACCGCGTGCGACAGCACGGCATGGACCTACTACCAGGCGGTCAAGGCGCTCGGCTGAGCCGTAGGAAAGGACGCCGGCACCGGGAGCGGCCAGAGGAGGGCCGTTCGACGTGGGGCGTCAGACGGCGGCTCCGGGCCGCGCCGGGCCGGGCCCGGCCGGCGAAGACGCTCGACGGGGCACCTCCGCCCGCAGCCCGGTCAGCACCACGGCCGTGGGCGCCGTCGAGGTCACGACGATCCGGACGGTGTGCCCGGCGGCCGCGGCGGCCGCCACGACACCGGCGGCCCGGGCCGGCGCCTGCCCGGGATCCCACAGCAGCGCGGCGCTCGCGACCGCGGCCACCGCCCCGCCGGTCCCGCCCCACACCAGGACGCGGCGCCGCCTGTCGGCTCTCGGCGTGTGTCCCCCGTTCCACCCGGATCCGCCGGCGACTCGGCTCGACGCGCTCCGCGCCGGATGCGTGGCGTGGGTCGCATGACAGTCAACAGGCCCTCAGGGTGGGCAAGTTACGGCGGGATGGCCAGGAGCATCACCCAGCCCCTTGACCTCAAGGCCACTTGAGGTATCAGAGTGATCGGCATGACCAACGCACCCACGGACATCGAAGCCATCGAACAGGTCGTGGCCACCGTCGAGCGCACCCAGCGCGCCAAGGACGTGGAGGGTTTCCTCGCGCTGTTCCATCCCCATGCCCTCTGGACGACCGCGCACGGCAAGGTCCTCATCGGCCTCGACGCCATCGCCGAGTTCACCCGCACCGTGCTGCCCGCCGCGAGCTGGGACGGTGAGGTCACCTACGAGGCGGTGCACACGCAGTTCCTGCGGCCCGACGTGGCGGCCGTCAAGGTCCGCCAGATCTACCACTCGGCGGAGGGCGACACGGAAGGCGCTCCGCTCTACGTCATGACCAAGCAGGAGGACGGGAGGTGGCTGCTGCACGCGTGCCAGAACACCGAAGTACGGAGCGGTTGAGGACTCGCCTGAACAACCTGCTGCCCGATCGGCACCACGCCGTTCACGACCGGCTCATCCCCCGCGCGGCGGATCCGGGCCACCGTCGATTCAGGACACCGACTTGTCGGCCTTGGTGCCGTCGACGACCTTTCCGGCCGGCGGCGGTGTCGCCTTGACCGGCTTGTCGTAGTCCGAGAACACGACGGTGCCCGGGCTCTTGCCGCCCGCCTGGTCCAGCTTGAGAATGTACGGCTTTCCCTCGGTCGCGACGTACATGGTGATGGTTTCGCCGCTCCCCTTCTTTTTCCTCAGCGCGATCGCCTCCCGGCCGTCCACCGTGGTGACGTCGCCCTTCGTCATTCCCTTGCGCTCGGACTTGTCGCTGTCCAGGTCGGCGAGGAAGCCCTGCTTGTCGCACAGTCCCGTCGTACGGGAATCACCGACCGGCACCTTCACCCACCGGCCGCTCAGCGCCTCAGCCTGCTTGTCTCCGCCTGCCGAGTCCTGTGCGGCACCGGCCCAGAACTTCTTGTCGCCTTTGACGTAGGTCGTCTGGCCGGTGTGGATGACGTCGGCCGAACCCCTTTCCATCGCCAGCCTGCCCTTGCAATTCTTCTGGGTGTCGACGTGGAAGTCGACCGTCAGAGGATGCCCTTGCGTGGACATCTTCCCCGCCATGCGCAGCGACGTGGCGTCCCGGGTGGCGGTCACCGCCTTCGCGGCCACCTGGTCCGCGCTCTGCCCCTCGAACGGCTGGTCCGACGATCCCTCATCGGAGCAGCCCGCGATACCTATGGCGGTCATCGCGCAGATGACGGACGCGGTGAACGTACGACTCACAGACATACAGAGCCCTTCCAGGTTCGGCTGCCCTTTTCGGTCGGTCGGCCGCCGCTCTCCTGTCCCGGTGACGGCCGCCGTGGAACCCCGGTTTCCCCGGGATACTGGAATAGTCGCTTCCTCTTCCAGACCCTCGAACTCCGAGAAGCCGACGACGTATTCCGGACTTCCGCCGCGACCACTCCTCCGCGAGAAGCGGATCCGCCGGTTCCGGCCACCCGTGACACGGAAGGCTTGCGGGAGCGTACGGCGGGCAACCGGATAGCCCAGGGACCGCCGGACAGGACGACGGCTGGGCGAAGACGGAACCGAGGAGGTCGGTGATGGCCTGGTGGGGCTGGGTGATCTTGTTGATCGCGGTGGCGGGGTTGTTCATCGCGGCGGCCGTGGCGGTCCAGGCCAGGCGCCGTAGCGGAACGGTGATCGCGGTGCGTTCGGACCACGGGACCGGCCGGGAGGGTTCGCGGTGATCCCCCTCATGCTCGCCTCCGAACTGACCAAGCGGGTGGTGGTGACACTGGGCGGTGAGGCTGTCGCCCAGATCAGGGACACCGTCTTCGACGCCCGCGCGGGCCGGATCACCGGCTTCACCCTGAGCGGGCGCGGTCTGCTGGCCGGCCCGCTCAAGGAGAGCCTGCCCTTCTCCGCAGTGCACGCCATCGGCCCGTCCGCCGTGATGATCCCCGGTGAAACCGCGCTGGAGACGCGGGAGATGGCCCTGGGAGCCGATGAAGCCGGACAGGGCCAGGTCATCGGCGCCCCCGTGCTCACCGACCAGGGCACGGAGATCGGCACGGTCCTGGATGTCGTGATCGAAGCCGGTGTCAGCGGACGTGTGGTCGGCTTCGAGATCGCCGCCGACGAGAACATGGACCGCCACCGGCGCAAGGCGTTCATCCCGCGCGGAGAGACGCTGGCCGTCTCCGGGCGGGCCCTGGTGGTCCCCGCGCACGCCCGTCACTTCGTCGCCGACGACCTGCCCAGCTTCAGCGCCCAGGTCGAGGCGTTCCGCGCACACACCGCACAGCCGTACCCGGACGGCCCCGCCACCGGAGCAGGAGGACCGGCATGATGATGTTCACTCAGACCCAGGGCCTTCCGGTGATCACCGCCGACGAGGCCGAACCGCTGGGGCGAGTGGAGAGCCTGACCATCGACGCGCACACGAGCAGCATCGCCTGCCTGCGCCTGTCCGGAGCCCCGAGGCATGTCACGGCCATCGCCTGGCACGCGGTCGAGGCGGTGGGACGGGACGCCGTCATCGTGCGCTCCCGTGCCGCCACCGATCCCGGGCAGGGCGGCCTCCCCGCCCACCAAGAGGCTGTGGGCCGCCGGGTCCTGACGGAACACGGCGCCGAGCACGGCACGGTCAAGGACATCGCCTTCGACAACACGACCGGACACATCCACACGCTGTACACGGCTCTCGGCGACATCTCCGGCGACCGCCTCCTCGGCGTCGGCTCCTATGCGGTCGTCGTACGCGCCGAAACCTCCTGACGCGCGCGCCAGTATCCGGCGCTGTAGGCACGCACCGCGTGTTCGGCGGTGTCTCCTCGGTCGGCCCCGGCCCCCGGCCGGCCCGGCCCCTCAGCCTGGGAAGCGGCCCGTCGACCGCAGCGCCCAGCGTCGTTCGGCGTAGGCGAGGTCGTCGCGCCACAGACGGCCCGCCGTGTGCCGCAGCAGTGGGCCGAGCAGCAGGGCGGCCCGGCAGGCGACGGCGAATCCGGGCCGGCCGGAGGTGGCCACGACGGCCTCCACCACCGCGGTACGCGGTCGGCCCAGGGCGTCGGGTCCGAGCGGTGTCGCATGGGTCTCCACGACGGAGCCCTCGCCCTCCCCGGCGGTGATCCGCATGACGACCGTACGCGGTCCGGGGGCCGTGAACTCGGCGCGGACGGGGACGACGATCCGGCCGGCGAGCTTGAAGGAGACGTCGACCGTGAACGCGTCCTCCGTGCCGCCCGGGCCGGGGGCTTCCACGACGGTGAGGTCGGTGAAGCGGTACGGGTGGTACCAGGCCCCGTGCCAGGGGTCGAGGCGGTTGGCGACGATGTCGTCCGGTTCGCAGACGCCCGTCCCGGTGTACACGGCCGTGAGCGCACGGGCCACGGCCGGGCGGGCCGGCACCGGCGGCCCGGCGGTGGGCTCCTCGCCCCCGGCCGCGTCGAGCCGTACCCACAGCAGTACTCCGTCGTCATGGACAGGCCACGGGCTCCAACCGGCGGTCGGACCGCCGTCCAGGGCGAGCCCGTGCCAGTGGCACACCAGGGTGCCGCCGCGCACCGGGCTGTCCACGAGGGGCGCGCCCAGGTGGGGGCAGGCACCGGGCCCGGCCACCGGGCGGCCCCGGCCGTCGCGCCAGAGGACCAGTTCCCGGCCGGCGACCGTGCGGGCCAGCGGCCCGTCCCGGCGCAGCGCGGCGGAGGGGCCCACGACGTACCAGTTGCCGCCCGGCCGGGACCGGGCGCGTTCGAGGGCGCCGGCGATCAGCGCGGGCCGGGCTTCCCGCCAGGTGGGGCGCCGGTGTTCCCCGGCGCGGGAATCACGGCGCAGGCGCAACGGCAGCCGGGTGCGGCGCGGTGGCGGGCCGGGCGTCATGCGACCTCCTCGCGGGAGGCGGCCGGGTACGCCGACAGGTCCGGCCCCGGGGCCGTGGTCGCCCGGTGCCGGGCGGCGAGCCGGGCCGCCGTCACCCGCAGCAGTCCGTCGGCGGCGACGAGGGCGCGGTGTCTGCGCGGCACCGCGGTCCGGCGGTGCAGGACGGCCCAGCGGTCGGCGCGGACCGCGTCGAGGATGCCGCCGTACAGCACGGCCGCCGTGCGGATGCAGGGGCGGGCGACGGGGTCGAGCATGGCGACTCCGGGAGCCGCCCGCCGGTAGGCGGCCCGGGTGAGGGACTCGAAGGCGCGCAGTGCCGCGGTGACCCGGTGGTCGCCGCGTCCGGTGTCCCGGCAGTGCCGCAGCAGTTCGCGGTCGACACCGTGGGCGGCGAGCAGGTCCTGGGGGAGGTAGATCCGGCCGCGGTCGAGGTCCTCGCCGACGTCCCGCAGGAAGTTGGTCAGCTGGAACGCGACGCCCAGTTCGGCGGCGTAGGGCGCGGCCTCCTCCCGGGGCACGACGGTGCCGAGCACCGGGAGCATCTGCAGGCCGATCACCGCGGCCGAGCCGTGCATGTAGGCGCGCAGCGCGCGGTAGTCGGCGTACTCGGTGACCGTCAGATCGCTGCGCATGGAGGCGAGGAAGTCGGCGAAGTGGCGGTGGTCGATGGCGTAGCGCCTGCTGGTGTCGGCGAGGGCGGCGACCACCGGGGCGGCGCACCGGCCGCCCGCCAGGCCGCGGACCAGATCGTCGCCGAGCCGGTCCAGGGCGACGGCCCGCCGTACCGTCTCGTCACCGGCACTGTCACCGGCACCGCGCCCCTGCGCGTCCACGATGTCGTCGGCCCAGCGGGCGAAGCCGTACAGGGCGTGCACCGCGGGGCGCCGGCCGGGGGGCAGCAGGCGGGTGGCGAGGAAGTAGGTGCGGCCGTGCCGGGCGTTCAGGTCGCGGCAGTGGGTGTAGGCGGCGCGCAGGCGTGCGTCGGTGATACCGGCGGCGTCCAGTTCGCGTGCGGTCATGGACGTACTCCTTCCGCGCCCCGGCGCGCTGTGCCGCCCGGCGTGACACGGGTGCGGATGGGCCCGGTGACGCGCGTACGGGCGGGGCCGGCGATGCGCGCGGCGGCCAGCTTCCCGGACAGCAGTACCGGTGGCACCCCCACACCCGGTGTGGTGCCGCAGCCGGCGAGGACGGCGTTGGCGGTGCCGGACACCAGGTTGCGGGGCCGGAACGGCCCGGTCTGGGCGAAGGTGTGCGCGGCGGAGAAGGGCGTGCCCGCGGCATGCCCGTACGCGGTCCAGTCGGCGGGTGTCACCAGGCATTCCTCCTCGATGGCGGACGCGATGCCGGTCAGCCCCCGGCGTTCGAGTTCGCGCAGCAGACTGTCGCGGTAGCGCGGAGCGAGGGCGGACCAGTCGGCGGCGCGCGGCCCGATGTCGGTGTTCGGGCAGGGGGCGAGGACGTAGTGCAGGTGGCGGCCGGGCGGAGCGAGACCGGGGTCGGTCGCGGTGGGCCGGGTGATCAGCAGGGAGGGGTCGCTCATCAGCTCGCCGGTCTTGGTCAGTTGACGGAAGGTACGCCGCCAGGCATGCCCGAAGGACAGGGTGTGGTGGGCCAGTTCCGGCCAGGTGCGGTCGCAGCCGGCGTGCAGGACCACCGCGGACGGTGCATGCCGCAACCGCGCCGGGCGGCGGGGGGCGCGGCCCAGCAGGCGGTAGGTCACCGGCAGGTCGGGGGTGAGCACGACCGCGTCACAGGAGATGCGCCGGTCGTCGGTCACCACAGCGGTGACGCGCTCGCCGGAACGCTCCAGGCGGGTGACCCGCTGCCCGTAGTGGAACTCCGCCCCGGCCTCGGCCGCGGTGTCGGCCATCGCCCGGGGCAGCGCGTGCATGCCGCCGCGCGGGAAGTACACCCCGGCGACGGTGTCCATGTAGGCGATCACCGCGTAGGCGGCCAGGGCCCGTTCGGGCGGGACGCCCGCGTACAGGGCCTGGAAGGTGAAGACGCGGCGCAGTCGCTCGTCGCGCAGGTGGCGGGCGACCCGGGCCTCCCAGCGGCCGAAGCCGCCGAGTGCGGCGAGCCGCAGCAGGCCGGGGGTGAGCAGGGACAGCGGCGAGTCGAAGTCGGCGTCCAGGAACCGGCCCCGCTCGGCCCGGTACAGGGCGTGCAGCCAGTGCCGCAGCCGGCGGTAGCCGACGGCGTCGGTGCGGGTGGCGAACCGTTCGATCTCCGCCTCCATCGCCGCCGGGTCGGTGTGTACGTCGAGGGTGCTGCCGTCGGCGAAGCGCGCCCGGTAGGCGGGGTGCAGCCGGATCAGTTCGACGCGGTCGCGCAGTGCGGCGCCGACCGCGGCGAACGCCTCGTCGGCGATGTCGGGCATGGTGAGCACGGTGGGGCCGGTGTCGATCCGGTAACCCCCCAGCTCCAGACGTCCGGCCCGGCCACCGGGCCCGGGGTGCCGTTCCACCACGGTGACCCGGCGGCCGGCCCCGAGCAGGTGCAGGGCGGCGGACAGACCGGCCAGACCGGCGCCCACCACCACGACGTGATCGGTGGGTCCGGGAATCCGCCGGGTCACCGGCCCGCCCCCGGCCTTCCGGCAACCGCGAGAACCACGAGCGACGGCCCGCCCGCGCGGCCCCGCCCCCAGCGGGCCTGGTGGGACACATAGGGCCCGTGGGACCGGCGGGACAGGCGCCGCCCGCGCGGCCCGCCAACCCCGGTCGGACCCGCACCCGCCGGAACTACGGCTTGCGACTCCCTACCTGCCGGGGCCACTGCGCCCGGCGCGGTACGCACCCGTCCCGCCGCTCCCGACTCAGTACGCGCCAAGACCACTGCCCCCGGCTCCGAACCCGCCAGGCCCGCTGCCCCCAACTCGATACGCGCCAAGACCCCTGTTCCCGGCTCTGTACCTGCCCGGGCCGCTGTTCCCGGCCGTGGCAGGTCTTCGCCGACGGGACACGGGCATCGTCGCGCCGGCCGGGCGGTGGGCGCGGCGGTGGGGTGGAGGAACGGCCGATCAGGCCCGCGGCGGCCGGTGGGCAGCGCCCGTGGATCCCGGACGGCGCGGTACGGGATGCCGGCGTCAACGGCCCGGTGGTCCTGCGGGCGGACTGCCGGGCGAACCGCCTCCCCGGTCTTCCGACGGCCGCCCACAGCAAACCGCCGGCACGCCGAGGACGCCGTGGGACGGCCTGCCCCTTGGAAGGAACACATCGCGGAGTCCTCCCGGTCTCCGGGGGCGCCGGGCTTCCGGCCGGCGCTCGCACCCTTGTCGTAGGTCACGTGTCACTCATTCCGCGCGGGCGACCGCGCGGAATGCGCCGTCCGGGGGACATGCCGGCACCTTGGGCGCCCACACGTCCGACACGCTCCCGCTTCCGTCCCCCACGGCAGGAGGACGGGAAGACTTGGCCGACCGGACCTGAACAGATCGCACAGATTCGGATCGGATGCGAAGGGAGCGCCGTGGACGTGGAGTCGGACGTGGCCGTGGTGGGCGCCGGGGCCGCCGGGTTGTCCCTGGCCCTGCGGCTGGCCCGGCCACCCGCGGGCGCGCGCCCGGTGACGGCCGTGCTGCTGGCGGCACCACCGGGTCCCCTCCGGGCCCCCGAACGCACCTGGTGTTACTGGGAGGAGGGCAGCGGACCGTACGACGAAGCGCTGACCGCCTCCTGGCGGCGGCTGCGGGTACGGTCCGGCGACGGCCGCACGCTGGACGCCGCCATCGCGCCGCTGCGCTACAAGATGCTGCGCTCCGGCGCCTTCGAGGAACTCGTCGGCGGATTGATCGCGGGCAACCGGTGGGTGACGGTCGTCGAGGCGGTGGCCGAACGGGTCGAGACCACGCCGTACGGGGCGCTGGTGCACGGCCGGGGAGCGGGTGGCGACCGGGTGAACGTCAGGGCCCGGTGGGTGTTCGACTCCCGGCCGCCGACGCGTCTGCCGCCCGCCCGTACGACGCTGTTGCAGCACTTCCGCGGCTGGTTCGTGCGTACCCGTCACCCCGTGTTCGATCCCACGGCCGTCGAGTTCATGGACTTCCGCACCCCGCAGCCGGCCCACGGCCTGTCGTTCGGGTACGTCCTGCCGACCGGCCCGTGCGAGGCGCTGGTCGAGTACACGGAGTTCTCCCGCCGGGTGTGCGACCGCGAGGCGTACGACCGGGCGCTGCGCCACTACACCGAGCGGGTGCTGGGAGCCGGGGACCATGAGATCACCGGCTGCGAACAGGGCGTGATCCCGATGACGGACGCCGCCTTCCCCCGGCAGGCCACCGCCCGGGTGTTCCGGATCGGTGCGGCGGCGGGCGCCACCCGGCCCGCGACGGGCTTCACCTTCAGCGCCGTACAGCGCCAGACCGCGGCCGTGGCCGCCGCGCTGCACGCCGGCCGCCGCCCCCTGCCGCCGCGCGCGTACGCGTTGCGCCCCCGGCTCTTGGACGCCGTGCTGCTGCACGCCCTCGACCGCGGCCGAGTGGACGGCCCGGACTTCTTCACCCGTCTGTTCGCCCGGGTGCCCGCTCCTCGTCTGCTGCGCTTCCTGGACGGGCACACCAGCCTTGCCGAGGACCTGTCCATCGGTCTATGCGTGCCCGTCGCCGCGATGCTCGGTTCGGCGCTCGCCCTGCCGTTCACCGCGCGCCGCAGCACGCCCGCCGTCCGACGCCCGTAGCCTCACCGCCGGGCGCCCGGAACACCTGCGATGCCTGGAATACCTGGAACACCCGGAGCGCCACCGCCCGTTGCCGCTGCCCGACGACCATACGGAGATGGCATGCCCGTGCTGTGCGACACCACCGGCCCGAACGCCGTACTCGCCGAGGTCCCCCGACTGCCGGGGACGGCCCAAGGGACGACGCCGCCGTTGCCGGGCCGGCGGGGCGGCGGCGCCCGCACCGCCGTCGCCGGGCACCCGGCCGCCACCGGGGCGGCGGAACGATGACGGGCCTCCCGCGGCCGGCCGGACGCGGCGCGCACACACCACCCGGCCGGGACCGGCTGGCCCGCCGGCTGCCCGCGCCGGCCGGAGCCGACCGGGCCGAGGGGCCCACGGCGCCTCGCGTGGCGGTCGTCGGCGGCGGCATCGCCGGACTGACCGCCACCACCGCCCTGGCCGAGCGCGGTGTACGGGTCACCCTGTACGAGCGCGAGGCGCAGCTCGGCGGCCGCCTGGCCGGCTGGCCCACCCGGCTGGCCGACGGCTCGACGGTGACGATGAGCCGGGGTTTCCACGCTTTCTTCCACCAGTACTACAACCTGCGGGCCTTGCTGCGCCGCACCGATCCCGCCCTGTCCCGTCTGACCGGCCTGCGCGACTACCCGCTGCGGCACGGCGACGGCCGGCAGGACGGCTTCCGGCGGGTGCCGCGCACTCCGCCGCTGAGCGCGCTGGCCTTCATGGCGCTCAGCGACTCCTTCCGCCCGCGCGACCTGGCCCGGATGCGCCCGCGCGCGGCGCTGCCGCTGTTCGACGTGCGGGTGCCCGAGGTGTACGACCGGCTCGATCACGTCAGCGCCCACGACCACCTGGAGGCGATCCGCTTCCCGCCTGCCGCACGGCACCTGGCCTTCGAGGTGTTCTCCCGCAGCTTCTTCGCCGACCCCAGGCGGTTGTCGGCCGCGGAGATGGCGCTGATGTTCCACGTCTACTTCCTCGGCTCGGCCGAGGGCCTGCTGTTCGAGGTGGTCCGGGAGCCGTTCCCGCAAGCGCTGTGGGACCCGCTCGCCGCTCGGCTGGTCCGCCTCGGCGCACGGGTACGCACCGGCACGCCCGTGGAGGAGGTCATGGTTCTCCCCGGCGGCGGCTTCACGGTGGCCGCCGCCGGTGCCGGCGCGGGTGCCGAGGAGTCGTACGACGCCGTCGTGCTCGCTCTCGACCCGGCGGCCCTGCGCGCGCTGGCGGCCCGTTCCCCCGGCCTCGGTGACACGGCGTGGCGGGAGCGCGTGGCCGGGCTGCGTACGGCTCCGCCCTTCCTGGTCTCCCGTCTGTGGCTGGACCGGCCCGTGCGAGCCGACCGCCCCGGCTTCCTCGGCACCAGCGGGTACGGCGCGCTGGACAACGTCAGCGTGCCGAGCGGCTGGGAGGGCGAGGCCGCCCGCTGGGCCGCTCGTACCGGTGGCGCGGTGGTGGAACTGCACGCCTACGCCCTGCCCGAGGACGCCGACCGGGCGACCACCGAGCGGGAACTGCTCGGCGCGCTGCGCCGGTTGTATCCGGAGACGAGCCGGGCCAGGGTGGTCGATGCCCGGCACCTGTGGCGCGCCGACTGCCCCCTGTTCCCGGTCGGCGGCTACTCCGCCCGGCCGACGGTGGACACCACGACGCCCGGTCTGGTCCTCGCGGGCGACGCGGTCCGTACCGGCCTGCCGGTGGCGCTGATGGAGTGCGCGGCCACCAGCGGCTTCCTCGCCGCCAACTCCCTGCTGCGCCGGTGGGGTCTGCGCGGCCACGCCCTCTGGACGGTGCCCACCCGGGGCCGCACGGCCGTCCTGCGCTGGGCGGCCGCACTGGCCGGGGGCGGTCGGTGACGGCACCCACCGTCGTCACCATGGACGGCCTGAAGGGCGGGGACCGACCTACGGACCGTGCGGGGTCGGCCGGCGGCGGTCGCGCCGGCGTCCGGTGCCGGTCCTGGCGTCGGGGCCGAACACCGCGCTGCCTCGCTCGTACACCACGGCCGGGTGCGGTCCGATGTCGATGGTGCCGAGGGCGGCGGCCGGGCGGCCAGGCGATGACGCTGACCGTGCCCGTGGTGGCGCCGGTCTTCGGGGCGGCCGGCACCTGGGAGCCGTAGGAGGTGAGCGTGGCCTCCCCGGCCGCCACGGGCCGTCCGCCCTCGTCGCCGACACGCAGCCGGCCGCCGGCTTCGCCGGACCGTCCCGGT
Organism: Streptomyces nogalater; assembly: GCF_039532885.1. NCBI lineage: Bacteria > Bacillati > Actinomycetota > Actinomycetes > Kitasatosporales > Streptomycetaceae > Streptomyces > Streptomyces nogalater. Next base: position 33,461 of record NZ_BAAASM010000004.1, on the reverse strand, counting down.
CGCCGCGCCGAGGGCGACGGCCCGGCTCTCGGCGCCCTCGACGCGGTTCTCGACGCCCTCGCCGAGGCGGGTCCTCCCCCGCTCGGCGCCCCCGGCGGCCTCCCTTGATCAAGTTCACCTGACCATCTACTACAATGTTCAAATAATAAGGTGGTTGTGGAGGGGACGGGAATGTCCACACAAGAGGCGTTCGGGTCGCTGCTGCGAGAGCTGCGGCTGGCGAAGTCGCTGACGATCGAGGCATTGGCCGACGCGTCCGGCGTCAGCGTGCGCGGCATCGGCGACCTGGAGCGCGGGCGCCGGGCCGCTCCACAGCGGCGGACGGTCGCCGCGCTCGCCGACGGGCTCGGACTCGACGACACCGAACGCGAGAGGCTGCTCGTCGCCGCCCGGGCCGGCCGCAGCCCCGCATACAGCCCTGTCGGGGTGCGGTCCTTCCCCCGCGGCGCCGAGGATTTCGTCGGCCGCGCGGACGAACTGGCGGAACTGGACAAACTCGCCGGAGGCGCCCCGGACGACGACAGCGGTGCGGACCCGGGGGCCGCGGCCGCCCGGCCCGTCGTCATCGTCGTCCACGGCGCGCCCGGAACCGGCAAGACCACCCTCGCCCTGCGTGCCGCCCGCGAGCTGGCCGACCGCTTCCCGGACGGCCAGCTCATGGTGGACCTGCGGGGCACCGACGACACCCCGCCCGCCGTCTCGGAGCTGATGGTCCGGGTCCTCAAGGCCTTCGGCGTGCCCGACCGTGACCTGGCCAAGTCCGGTCCGCAGGCCCATCCGGCCCTCTACCGGCAGATCCTCGCCGACCGCCGCTGCCTGCTGGTGCTCGACAACGCCCGCGACGAGGCACAGGTACGCCCGCTGCTGCCGGGCTCGGGCCGCACGCTGGTCATGGTGACCAGCCGCCGTCTGCTCACCGGTCTCGACGCCGTGCACCGCCTGCCGCTCGGCCGGCTGGACGCGGCGGAGTCGGCCGCCTTCCTCACCTCACTCGTCGGAGAGGAGCGCGTGGCGGCCGAACCGGAGGCCCTGAAGGAGGTCGCCCGGCTGTGCGAACACCTGCCGCTCGCCCTCAGAGTGGCCGGCAACTGGCTCGCGACACGCACCGGCTGGAGCCTGAGCCGGCTCGCGGACCGGCTGGCGCACGAGGAACGCCGGCTGGACGCGCTGTCCGCGGGCGACGTGCGGGTGGCGAGCGCCTTCGACCTGTCCTACCGCCAGCTCACCCCCAACGCCGCCCGCATGTTCCGGCGCCTGTCGCTGATCCCCGGCCCCGACACGGGCGCCGCCTGCGCCGCCCACCTCACCGGCCAGGACCTCTACGACACCGAGGACACCCTGGAGGAACTGGTCGAGGCCGGCCTGCTCGGCGCCACCGGGGACCGCTACCGGCTGCACGACCTGCTGTGCCTGTACGGCCGTACCCGGCTCACCGCCGAGGACAGCGCCGAGGACGTCGAACGGGCCCGCCGCTCGATGTTCCGCTGGCTGCTCCAGACGGCGGTCGTGGCCGGCCGGTGGTACGAACCCGACCACGGCGCACCGCCGCCCACCTGGCAGGGCACCGTGGACCTCTCCAGCGCCGACAAGGCCCGCGAGTGGCTCCAGGCCGAAGCCCCCAACTGGCTGGCCGCCCTGCACGCCGCCGCCGCGGACGGCGACCACGCGACCGTCGTCGAGGTCGCCGAGTCCCTGCACTGGTTCTCCGACCAGTGGATCTTCTGGGGGCACTGGCCGGAGGTCTTCGCCACCGCCGTCCGCTCCGCCGAGGCGCTCGGCGACCCACTCGTGGAAGCCACCCAGCTCAACTACTACGCCTGGGCCGTCCTGCTGTGCGAGGGCAGACCCCGGGACAGCCTGGAGTACTCGGCCCGCGCGCTCGCGGCGGCCCGGCGGGCAGGCGACCTTCTCCAGCAGGCATGGGCGCACCAGTACGCCGCCTGGGCCCACCACCTGCTCGGCGACACCGGCCCGGCGTTCGACGACAGCTCCCGCGCCATCGCCCTGTTCGACGCCGCCGGAGACCTGACCGGCATGCTCCAGGCGCTCCTCGGACGTGCCTGGGAGCAGGAGGCCGAGAGCGGTGAGGCAGCGATCGAGACGTACCAGCAGATCCTGGCCCGGCTCGATAAGGTTGGTGTCCGTCTGGAACCGCACATCGCCGCCGTCACCCGCGCCAACGCCCTGGCGGGCCTCGGCCGCACCTACGCCCGCATGGGCCGCTGGGACGAAGGCGTACGGCACCTGCGGACCTCCGTGGAACTGTGCCGCACCGACGGCAACATCGCCCTGGAGAGCCGCTACCTCCGCTCCCTCGGTGACGTACTCCTCGACGCCGGCCGCGTCGCCGAGGCCCGGGAGGCGTTCACGCGCTGCATCGCCGTCGGTCCCGGAGCCGACCCGGAACACGTCGCCAGGGCCCGCTCCCGGCTCGCCCGCCTGGACACACCCTGACCAGGACCACCGCCCCGCGAAGGCGGCCTGGCCACCCTATGTGCGCACCCCCGGACCGACTTGCCTCTGCGCGCACAGTGCTGTTCCCCGCGCGCACATCCCCGCGCCACCTCTTTCTGCCTGGAGAGTGCCTGGTGCGCGGCACGGCCCGTTGGTTGGTTGGTACGGAGAAGAGAGAGGAGAGCCAGGTGGACCTCGTGCTGTCGACGGACACGGTGCCCGTGGCGGACAGAATCGGCCGGTGGCGGGCCGCCCTCGCCTCGACCCTGACCCCGATGGCCGTGGCACCCCGCGACAGCGGCCCCTTCACCGGCCGGGTCGCCGGCGGCCGCCTCGGGCACCTGCCGGTCTGTTCCCTCGACGCCGACGCCCAGCGCGTCGGCCGGAGCGGGCCGGGCGATCCGTGCGTGGCGGTGCTGGTGCTGACGGCCGGCACGGTGACGCTGATCCAGGACGGCCGCAGCGCCGTGGCCGGCGCCGGCGACCTCCTGGTCTACGACGCGGCGCGGCCGTACACCCTGGACTTCCCCGAGCGGTTCGCCTGTCACGTCGTCCATCTGCCCCGCCGCGGTCTGGACGTGTCCGACGAGGAGCTGCGCGCGGTCACGGTGACCGCCGTCAGCGGGGCGGACGGGATCGGCGCGATCCTCGGCCCCTTCCTCACCCGGCTCCTCGACCCGGCGGATTCCTACGGCCCCGCCGTCGCGGCACGGCTCGCGGCCGGCGTGGAGGACCTCTTCGCCACGCTGGTGGCCGAGCGCGGACCGGCCGGCGGTGTCGACAGCGGACGCGGCGAACTCGTCCTGCGCATCCGCGACCACATCGACCGCCATCTGGAGAACCCCGGGCTGACACCCGAGACGGTGGCGACGGCCCACCACATCTCCGTGCGCTATCTGCACCGGCTGTTCGAGGAGGAGGGCATCACGGTCGCCCGGCTCGTCCAGCGCCGCCGGCTGGAGGAGTGCGCGCGGGAACTGTCCCGCGGCCGGTCCGCACCCGCCGTGGCGGTGGTGGCGCACCGCTGGGGCTTCACCAACCCGGCCCACTTCAGCCGGGCCTTCCGCCGGGCGTACGGGCACTCGCCGCGCGAATGGCGGCAGTTGAGCATGGCGGGCGGGACGCCGACGGCGGTCCGGACGGCGAGCGAGGCGTACGGTGCCCCCTCCCGGGTCGCCGCCACCGCACCGGCGGGCGGCACCGGGCACACCGCCCCCGGTGCCGCCCGGGACACCTCCCGTGCGGCCTGACGGCACCCCGCCGGGGGAGACGACGGACAGGACGGGCGGGACGGCCGCGGTGCCCCCGGGGGGCGTCGCGCCATCGACCGGAGCGCCTGGAGGATCCCGGCCGCGCCCGGAGACTTCTGTGCCGCCGGGCGGGACGGCCGTGCCGCCTCCGCGCACCGCCGCGCCGTCGCCCGGGACGTCCGGGACGCCCTCTCTGCCTCCGCACGCCATCCCCGCGGCGGCCGGGACGGCGGTGGTGTTCCCGCACGCCGTTCCGGTGCGGCCCGCGTCGGTCTCCGCGGGGCGCTCCGCACAGGCCGGTCCGGCCGGCAGCGCCCTCCCGGCAGGGCACTCCGTCGAGGTGGGCCCGGCCGACGGCCCGATCCCGGTGGGACGCCCCGTCGAGGTGGGTCCGGCCGGCAGGCCGGTCCCGGCGGGGCACGCCGTCGAAGCCGGTCCGGCCGACGGCCCGATCCCGGTGGAACGCTCCGTAGAGGCAGGTGCGGCCGACAGCCCGATCCCGGTGGGACACTCCACAGAGGTGGGCCCGGCTGAGGGAGTGATCCCGGTGGGACGGTCCGTCGAGGCCGGTGTGGCCGACAGGCCTCCGGTGGTGGACCATCCGGTCCTGGACCGCCCCGCGCTCGCCGGGCGGGGGCCCGAGCAGGCCCTGCTGCGGCGCGTGCTGGACGGCGCCCGGGCGGGCAGCGGTGGCACGGGCACCCTCTTGCAGGGCGCGCCCGGCCTCGGCAAGACGGCGCTGCTGGACTGGGCTCACGACGAGGCGCGCGCCCGGGGCTTCACCGTGCTGCGCGCGGTGGGCTCCGAGGCCGAGGCCGGTGTGGCGTTCGGCGCGCTGCACCAGCTGCTGTGGCCGCTGACGGATCGTATGCGCGCCCTGCCCGAACCGCAGCGGCGGGCCCTGGCCTTCGCCCTCGGGGAGGCCCCGGAACCGGTACCGGGCGGCTTCCTGGTGGGCGCCGCCGTGCTGGCGCTCCTGGCGGGCGAGGCGCGGATGCGGCCGGTGCTGGTCCTCGTGGACGACCTGCAATGGGTGGACTCCTCCAGCGCGGCCGTGTTCGCGTTCCTGCAGCGCAGAACCGCCGAGGTGCCGCTGGCCTTCGTCAGCGCCGGCCGCCCCGAGGGGACCACGACCGAGGGCAGGCCCGGCACCGTCGTCGACCTGGCCGCACTGGACGGCGAGGACGCCCGCGCCCTGCTGCGCACCCGGCACCCGCACCTGGCGGTCATCACGGCCGACCGCATCCTCCAGGAAGCGGCCGGCAACCCGCTGGCGCTGGTCGAACTGCCCGTCCACCTCCATCCCGACCAGGCCCGCGGCGTGATGCCGTTGCCGAGAAGGTTCCCGCTCGGACACCGGCTGGAGCGGCTGTTCGCGCCCCGCCTGGACCGTCTGTCCGGCGAGGCCGTCCACGTACTGCTGTACGCGGCCCTGGGCGGCACGACGGCGAGCTGGGTGACTCCCGCCCTGCTGGACGGTCTCGACGCACGGCGCGCCGACGAGGTGCTCGACGAGATCGAGACCAGCGGTCTGGCCCGCCTGGAGTCGGACGGCCGGCTCACCTTCCGGCATCCCCTGGTGCGCGGGGCCGTCGTCGCCCGGGCCTCCGGGCCCGAACGGCGGGCCGCCCACCGCCGGCTCGCCGCCGCCCTGCCGCACGACGATCCGCGGGCGCTCGGCCACGAGGCGGACGCGACCGTCCTGCCCGACGAAGCGCTCGCCGGCCGGCTGCAGGAGGCCGGGCGCCGGCTCGCGCTGCGCGGCGGCGACGCCGAGGGCGCTCTCCTGCTGCACCGCGCGGCCGCCCTGAGCACCCATGCGGGAGCCCGTGCGCGCCGCCTGACCTGGGCCGCCGCCATGGCCGCACGCGGCGGACGGCTGCCGTACGCGGCGAAACTCGTCGAGGAGCTGCGCCGCGCGCCGGTCCCCGCCGACAGCGCGCCGCTGTACGCCTATGCCGTCGTCTACGTCGACCAGAGCCACCACGTCGACTTCGAGTCGTCCTTCACCCTGCTCCCACAGGCCCTCGACGCCCTGTCCGAGGCCGGTGCGGGCGCGAGCCCGTTCGCCGACCTCGCCGAACAGATGTACTTCAAGCTGCTGCTGGCAACGGTGTACACCTCCGACACGCGCGGCTGGGCCGCCCTGCGCGCCCACCGGCACCAAGTCTCCGAACTGGCCGACCTGTGCCGCCGGGCCTGGTCCGACCCCGCCCGCACCGCGCACGGCACGGGCGGCGAACTGCGCGCGATGGCCGCCACGATGAGCCAGGAGCAGCAGGCCGGGGCGGCGTGGCTGCTGCTGTGGACCGCCTCCGCGGTGGACATGGCCGACGCGTCCCTGTGGCGCCGTTTCCTCGGTCAGCACGCCTACGCCACCCAGGGCAGCATCGCGAAGGCCGGCGGGTACCAGAACTACCTCCGGGGGCACTGGGACCAGGCGGAGGTGTGCCTGCGCGAGGCCGAGGCGGCCGACGCCCTCGGCTACCACTGCAACGCCCTGCTCTTCCGGCACCACTACGCCCATTTCCTCGCCGGACGCGGCGACGAGGAAGGCCTGCTCGCGGTGGACCGCGCCATCCGGCCGCTCGCCGAACGCGTGCGGATGAAGTTCGTGACGGACCATCTCACCCATCTGCGGGCCCTGGCCGCCCTCGGCCACGGCCGTGACGAGGAGGCGTACACCGCCCTGGCCGGTCTGACCCCGCCCGGCGTCCTGCCGCCCGGCCTGCCGTGGTTCCACCTGCCGTTCTTCGACTTCGTGGACGCGGCGCTGCGCACCGGGCGGACCGCGCAGGCACGGGCGCACGTGGCGGCGGGCGACGCGGCGCGCATGGGCGACATCTCCCCGCACCACGCGTTCCTGCTGGCCGCCGCCCGCGCGCTCGCCGCCGCGGACGAGGAGGCCGACGCGCTCTACGAGGCGGCGTACGCCGTGCCCGGCGCCGACGGGTGGGTGTTCGAACTGGCCCGGCTGCGGCTGGCGCACGGCACCTGGCTGCGCGACCACCGCCGCCCGCGGGCCCCGAAGGTCCTCCGGCAGGCCCTGGAGACCTTCCGCGCCCTGGGCGCCGCCCCCTGGGCCGAGCGGGCCGAACGCGCGCTGCGGTCCGCCGCCGCCCGGCCGGGCGGCGGCGGTGGCCTCTCGCTCACGGCGCAGGAGCTGCGCATCGCCCAGCTCGCGGCGGACGGGCTCACCAACAAGGAGATCGGCATCAGGCTGAGCCTGTCCCCGCGCACCGTCGGCGGACATCTGGCGAAGATCTTCCCCAAGCTGGGCATCGCCTCCCGCGCCGCCCTGGCACGCGCTCTGGAGCGAAGCACGCCGTAGGCGGCTCGGCCCGACCGGCGTACGGAGCGCCGTACGGGCGCCCGCCCCGGTCCGCACACGGCGACGCGCGCTCCGACGGACGCCCGCCGCCCCGGCCCGGCCCCGCCCCCCTCTCCCGTCGGCCGCGCTTCGCGCGCGCACCGGCACACCCTGACGGACACAGATGTCCCCGTCTTCCGCCGGACAGGTCATATGCGCCCCGCGAAACAGGTCACATGACCTAACCCCTTCCCGATGCCCCCGACCAGGCTGAAGAGGTCACGCATCCGTCCCGCCGGGACCGGAGGACAGGAAGGGGCCACCGTGCAGGACGAGGTAGGAACAGCACCGATGCCGGAGGCGGACCGGGCCCGGGAGTGGGAGCGTGCGGTCCGGCGGCGGCTGGCACCCGTGAAGGTGACCCTGCCCTCGGGAACGGCCGGCTTCCGGGGCACGCTCGGCTCGGTCGACGCGGGCCGGCTGCGGCTGCTGTCGATGCGGGCGGCACCGCTGCGGCTGAGCCTCGACGACCGGCCCGTACCGGCCGCCGAGGACGGCGGCCTGGCCCTGCTCGTGCAGCAGGACGGCACCGGCGCCATCCGGCAGGACGGCCGCGAGGACGTCGTACGCCCCGGCCAACTGGCCCTGCTCGATCTGGACCGCCCCTTCGCACTGGACCAGCACACACCGTTCCACCTGTACGCCCTGCGGCTACCCGGACGCTCACTCGGGCCGTCCGCGCCGCGCGTCCCGCACCTCACCGGCCGCGCCATCCCCGCGTCCGCGGGCGTGGCGGCACTGCTGCGTCCGCTCGCCACCGAACTCGCCTCCGGCGCCACGGCCTTCGACGACCACGTCAAGGAGCGTCTCGCCGGCCACTTCGCGGACCTCGTCGCCACGCTCGTCGACGAGCAGGCGGCCGAACACGGCGACAGGGCACCGGACACGCCCCGCGCCGTGCTGCTGGCATCGATCCGCGCCCACATCGAGACGCACCTGCGTGACCCCGCCCTGTCACCCGCGCGTGTCGCCGAGGCGCACGGCATCTCGCTGCGCTACCTGTACGTGCTGTTCGAGGCCGAGGACACCACGCTGCACCGGCTCATCCAGCGGCGGCGGATCGAGGAGTGCGCACGCGAACTGCTGCGCCGCGCCCGGGTCAGCCGTACGATCTCGGCGGTGGCCCGAGGCTGGGGTTTCCGGAACGCCGCGCACTTCAGCCGCGCCTTCAAGGCCGTCTACGGCTGCTCACCCAGCGAATGGCGGGACACCGGTGTGCACAACGGCCCCTCCCCCACGCCGCCGCCCGGCGAGGGACCGAGGGATCTTTCCCAGCTTGTTCCATAGCCGATCTCCGGGTCGCGGGAGCGACGTGACCGGACGGTGTGCGCCGACGCCCGGGCGTGGGCAACCGCTCGCCGGCTGTCCGCGCGCTGACGGCCGTGTGCGCGGGGCGCTTCGGGGCAGGGGAGCCTTGTCGGTTCCGGCTCGGGAGGTTTCGTGTTCGACGGGTTCGAGGTGACGCGTCGCGAGGGAGACGGCGTCCGGTTGCGGGTGCGGCACGGCGGCAGGGGGCCCGCGGTACTGCTGTTGCACGGGCACCCGCGTACGCACGCCACCTGGCACCGGGTAGCCCCGTTGCTGGTCGCGGCGGGTCACACGGTGGTCTGCCCCTATCTGCGCGGCTACGGCGAGTCCGACAAGCCGCCGACCGATGTGCGGCACAGTCCGTATTCCAAGCGTGCCATGGCCGGCGACTGTCTGGCGGTCATGCGCGGTCTCGGGCACGACCGGTTCGCCGTCGTCGGACACGACCGGGGTGCGTATGTGGCCACGCGTCTCGCCCTGGACCACCCGGAAGCCGTGTCCGCGGTCAGCGTGTTGGACGCCGTTCCCATCGGGGAGGCGCTACGGCGCTGTGACGCGGGCTTCGCCGCCCGCTGGTGGCACTGGTTCTGCCTCGGGCAGACCGACAAGCCCGCCGAACGCGTCATCAACGCCGACCCGGACGCCTGGTACAAGGCCACCGCCGAGCAGATGGGCGCCGAGGCGTACGACGACTACCGCCGTGCGATCCACGACCCGGCCACCGTGCACGCCATGTGCGAGGACTACCGTGCCGGTCTCGGCATCGACCGGCGGCACGACGACACCGACCGGCGGAACGGCCGGCGCATCGGCTGCCCCGTGCAGGTGCTGTGGGCCGTCCACGACGACATGACCGATCTCTACGGCGACGTGCTGGAGGTCTGGCGTGACTGGGTGGCCGGCCGGCTGGTCGGCGCCCCGATCGACTCCGGGCACCACATGGCCGAAGAGGCTCCCGAGGCACTCGTCTCCGCCCTGCTCGGTTTCTGGAGGAGCGGCGAGGGGAGCGGGCGGGGCGGGGCCGGCTGAGCAACTCCTCCGGCGGCGCTGCTTGCCTCGGGTGGCTAGCTCCCGCCGTCTCCCGTTTCCCGGACGGCGGCGCTCAGCGGGGCCACCACCTGCCAGCCCACGGCCTCGTACAGGCTCCGGCCTTTCGCGGTCGCGCCCAGCACGGCCGCCCGCGCGCCCTGGCGGGTCGCGGCCTCGGCGAGCGTTCCCATCACCACGCGCCCGAGCCCGCGGCGCCAATGAGCCGGGTGCGTCTCCACCTGGTCGACCACGGCGGTCGGGCCGGTGACCGCGATCTGCCCGCGGGCGGCGAAGGCGCCGTCGGGGGCGCGTACCGCCACTCGGGTGACGCCGGCCCGGTCCCAGCGGCGCAGCCGGTAGCCGTCGGGGAGACCGGGCGGGGCCTCCACGGCGCTCAGCCGGGCGGCCATGAGGGCGGCGTGGCCGTCCATGAGGACCCAGCCCGGCGGCAGCCACTCCTTCAGGGTCGGCGCCGGCACGAACGCCTTCAGGGGTATGCCGGAGGCGGTGGTGTTCTCGGCCAGCTTGCGGACGGTCGCCTCGTCGGCGGCGGTGACGACATGCCGGGCCATCTCAGTGGGCCGGCCAACCTCCACGGTGAACCCCCAGGGCCGGGGCGTGGGTTGGGCCGCGCCACGCGAGACGGCCCACCCTTCTACCCACGCGCGTACCGCGTCATCGGTGGTCTTGAAAGGCACGGCAGCTCCCCAGGTCGGTAATAGGTGTAACTCTATACGAGTCATTACACCATGGAGGCTGGCGCGGGGACGAGAGGCCGGGGCTCCGTCGGCTCGGGCGACGGGATGGCGTGCCCTTGGTCGTGAGCGGTAGAGCGTTCACCGTTCCGGCACGGGCCGTCGCCGTCGGCGCGGGACCGCCCGGCGCCGGTGGTACGGGCCGGGCGGTCGTCGGCGGTGAGCGCCGTGGGGAGGCGGTGGTCGGCGTTCGCCCGCGAGGCCGGCGTTCGTCAGCCGCGCCAGGTGTCGTTCAGCGTGACCACTCCGCCGGGCGGCACGGTGGCCGTCCGGTTGGCGCCGCTCTCCCAGGTGACGTTGCCGCCGGCGTCCTTGCGGAGGTACTTGTACTCGAACGCGGTGCCCGCGGGCAGGGACAGGCGGAGCTTCCAGACGGGGTAGCTCGCCGGGTCCAGCTTGAGGGCGCCCGCGGTGTTCCAGTTGCCGAGGGCGGAGTTGCCGCCGACGACGTAGATGTCCTGGCCCCACTGGGTGGTGGCGTGGACGTTGAACGAGGCTCCGGTGGCGGGATCGGGGTCGGGATCGACGGTGGTGTCACAGTTCTTCGCGCCGACGTGCAGGGCGAGTGCGGAGTCGGCGCCCAGGGTGGCCGTGAACCGGCCGGCGGAGTCGACGGTCACCGGCTTGCCGCTCTGCACGTCGCAGTAACTCCCGGCGGGCAGCGAGGTCTGGAAGGTGCGGCTGAGGGGGGAGTTCTCGTGGTTGATGACGACGTACGCCTTGTCACCGCGGCCGAAGGCGATCTGGTTGCCGCCGTTGTCCCACCAGTTCGTCACGGCGGTACCGGCGGCCGTGTTGCGGAACTTCACCATGCCGGCTATCTCGCGCCAGGCGTGCTGGCACTTCCAGCCGTTGGTGTAGCAGGCGCTCACCTGGCCGTTGCCGGGTCCGCCGGCGTCCTTGTCGCTGAACTCGTAGCCGGAGTGCACGTCGGGTGAGCCGTAGGGCCAGGCCAGCATGAAGACGTGGGCGAGCGTGTATGTCGCGCCGTCCTTGTAGGTGAGGCTGCCTCCGTTGCGCTCGGTGTCGTGGTTGGTGACGAAGACGGACGCCTTGCCGCCGGTGACATAACCCCAGGCCTCGCCGAAGTTCTTCAGTTCGGCGAGCTTTTCGTTGGTGAAGACCCGCTTGAGGTCATAGGCGTAGCGGAACTCCTGGACGTCGCCCGTGTTGTAGAACTCGGGCGGCTGGACCGCCTCGCCGGAGGCCCCGATGGTCTCCTGCTTCCAGTACACGCCGGGGTGGGACAGGCGGGACTTGATGTTGGCGAGGTCGTCTTCGGGGATGTGCTTGGCGCCGTCGATCCGGAAGCCGTCGACGCCGAGGGAGAGCAGGTCGTTCAGGTATCCCGCGAGGGTCTTGCGGACGTACTCCTCGCCGGTGTCCAGGTCGGGCAGGCCGCCCATCTCGCAGTGCTGGACGTTCCAGCGGTCGCCGTAGTTGGTGATGTTCGCGGTGCAGTCGTCCATGTCGGCGGGGGAGTACGTGCCGGGGTAGGCGTACTTGCTGAAGGACGACCCGGCGGTCCCGGTGCCGGAGGCGTTCGCCATGTGGTTGATCACGGTGTCGACGACCACCTTGACGCCTGCCGCGTGGCAGGTGTCCACCATGTTCTTGAAGTCCGAGCGGTTGCCCAGCTTCGTGCCGATCTTGTAGCCGACGGGCTGGTACGCCGTCCACCAGGCGGGGCCCTGGATGTGTTCGTTGGGTGGGGAGACCTGGACGTAGCCGTACCCGTCGGGGCCCAGCCGGTCCGTGCAGGCCTTGGCCACGGACGTGAAGTTCCATTCGAACATCACCGCGGTGACGTCCTTGCCGCCGGGCGCGCTCGCCTGCGCCGGCGTCGGTGCCGTGACGGCCACAGCGGCTCCCGCCAGGGCGGCGAGTGCAGCGGCCACGGTCTTTCGAGCCATGGTTGCTCCAGTGGGGAAGTGGGGTGTACCGGAGTCAGCCTTGGTTGACAACGCGCCATGCCAGGTCAGGCCGTTCACTGGTTCTTGCAGCAAGAAATTGCGGTCGAGACCGTACGGCGCCGCTTACCGCAGGTCAAGCCTTTGCGCAGAACCGGCGGTTGAGCAGGCAATAGTTGAAGACGCTGCGCGCAAAGTCTTTCGCAACGGTTTTCAGAGTGTTACCTTCAACCAACTCCGGCCCCCGGCCGCGGGGTGCGCACCCGGTGTGCCCCCGACGCGCCCGGCCGTGCGGGCCGGAGACAGCCGGACGTACCGGCCGGTGCAGTCACGACTGCGGCTCGCGTGGGCCGTACGGGGGTCAGGGCCGTGGGTGCGCCGTCATCCGGATGCCGTCCCGCGCCCACAGCACGAAGCGTTCCGTCGGCGTCACCTCGTGCCCCGGTGCGGGGCTGAAGCGCAGGCGTTTGAGGAGGACGGCCAGGATCAGCTGGGCCTCGATCGTGGCCAGGGCGGCGCCCTCGCAGCTGCGGGGGCCGATCCCGAAGGGGATGTACGCGAGGCGGTGCCGTTCGGCGACAGCCCGCGGCGTGAAACGTTCGGGGTCGAAGCGGTGCGGATCGGGCCAGTGGTCGGGGTTCAGGTGTACCGCCCAGAAGGGGTAGAACACGGTCGTCCCGGCGGGGATCTCGTACGGGCCCAGGAGCAGGTCCTCGGTCGTCTCGCGCGCGCCGTACGGGCCGGGCGGGAACAGGCGCATCGACTCCTTGAGCACCCTGTCCAGACAGGGGAGCCGCCGCAGGTCGCCGTAGTCGGGCGCGGCACGGTCGCCGAGGACCTGGTCCAGTTCGGCGGCGACGCGGGCGGCCACGTCGGGGTGGCGGCCCAGCAGGTGCAGTGTCCAGGAGACGGCGACGCCCGTGGTGTGGTGGGCGGCGAGGAGTGTCACCATCACGGTGTCCCGGATGCGCGCCGGACTCTGCCGGGCCTTGACGAGCGCCCCGATCAGGTCGCTGCGATCGGTACCACGGCCGTCCGGCCGGTGCGCCGCCACCACGCGGTCGACCGTGGCCCGCAGACAGGCGAGCGCCGCTTCGGCCCGCCGCGCCGAGCCGGGGTCGGTCCGCGGTACCTGGTAGAGCCGCCCCAGATGCTCGGTGAGTACCTCTTCGAACGCGGTGACGACACGGTCCGCGTCCGTGCCGGCGTCCGCGCCGCCGAGCGCGAACTCGCAGATCATTCGGAGCGAGAGAGCGGTCAACTCCTTCTGCAGCTCGACGGGTTCGCCACCCGCCTGTGCGGCCCAGCGGTCCGCGAGTTCCCGTGCCAGGTCGGTGAAGCGGGCGAAGTGCCGCTCGTGGGCCGGGCGTCCGGCGAGCACGGACAGCAACAGGCGACGCCAGGGCGTGTGCTCGTCGGCGGGGAGTACTTGCAGGTTGCCCGCCTCGCACAGCGGGTCCAGGAAGGTGAACAGTTTCTCGGGCCGCTTGTCGATGTGTGCCGTGGCCTCCAGGAGCACGGGGTCGGCGACCGACACGGCCTCGCCCGCTCCCGGCAGCTGGAAGCGTACGACGGGTCCGTAGGTGTCGTGCAGGTGTAAGGGGTAGCGGTGCAGACCGCCGGCGGCCGCGACGGCACGCACTCCGCCGTCCTCCTGGTGGTCGGGCCCGGGAATACGCATGGTCGTGCCTCCTGTCCGGGGGTGCCCGAAGTCTGGTCCAGATGGGCCCCGGTGTCACGTCTCCGCCGGTTCGCCCACCGGCACGTGACCAGGCCACGGCGGCCGGCCGTGGACGTTCGTCCGCGGCCGGCCCGCGGCGTACGCCGTGCGGATCCCGAGGAGTTCGCCGCCGGGCGGTCTCCGCGCAGGAGCACCGGCTCTCGGTCGCCTCGGGCGAGCGCGGGGTGCGCTCTCGACGGGTGCGCCCCGGGTCGGCGTGCACCCGGCAGCCGGTGTCACGTGGCCGGGGCCGCCAGGCGGAAGCCCACGCCGATCGCTGCGAGGTCCTGCTCGTAGGCGCCGTGCCGGCGGGCGCAGCGGGCCAGGTCGCGGTCGTGGCGGAAGGCGCCGCCCCGGGTGACGTGCGGGTCGAAGGCCCAGTCTTCGGTGTGCGGCACGTCGGCGGGTGCGCCGGGGTAGGGGGCGTAGAGGGTGGAGGTCCATTCGTCGGCGTTGCCCGCCATGTCCAGCACTCCGAAGGGACTGGCGCCGTCGGGGAACGAGCCGACCGGCGTCGTGGTGCCGATGCCGAGGTCCACCAGGTTGGCCAGGCCGGTGCGGTATTCGTCACCCCATGGGAACTCCCGGTCGTCGTCGCCCCGTGCGGCGCGCTCCCACTCGTCCTCCGTGGGCAGTCGCACCCCGGGGTCGCCGAGCCGTTCCCCGAGCCAGCGGCAGTAGGCTGTCGCCGCCTCCCAGGTGACGCCGATGACCGGGTGGTCCGTCGGCGCGTCTACGGCGGGCAGGCCGGTGGCCGCCGCGAAGGGGGCCCACTGGCCGACCGTGACGGGGGTGCGGGCGATCCGGAACGCCGGGACGTGGATCGCGGTGCGTGGCGCTTCCTTCAGGTACCACTCCACCGGCACCCCGGTGTCCGCGTAGCGGCGAGCCACTGCCGCCACCTCGTCGGCGGGCGTACCCCGCCGCAGCATCCCGGCCGGGACCTCGACCCAGTCCACCGGTTCCACCTGCTGCACCTGATCCCCCTGCGCCACCTGCATGGCTCCTCCTCGGCTCGACGGGCGGGCAGACTTCATGTTCTCCCCCTGCCACCGGGCGTGCATCGGCCGTCGGGCCCGTGGCCACAGCGACCTCGGAACGAGGACTCAGGTCCCAGGACCGCTGCCCTCACTCACCGAGCACCACGACCCCGGGGGCCGCTGCCCGGTCTCCTCTTCGTCGAACTCCGGGGGGAGCACGCGGATTTGGGCGCCACCGCGCTTGTGTGCGCGCCGATGCCTGTTCCCGCGGCCCTCAGGCGATAGCGTCGCGTCTCGTGATCGTATGGCTCAACGGTACTCATGGCGCGGGCAAGACCACGACCAGTGCGCTCGTGCAGCGACTGCTCCCGGATTCGCGGGTGTTCGATGCCGAGAAGGTCGGCGAGACACTCATGGACATCACGCCAGGGCTGCCCGCGACGGACAACTTCCAGCACTGGCCGCCGTGGCGGCCGCTCGTGGTCGAGACCGCCCGCCGCGTCCTCGACTACACCGGCGGCACCTTGGTGGTGCCCATGACCGTCTTGGTCGAGCAGTACTGGCGCGAGATCAGCTCGGGCCTTGCCGGGCATGCCATTCCGGTCCGGCACTTCGTTCTCCACGCGGACCAGGCCACCCTCCGCGCGCGCATCGCGGGCGATACGGTTCTCGGCCCCGACTCCCCCTTCCGGCTGCGCTACCTGGAGCCCTACGCCGAAGCGGCCCGCACGTGGCTGCACGCCGAAGCCGAGGTCATCGACACCACACACCTCACGCCCGCCCAGGCCGCCGCTCGGATCGCGGAGGCCGTCTGAGGTCCACCGCCGGGGGGCGGCCGGATGCAGCGGCGCGTCAAGGCAGGTGACGCGGACAGCGGCTTGCTCGCGTCCATCCGCGCGATAGCCGGTCCGCCCGTGAAGGGGCGGACCGGGTTGCCGCCGCCCGGTGCGGACCGTGGACCGCGGGCCGGGCGGCGGCGGTGGGTGGGTGGTCAGGCGGCGGTGGGTGCCGGCGCACCGCGCTCGGCATCCCGCAGCCGCTCGATCAGTGAGGTGCGGGCGCGCGCCACCCGTGAACGCACCGTGCCCACCGGGCAGCCGCTCACCCCGGCCGCTTCGGCGTAGGGAAGTCCGAGCAGTTGCGTGAGGACGAATGCCTCGCGGCGGTCGTCGGGGAGCGTGTCCAGCAGGTCGGCGAGGGCGATGCCGTCGTCGAAGCCGGGCAGACCGCGTGGCTGGGCACGCTCGGCGGCCGACTGCCAGTCGCCGGTGCCGGACAGGCGGGGGCGGGTGGAGCTGTGGCGGATGCTGTCGACCAGCACGCGGCGGGCGATGGACAGCAGCCAGGTGCGGGCCGAGGAACGGCCTTCGAAGCGGTGCAGGCTGCCCAGGGCCCGTAGGAACGTGTCCTGGGTGAGGTCGTCGGCGGTGTGGGGGTCGGCTCCGAGGAACGTCACGTAGCGGTGGACGTCTCGGTGCAGGGCGCGGACGAACAGGTCGACGGCCTCGGGGTCGCCACCACGGGCGGCGAGTACCCAGGCCGTGATCGCATCGTCTTTCGGCCCTCGTTCCGAGGCTTCGCGTGGGGTGGTCGGGGCAGGAGTGAGCACCTTGCGGTCTCTCCTTCTCGGGGATCCGGGCACACCGGTTCCGCGGGCGGGCGCGCACAGGGAGGCGCGCGCGGCACGGCGGTACCGGTGAAAGGGGTGAACGGCCGGGCGCGAGAGCGCGCGGCCGATCCCGAGGCGAGGAGGCCAGGAAGCGAGGAAGCGAGGAAGCAAGGAAGCGACGGCTCGTCGTCTCCGTATACACCTCTGCGTATACGTCGTCTTCGTACGCGGCCTCTCCGTAGGGGGCCTCGGGAATCCGGCTGTCGTCAGGCGACAGCTGACCCCGTGGGTGGGCCCCGGGAGGTGACCGCACGAGTGAGAAGGAGCCGCCGCAGCGTGCCGTCCGAACGGTCCGGGCGGGCGCGGACGCGTGGCCGGTAGGGCGGCACGGGCAGCCGGAGGATCAGGCGCAGCGGAGCGAGGAGCCACGCGGCCAGGGCCCGCAGGATACGGAACGCGGCGCGCTCGCCGTGAGCCAGCCACAGGCCGCACAGCAGCGCGGCCAGCAGGTGGGCGGTGAGCATACCGGTCGAGGACATGCCGGACATGTCGTGACCGGGAGGGTGCGGGGCCCCCATGTGGTCCATCGGCCCCATGTGGCCCATCGGCCCCATGGAGTGCGTGCCGCCCCTCGCGTGCTCCATGGAGGCCATGGACGCCGGCATGACACCGTGCCGCGGTCCGGGACCCGGCGGTGAACCGCGCAGCAGGCAGCCCAGCCACCGCCGGCCGAGTGACCCGGCGCCGGGGGCCCGGGGCTGTACGAATGCCTGGGCGAGCGCGAACGACGCGTGGAGTACGGTCTGGGCGGCGACCACGAGGGAGCCGACGGCGGCCGGCCCGCGCTCCCGGCCGGCCAGCAGCCAGGCCGTACCGCCGGTCATCGCCGTTCCCGCGGCCATGGCCCACCAGGGCACCCCGGTGCCCGACATCATGACGTGGCCCAGGGAGGCGAGCAGCACGCAGACGGCCGCGAACACGGCGGCTCTGAGCGTGCGGGAACACCACCCAGCCCTCATGGCGCCTCATCCTCGCAGTCCGGACCTCACGCGTCACGCGAGGGTCCCCCCTCCCCCACCTCCCGCATGGTGATCGTCACATCGCGCCGCGCGGGAACTCACCCGCCGCCCCGAACGACCACTCCCCCGCGGGCAGTTCACAGACCGCATGCCGTTTCCGGAAGGCCATTACGGCTCACACAGGAGGCACACCGATGGAACGCAGAGAGTTTCTTCGCCGGACGACAGCCGCGGGCGCGGCGACTCTGGGGGCCGCGACCCTGACGGCCACGGCCTCAGGCACCCGGGCGGCGGCCGCCGCGACGCGGCGGACGGGGCCGCTGCGGGTCGACATCGTCGTGTTCGACGGAGTCGAGGAGCTGGACTGTATCGCTCCTTACGAGGTGTTCTCCGCCGCCGCCATGCACAGCCCGAAGGGTGTCGAGGTCCGGTACGTCACCACCGGACGCCCCGGACTGATCCGCTGCGGGTACGGTACGGGCATCCAGGTCAAGCACCGCTGGGCGCCGCGGGAGACGGACCTGATCGTGGTGCCGGGCGGTGGCTACACACACCGCGACGGTCCGGGCGTCTGGGCCGAGATCGACAAGGGCACCCTCCCACGGGCACTCGCCGAAGCCCCCCGCGAGGGGCTGACGATCAGTTCGCTGTGCACGGGGGCGGTACTGCTGTCCGCGGCCGGGCTGACCCAAGGGCGGCCCTGCACCACGCACCACGGCGCGAAGGCGTACCTGGCAGAACACGGTGGTCTCGTCAAGAACGCCCGTGTGGTCGACGACGGTGACCTCGTCACCGCCGCAGGCATCACCTCGGGACTGGAACTGGGCCTGTGGCTGGTCAGGCGCGAACTCGGATCGGACGCCGCGACCGGTGTCGAGACGATGCTGGAGTACGAGGCACGCGGTACGGTCTGGCAGGCTCCCTGACCTTCGGCAGCCCCCGGCTCCCGTTCTCCGGTGGGACATCCGGCGCCTGTGAGCCGGTACCGGTGCAGCGGGGCCCCTCGGGCGGTGGAACCGTGCGGAGGCCCCGCGAGGAGCGCTTGCGCGGTGCGCTCGCGGGGCCGGCGTGCGGGGTCTTCAGCGGGATCGTGATCTGCCGGGCCTCCTCGCGCTGGGCGCGGGGCACATATCCCCCGGCGAAGAAACCGGCGGCCGCGATGCGCGGCTCGACCAGCGGACCGATCAAGGCCTCCAAGATCTCCTCGACCGTCTCGCCGGCCGCATCGCCCGCCGGAGGTCGGCCCGAGCCTGCTCGGCGGCGGCGGAACGTGGACGGTCACCGCACCCGGCGGCGTCGATGGTGGCCACCGCGTAACCGCGCGCCGCGGTGTACCGGGCGCGGACCACCAGTCGGGGTCCCCCAGCCCTCTTCGCTGTGCCACTCCAGCACGCGGCCGGAGAACACCTCGGTGGGCGCGGTATCGGACATGTGCCGTTCTCCCTTGCGAATCGCGGTCCGGCCTCTCATGCTTCCGCACCTCCGCATCCGCCGCCGTCACCTCCCCCACACGCGCCGGCATACCCGCAGGAACCCCAGTCCCCGTACGCGCCGAACCCGATGGCGGAGGCGCCGCCGTGGGCCGGGTCACCCGCCCTCCAGGTCTCCGGTGTGACCAGTGCCCCGAATTCCGGCTCCCGCGCGGCGGACAGCCCGCCGAGGGCCACCGCGCCCTCAGGGGTGACGGCAAGGGCGGCCAGGGCACCTGCCCGCCGCCACGGGGCCGGACGCTCGCCTTCGCCGCTCAGGATGCCGACCGTCGACTGGACGCCGTACGGCGCCCAGGCCTGGACCGGCTTGACGAGCACGGCCGTGACGGCCGCGCCGGCCGACAGGACCACACCGGCCCACCACCGACCGGGAGTACCGGCGGTGAGTTCCCACACCGTCGGCGCGGGCGTGACGGCCGCCGACCACCACAGCAGACGCCGCGCACGGTACTGCGCGCGCCGCAGGGCGGGCTCGATCAGCAGGCCCTGTGCCCGCAGGCGGTCGCCGACGGACCGTACCGCGCGGCTCATGGCGGTCCGGGCGACCAGTTTGCCCACCCGCTCGCTGCGGGGGATACCCGCCGCCTCGACGAGCGCCTTCTCGACAGCGGCCGCCGGGCCGGTCGCGCACGCGCCGTCGGGGACGGTGACCGTGCCGTCCTCCGTCACGGTCAGACGGCCCTGCCGCACCATCCGGAACAGCACCGTCACCGCCGTCCGGCGCGGCCCGCCCGCCAGGAAGGCCAGCTCCTCCACGGACAGGTCCTCACGGACCGTGACCTCCGTCCTCAGCAGCACCGCGATCCGCACAGCGACGACGAGCCGATATCCGATCGCGCCCGCCGTCAGGACCAGTGCCGCGAGATACATCCCCTCGTACAGCATCGCCGTTCCCCCGTAGCCCCCGTCTACTCACTCAAGAGGGTTGTCCCCACGACGGCAGATCGACAAGCCGGAACCGATTCGCCTGCTGCGGCGGCCCCTCGCGCCCGAGTCCGTTGTCGGCAGCTGCTCGCGACGTCGCAAGGGTCACCCGATTGGGTGTATGTGACGGGCGGGCCCGCCGGAGGGGGGAGACGGTGGGGGCAGTGTCTGCAGACCTCCGTCAGAGGAGCCATTCATGATCATCAAGAAGTTGCACGAGGCGGGTGTGCGCAGTGACCATGCGTACACGGCCGCCGTCGCCTCGATCGGGCTGTCGTTCCTGTCGTGGGCGGCGTCGGTGAAGGGCGAATCGGCCGGCGTGGACCGTGCCGACCGGTGGGGGATCTTCGTCGGTGAGTGGGCCCCCACGTTCTTCGGTCTGGGGCTCGCGCTGGCCCAGTACGAGAGGGACTGACGGGACGGGTTCCCGCTCAGCCGTGGGGCCGGCCGGTGGCCGGCCCCACGCCCGTGTGAGGAAGAAGTCCGCCCTCAGGTGCGGGGGTTCAGTGGCCCGATGCGGTAGAGGACCTCGTCGTGGTCGCCGCCTGGGAGGTCCTCCGCGTGGAAGAGCAGTTCGGTGTGGGTGTCGGCGTCGTACGTCGTGGCGACCATGTGCAGCAGCATCACGATCGCCTTGTTCCGCCGGGACACACTCGTCTCCACGTACTTCGCCCCCGTGGCCAGCTGGGAGTCGATCGCGTGCACGAGGAGGTCGATGCCGAGGCCCGAGATGCCGTTGCCGGGTGTGACCGCCGCCTGCCAGATGAAGAACGTGTCCGGCGCGTCGGGCCGGCGGTAGCCGGTCATGAAGCCCACGATGTCGTCGCCGACGGTGGCCACCATGGAGGTCTCGGCGAAGTCCCGGAACCACAGCCGGTAGTGGTACGAGCTGTTGTCGTCGAGCATCGGCTCGTCGAGCACCATCCGCCAGACGGCTACGGCGTCTTCCGGAGCGGGCGTGCGGTAGCGGACGTCGGTGCCGGTCCGCTCCGGCGGTGAGCCTGTCATCGTTTCTTCCCTTCGTGTCAGGCGAATCACGTGTTCCTGGTGGCGGCCGGGGCGGACAGCGACCGCGGCTCCAGAGCGGTGATCCGGTGCGTGCTGGCGATCGCGGCGATCCGGCCGCCCTCCACCCACGCGTCCCGCAGGTGGATCGGGAACGCGGGCCAGTCCTCGGCGGGGCTCCCCTCGGGCCGGGCGAGCTCACCGCGCACCTCGATCCGGTTCAGCCGGGCCGCCAGGCCGTGTCCCGTGAGTTTGACGACGGCCTCCTTCCTCGACCAGAGCCGCGTGAACGCCTCCGGCACCTCCCCCGCGGGCAGCCGGGACAGGGCCGCGCGTTCGCCGGGTGTCGCCGCGCGGGTGAGGAGACGCCGCGGGACACCGGGGTACGGGGCGGTGTCGAGGTCGATGCCCACGAGGCCCTGGGCCACGACGGCGAGGAGAACCCGGTGGCGGGTGTGGGTGACCGAGTAGTCGTACCCGCCGTGGACGATCCGGGGGCGGCCGTGGCCGGCGCCGCAGCGGTCGCAGGTGCGCTCGATACGCAGATCCCGGGCCGGCCTGCCGGTGTACCGGTGGGCGACCAGGCGCTGCGCCGCGCGCGAGGTGACGAGCAGGTCGCGCCGTCCACCCCTGGGCATCGCCGCGGCGCGGGCCGCCTCGTCGGGGGCCAGCAGCGCTTCCCACTCGGGGCGTGTCCGCACGGGCACCGACCAGAGGTGGCACTCACCGGCGGCGGGCAGGACATCGACGGCCAACGGCATCGCTCCCCCTTCCGGCGAAGGTCCCGGACGGTTCCCGGCGAGGCACCGGCCGGTTCCGGATCGGTGCCGCGGACCCGACGGCCGGACCGGCGGCCCGGTCCGGTGACCCGGCGGCGGGTCCGCGGCGACGCACAGCGGCGTCCGTAGTCCGGCGTCCGGCGTCAGACCTCGTACTCGGTTCCCACTCCGTCGAAGCGGAGGCGGTCCTGGATGACGACCCGCTCGCCGTTCTTGTCGTAGCCGGTCAGCAGGCCGGCCTCCATGAGCCGGATGACGATCTGTGAGCTGAGTTCCTGCTGGTCGGCGTCGCTCAGTTCGCGGATCAGCTCCTTGTAGCCGACCTCCTCCTTGAGGAGACGGCTGAGGATCTGCCGGTGCCGTTCCTCCAGGGGCCACTTGATCATGTCGAGGCCGTCCTCGTTGGCGAGGACCTGCTTGGGCTCCAGGCGGAACGTCTCGGGATCCACCTTGTAGTACGGCTTGAGGGTCACCTCTTCGCCGTTCCACTCCAGGCGCTTGATGCGGTTGAGCCGCTTGGTCAACTGGCTGATCCAGCGCACGCGGGCGGGGTTGAGCTCGTCGTCGGTGAACTCGTCGCTCAGTTCCATGCGTTGGTGGCGGCCGATGCTCATCATGGTGGTCGCGCGGTCACGGAAGTCGGCCACCGACAGGGTGCCGTCCTCGCTGGTGGCGGCCAGCCGGGAGAACCAGCGCTTGTGGCTCAGGCGTCCGTCGTCGGACTCGCTGATGCGCCGCTTCGACCAGAACGCGGACTCCGGCTCGGTGAAGGAGGCCAGCGTGTAGAAGGAGGCGAGGAACTCGTGGTACTGCTCGTAGGTTTCGCGGTAGGCGCGGTTGTACCAGGCGTGGACCTCGTCGCTCTCCGCTTCCTGCCGGGTGATCCGGTCGATCGCGGCGGCCGCGGAGACGGCCGACTGCGTGGCCAGGTGCACGCCCTGGGAGAACAGCGGGTCGGTGAAGCAGGCCGAGTCGCCGGAGAGGAAGTACCGTCCGCCGGAGTACACCTCCGAGTCGTACGACCAGTCGTGGACGACCCGGACCTCCTCGACCATCTCCGCGTCCCCCAGGATGTCCTGGGCGCGGGTGGCCTTGGCAAGGGTCTCCCGGTAGAAGCGTTCGGGGCCGGCCTGCTTCACCTCGCTCGCCTTGGAGCGGTCGACGACCAGTCCGACGCTGAACAGGTCGTCCTTGAGCGGAATCATCCACACCCAGCCGTCCTCGAAGGTGATGGAGTACGTCGTCCCCTTGAGGTCGCCCTCGAAGGGGTCGGGGCGGCGGAAGTACGACCAGATGGCGAAGCTCTTGTAGAACTCGTCGTAGCGCCGCACATCGAGCTTGCGGGCCAGTGGCCCGTTGGCGCCGCCGGCGTCTATCACGAAGTCGAATTCCAGGCGCTTCGCGGTCTCCCCGCGGCCGGCGGTGAGCGACACCCCGCCGGGGTCCGCTATGTCGACATGGGACACCGGTGTGTTCTCGTGCACCTCGATGCCGCGTTCCCTGACCTCGTCGAGGAGCAGCTTGTCGAACTCCTTGCGCTGCACCTGGATGGCGTGGTCGAAGACCCATGGCGAGGTCCGCGGGGTGCTGAAGGAGAAGGTCCACGGAGCCTCGTCCTGTCCCCACAGGAACGTCGCCGAGGGCTTCTTGACGAAGCCGGCGGCATCGATCCTGTCCTGGAGGCCGAGCCGGTGGAAGATGGACAGCGAACCGGGGAGGAACGATTCGCCGACCCGGTAGCGGGGGAAGCTGTCGCGCTCGTAGACGACCGGTGTGTGACCGAGCCGGTGCAGGGTGAGGGCGGCGGTGCAGCCGGCGGGGCCGGCCCCGATGATGGCGACGGTCGATCCGTTCATGGGTGCTTCCTTCACGACTCGGTTGTCTTGAGGGCTTTGATGCGGATCGGGGAGAGGTAGGAGAACCCGCTCGCGGCGTTCTCGAAGAGGGTGAGGCCCGCCTGGAACCGGCAGGTGTCGCCGATGCGGACCTCGGGGGCGACGGTGCAGGCCAGGCCGAAGAAGTTCCCGTCCCCGATCTCCACGCTGTTGCCGGCGTGGAAGTTCGGGGCGAAGAAATTGCCCGAACCGATTCGGGAGTGGTGCCCGAACGTACACCGGTAATTGACGACGTTGTAGCTTCCGAGGACGGTGCGCACGCCGACGTAGTTGTCCGGTCCGATGATGTTGCCCTGTCCTTCGATCGCCGCGGGGTCGACCCGTGAGGAGGGGTGGACGACGTTGACCGCCTCCCATCCGCGGGGGGTGATGTACTCCTCGATCACCTCGCGCCGCTGCTCCGTGCCGGACACGGCGAGGACGACCTTGGTGCCCTCGCCCGGCGGGTGTGCGGCGAGCTTGGTCCAGGTTCCGTCCGGCGCGTGGACCTCCTCCCCCTCGACGGCTAGGTAGCGTTCGACGCCGAACCCCGAGTCCTCGGCGTAACGCGCCACCTCCCGCGCGAACTTGCCCGCCCCTATGACGGTCACGTCGGTCACGGCAGGCTCCTCTTCTTCTTGAACCGGGCCGATACGGGTATCTCGTCGACCACGGTCACCTTGGCGGGCATCTTGAACGGCTCGACCTTGCCGTCCAGGAACTCGCGGACGTGCCGGCGGACTTCGGCCTTGCTCATCGCGCCGTCGGGTTTGACGTCGACGTGCACGGCCTGTCCCGTGATGGAGTTCGGCTTTCCGTAGACGGTGCAGTAGGCGATGTGGGGGCTGCCCATGAGGATCGATTCGAGTTCCAGTGGGAGGACCTTCTCGCCGCCGACGTTGATGATCTCCTTGGCGCGGCCCTTGACCTTGATGTAGCCGTCCGCGTTCTCCTCCACGAGGTCCCCGGTGCGGAACCAGCCGTCGGCGGTGACTGCCTCGTCGGAGTAGTTGAGGTAG
Source organism: Streptomyces nogalater (assembly GCF_039532885.1). NCBI lineage: Bacteria > Bacillati > Actinomycetota > Actinomycetes > Kitasatosporales > Streptomycetaceae > Streptomyces > Streptomyces nogalater. Next base: position 8,966 of record NZ_BAAASM010000004.1, on the reverse strand, counting down.
CCCATGAACTGGGTCCTGGTGCGCAGTTGGAGCTCTCCGTCCACCACCCGGTGCTCGACGCCCTCGTCCGAGATACGGAAGTACGTGCTGGACGACGACTCGCTCTGCGTGGTGGAGATGCCGGTCTCGCTGGTCCCGAACGTCTGCAGCAGCCGGGCCCGCGGGAAGGCGGCGTGGACGCGCTTGAGCAGTTCCTCCGGCATGGGCTCGGTCCCGTAGGTGATCAGCCGTAGGCTGGAGAGGTCGAACTTCTCGTGGAAGTCGCCGATGAGGATGAGGTTGAGGAAGGTCGGGCTGGTCGGCAGGAGGCGGATGCCGTACCGCTCGACCAGCCGGCAGATCTCCTCCGGTGTGCGCTTGTCCGGCAGCACGGCGGTCGCCGCGCCGCGTACGACGCCGAGCAGCGAGTTGATCCCTCCGATGTGGTCGGCCAGCAGGAACAGCAGGATGTGCGGGGGCTTCCTGCCCGCGCGTTCGCTCGTGCCGATCTTCTCCCGGACCAGGGCGTCGAAGTCGTGCAGGACCGCCTTGGGCGCCCCCGTCGATCCGCTGGAGAGCAGGACGAGTCCCGCCGAGCCGGACGCGGTCAGGGCTCCGTAGAGTTCCGAGGCCTCGCCCGGGGGCGCGTCGAACGGTGCGACGGTGACGCTCTCCGCCACGTCCACGATGTGCCGGGGGCGGCAGGCGCCGCGGACGGCCTCCAGGGTCGTGTCGGTGAACGTCACGACGGGCACCACCACGGCCTTGCGACGGTAGAGCGCGAAGAGCGCGGCGATCTGGGAGAAGGAGAAGTCTCCTTTCAGCACGACGGCGTCGTGCGGTGCGACTCCCGCCTCGTCCAGCAGCGTCTCGATCCGCCGGATCTCCCCGGCCAGTTCCGCGTACGTGCGGCCGGCCCGGTGGTGGACGACGGCGGTGCGGTCGCCCCACCGCTCCAGCCTGTCGATCAGGGTGTCCCTCATTGGACTCCTCCCAGATACAGCGTCTCTCCGGTGACGAAGGCCGAGTGGCCGGTGGTCAGGAAGTCGACGGGGCCGACGATGTCGTCCATCTCGCACATCCGCCCGATCGTCTGCCGCTCCACGACGGCGTCCAGGGTCTCCGGGGCGAGGGTCCGGGTGAGGACGGTGCGGACCGGCGGCAGGCCGATCCCGTTGACCCGGATGCCGAACACGGCCAGTTCCTTGCTCATGACGCGGGTCAGCTGTTCCACGGCGCTCTTGCTCGCCGAGTAGACGAGCTGGCCGTCCAGCGCCCACGGCACGGCGACCGTCGAGACGTTGAGGATCGCCGCGGTCCCCTCGGGACTCTTCTGGAGCAGTTTGGCGGCCTCCCTGCAGCAGTTGAGCACCGCGAAGAAGTTGAGGTCGAAGACGGCGCGAGCCGTCTTCTCCGGTGTCATCATGAAATGGTTCATGACCGAGGTGCCGGCGTTGTTGACCAGCGCGTCCAGGTGTCCGAACTCGCGGCGCACCGCGCGGAACATCGACCGTGCCTGCGCGGCGTCGGTCAGGTCGGTCTCGTGATGGCGGTATGCGGGGTGCCGGATGCTCGGCGGCCTCCGGCTGCAGCCGATCACCGTGTCCCCGCGGTCGAGGAAGTGCTCGGCCAGGGCCTTTCCCACGCCGGTCCTGGTTCCGGTGACTAGGGCGATCATCAGGGCGTCCCGTGCCGGTCACGCCGGCTGGGAGACGGCGACACCGGCCTCGGCCAGCTCGGCCTCGATGAAGTCGACGAGCCGGCTGACCCTGCCGAACGGGCTCACCCTCTGGGACACGGCCTTCTCCGAGGTCAGCGAGATCTCCTCGCCGTACGCGTCCTCGACGGCCTCCTCCACCTGGGTCAGGAAGTTGACGAGCTGCATGGAGTCGAAGACTCCGTTGTCCCCGTAGAGGGTGAGGGAATCCAGATCCGTGTCGGGGATTTTCTCGTCCCTGCGCTCGTTGACCTCCTCGATGACGTCCTGGATGAGCGTGAGAAGCCGGTCGTTCATGGTCGCCGTACCTTCCGATGTGGGGTGGCCGCGTATTCCGGGGCGGCGCGTTTCTCTTTCGTTCGGGGCGCCGTACTCAAAGCGGCAATCAGCTCTCGGAGTTGTGCCGCGAGTCTTTTCGATCGGGCCATGGGATTCCGCGTGCCGTGACGCGTTCCCACCCGGGTCACGAATGTGCCGGACCGCATTCCGTCGTGTCAAACAGGCCATGGAGGCAGCGGGTCAGGACAGTGCGCTCCACTCCCTTTGCTCGGCCTCCCGGATTTCCTCCTCGGCCGTTCGCTCGACGCGCGACATCGCCATGCGCAGGACCGGCGGCGCCAAGAGGGATGTCACCACGGCGACGAGGACCACGATGGTGTACGCCGCCACGCTGAGAATGCCGAGCCGCAGCCCCACCATTCCCACCACGATCTCGATGACTCCCCGCGCGTTGAGGCCGGCCCCCAGGGCCAGCGCCTCCCACCGGCCGAGGCCGCCCAGGCTCGCGCCGGCCCAGACACCGAGGAACTTGCCGAGCACGGCGACCGCGAGCACCCCCAGTCCGGCCAGGGCGGTGCCGGGATCCATCAGCGCGCCGAGGTCCATGCGAAGACCCGCGGTGGCGAAGAAGACCGGCGCCAGCACGGACAGGGCGATGGTGCGCAGCGGGGCCAGCCTGGCCGGTTCGACCTTCCCCTCCCGTCCGATGAGGACACCGCCGAGGAACGCGCCGAGAACCGGCTCCAGATGCAGCGCGTGGGTGGCGGCCGCCGCCAGGAGGATCACCCCGACCGCCGCGGCGGCCGGCGCCCCCGGCTCCGGGCTCCTGCCCACCAGCCGGAAAGTGTGACGGACCGCCCATCGTCCGGCGGTCAGTGCCACGACCGCCACGAGCGCCACCGAGGCGAGTGCCTCCACGACCGGCGCGCCGCTCATGCCGGTGACGGCGATCGACGACACGACGGACAGCGTGAACCAGCCGAAGACGTCGTCGATCACTCCCGCGGTCAGGGTGAGCTGGCCGACGGTGCGGTGGAGCAGCCGCATCTCCATCAGCGTCTTGGCGATGACCGGGATCGCGCTCACGCACATCGCGACGCCGAGGAACAGTGCGAAGACGCCCCGTTCCGTACCGTCCGGGACCAGTGCGGCGGGCAGCAGGAACGCCGTACCGACACCGAGGCCGAGCGGGACGATCAGGCCGCCGGCGCTGACCAGCACGGCCGTGCTGCCGCGCCGGCGGACCAGCCCCAGATCCAGGTGCATGCCCGTGACTCCGACGAGCAGCAGCACGCCGAGCTGGGCGACGGCGTCCAGCAGGTGCGCCTGTTCGCGGCCGCCGGGAAAGAGCCAGCCCGACAGGCCGGGGGTCAGGCGCTGGAGCACGGAAGGGCCGAGGACGACTCCCACGAGGAGTTCACCGACGACCGCGGGCAGGCCGGCGCGGGCGGCGATCCTGCCGAAGAACAGCGCCGACACCAACAGCAATGCCACTTGGAGCAGAAAGACCAGCAATTCGTGGGCCGCGAGTGGTGTGACCGTCGTCGGTGCGGACGAGAAAAGCACATGTCCTCCAGGGGAAAAGGGCCCGTCGGTGTCCGAACGCGTCCGGGACACCAGTTTTCAGACCTCACCCGTGGAAAACCAGCGGAGCCCCTTGGCCGCCGGGGTTGAACGCCCCGGCGACGAGGGGCTCCGCTTCGTATTTCCTCTTGCTCCGACACCCTGTTCAAGTTCCGTCGGCACCCTGTGTTCGAGTGTGGATTGTCATCAGTTGAACAAGGGCGTGCCCGCTAGTCCGGCCGTCCCGCGCGGTCTTCGAGTTCCCGGGCGAGGCTTCGCCACATGTCCGAGCACTGGATGGCCAGCTCCGCGACGGTTGCCGCCAGGTGCGGCGGTATGTTCTCGACGACGAGCGGATACTTCGCCTTGGCCTGGTACTGCAGGAACAGCCACCGCAGCAGTTCCCTGCCCGACTCCGAGAACCTGAGCGAGGGATCCCGCCGCAGCGACTGCAGCCGGGCCCTCATGTTCCGGGTCTTCCGCTCCCGTTCCCCAGGGGTGACCGGAGGCTCCCGGACCACCGCCTGAGCCGGCTCCGGCTCCGGCCGGCCATCGGGCTGCCGCGGTTGCCCGCGGTCCCTGGGCACGACGGGGTCCTCACCTCGCCGTATGCGTTCCCTGACGTCGTGTGCGGTGCCCACGGAGACCCCGGCCGCCTTCGCGATCTGCCGCAGTGGGGCGTGGGGGCGGGCCGTCAGCGCCTCGGCCGCCCGCCGTCTTCCCTCGGCGGCACTGAGCGGACGGCGACGGCCGTCCCTGCCCAGCCGGACCTCCTGGCGCGCGGAGCCGCCGTTCAGCCGCCGTCGGATGCCGCCGACCGTCTTGGTGGACAGCCCCGTGCATTCGGCGATCGCCCGGTCGGACATGTCCTGCCGGGAGGCGACGATGCGTTCGGCCGCCGACCGCCGGTCTTCCAGGGAGAGCGGGAGGCCGTGCCGGATGTTGGCCCGTACGGCTTCGACGAAGGCCGCCTCAGCGGTGCCGTCGAAGAACTCCGCCTTGATGGAGTGCCACCCTTTCTCCTTCGCCGCGCGGAGTCTGTGCATCCCGTCGATCACATGCATGGTGGACCGGTGGACCAGGATCGGCGGCCATTCGGTCTCGCTCTCGGCCAGCCTCCGCGCATGCCGCTCGTCCTCTCCCGCGAGGCGGGGGGAATCGGCCGGCTGAAGCTGGTCCACGGGGACCAGGTGAGGCACTGGCTCGCTGAGGACCAGGCCTTGCGGTCGTTCGCTGTGGTCAAGCTGAGCATCCATATCGGCCCCCAGCCGGTATGCCCGCATCACGGTGCGTGCGGATGGTCTCCGGCACGCCGTGTCCCGGCCTTTCGTGTCGCGCGCTCGACGTTCCACGGCGTGTAAGCGTTGACGACGTGTCAGCTCACGGCAGGCGCGGGATGTCCCACGCCGTCCGCCCGCTGTGTTCGGACGACTTCTGGTTCGTAGCGCTGTCAGCGTCGCATCCCCGAAAGGAGCGCGGACGTGCGTCCGATCAGAACCGGCCGTGCGGGACGGCCCCGCCGCGCCTGCCGCCGTGTGGGTGCGCGGACGCGTCGCAGGGGCGAATCGGCAGGGGCGCGTGCGGCGATTCGAAGGTTTTGTGAAGCAGGTGTCCTCCCCTGGCGTGGAGCCGAAGCGCGAGGGTACACAGCGATCCGTCAAGATCAACTCGGCGTCACGCGCGGGCAGTTGGCCGAAAATACGCGGCCGGGCGCGGCACCGGCCGGACCCGGGCCCATGGTTGCTACCGGGCTCCCCTGTTGGTCTAATGGGCTGACCAGGCGGACGCCGAGATTCCGTGGTGCGCCGGCGATGCGGGCCGGTGGCCCGGCCAGGATCAGCCAGTGGTCCGGCCGGTTCGCGCGTGGCCGTATTTCACTCCTGTGCGCTCCGAGTCCGAGGCCCGCGCAGGGGTACCGGCCCTGCCCATCACACCCGGCGCTCACGCGGGCGAGCGACCGAGGAGAGTCGCCCGCGCCGTGCGCGACGCCGCTTCACCCATCCACGACCCGAGGGGGCACGACCCGTCGTGATCGTCCGTTCATTCAGCGATATCGAGGGAACCGACCGGCACGTCAAGTCCAGGTCCGGCACCTGGGAGAGCAAGAGGATCCTCCTCGCCCGCGAGCGGGCCGGTTTCTCCCTGCACGAGACCACCGTCTACGCCGGCACCGAGACGTTCATGTGGTACGCCCACCACATCGAAGCGGTGCTGTGCGTCGAAGGGGAGTCCGAGCTGACCAACGAGGAGACCGGGGAGAAGCACTGGATCACACCCGGCACGCTGTACCTCCTCGACGGCCACGAACGGCACACCCTGCGCCCCAGGACCGACTCCCGCTACATCTGCGTCTTCAACCCGCCCATGACCGGCCGGGAGGACCACGACGAGCACGGCACGTACCCGCTGCTCACCGAGGCGGAGGAGGCGGATACGGCCTGAGACGGCAGCCCGGCCCCCGAACCGGGCACTCGCACCGGCACGATCGGCTCCGAAGGAGAGCACTGTATGAACACCACCGTGCGTCCCGACCTGTATCCGACCCGAGTCACCGGCGAGGCCGTGCCCCGGCCGCGGGTCGACCCCGTGGTGTGGGGTGACGCGCCGGGCCCGCTCGACGAGGAGCAGCTGGCCCGCTACGCGACCGGCGGCTACCTGGTCCTCGACGACCTGCTGTCCCCGCGCGAAGTCGAGGCGTACCGCGCCGAGTTGCGGCGGCTCGGCTCCGATCCGGTGCTGCGCGCGAGTGAACGCGTGATTCTGGAGCCGGGGTCCGACCGGGTGCGCTCGGTGTTCGAGGTGGAGAAGGTCAGCGAGCTGTTCGCCGAACTGCTGCACTCGCCCCGGCTCACGGACATCGCCCGGCAGGTCCTCGGCTCGGACGTGTACATCCACCAGAGCCGGGTCAACTACAAGCCCGGCTTCGGCGGCGCCCCGTTCGACTGGCACTCCGACTTCGAGACCTGGCACTCCGAGGACGGCATGCCCCGGCCGCGGGCGTTCAGCGTGTCCATCGCGCTGAGCGAGAACCTCCCGTGCAACGGGCCGCTCATGGTCATGCCGGGCACGCACAGGACGTTCGTTCCCACGGTCGGCGAGACACCGCCCGACTACCACAAGGAGTCACTGCGCGTGGAGCGCCTGCCCGTCGGCTCCCCCGCCCAGGAGCACCTGACGAGGATGGCCGAGCAGCACGGCATCGAGCAGATCACGGGCCCCGCCGGGACCGCGGTGATGTTCGACTCGAACCTGCTGCACGCGTCCAGCGGCAACATCACGCCGTTCCCGCGCTCCAACATCTTCATCGTCTACAACAGCGTGGAGAACACACTGGAGGCCCCGTTCGCCGCGGCCAGGCCGCGTCCGCAGCACCTGGGCAACCGGGAGTTCCCCGGCTGAACCGGCCCAAGAGACGGCACCCGCCGATCCGTTCGCGCCGGTCCCGTCCCGGCCGCCGCGGACGGGACGGGACCCGAGCCCTGACCGCACCCGACGTTCGGCACGCTGCCGCGCAGGACGAAGGCGACATGACCTCCACTCCCCGTACCACTCGTTCCGCAGCGGTCTGGACCCTCATCGGTCTGGTCCTGCTGACCCTCAACCTGCGGGCGGCCATCACCGGCGTCCCCCCGCTCCTGGACGAACTCCAGGACACGTTCGGGCTCACCGGTGTCGAGGTCAGCGTGCTCACCACGCTGCCGGAGCTGTGCCTGGGCGTCTTCTCCGCCCTCGCCCCCGTGCTCGCCCGTCGGATCGGCACCGAGGCGGCGATCACCGTGGCGCTCCTGGTGATCACGGCGGGGCTCCTGCTGCGCGTGGTCCCCGCCCAGTCCGCGCTGTTCACCGGTACGGTGCTGGCCGCGGCCGGGATGGCGACGGGCAACGTGCTGGTGCCGGCGGTCGTCAAGCGCGGGTTCCCCCACCGCGTCGGCTCGCTCACCGGCCTGTCGATGATGCTGCTGTCGGTCGGCGGCGCCGCCGGGGCGGGCCTGGCCGTCCCCCTGGACCACCTGGGCGGCTGGCGGCCCGCTCTGGCCGCGTGGGCGGTGCCGGCGCTGGTCGCGGCCCTGGTGTGGGGCCCGCTGGCGCTGCGCGCGCGCACGCACCGGCGGCGACGGCCGGGCGCCGGCGCCTCCCCGGCCGCCTCCCCGTCCGACCGGCCGGACACCCCGACGGGCGCGCCCACGGAGGCGGCGACCCGCGCCGCTGCGGCGCAGGGCTCGCTGCTGCGCTCGCCGCTGGCGTGGTCCGTGATGGTGTTCATGGGCATGACGTCGTTGATGTTCTACACGCTGACGGCATGGCTGCCCGGGATCATGCACGATCACGGGTTCTCGCCCGCCACCGCGGGGATGATGAACTCCGTCATCATCGTCATCGGCATTCCCCTCGGTTTCGTCGTGCCGGTGGTCGCGGCCCATATGCGCGACCAGCGGCCGCTGGTCCTCGGGGTCGTCGCCCTGATGGCGGTCGGTCTCGGCGGCCTGCTCCTGGCTCCGCGGGCCGGCTGGGTCTGGGTCACCGTCTTCGGAGTCGCCACGGGCAGCGCGTTCCCGATCGCCCTCACGCTCCTCAACCTCCGTTCCCCCGATGCCGCGACCACGGCGCGGCTCTCGGGCATGGCCCAGTCCGGCGGGTACCTCCTCGCCGCCTGCGGCCCCCTCACCTTCGGTGTGCTGCACAGCGTCACCGGTGGCTGGGAGGCGTCGATCTGGCTGCTGTTCCTGCTGGTGGTGCCCGAACTCGTCTGCGGACTGCTTGCCGCACGGCCCGGCTTCGTCCGGCCGGGCCCCGCCCGGCCGGACGGCCCCGAGGAGAGTCGTGGCGAGCCCGCGCGGGTCTCCGCGCGGTCCACCGAGGCGGACCGCGCGCGCTGAGAGACCGGCCGTCCCCCTGTCCGCGCCTTGCCCGAGCCGGGCGAAGCGCACCTTCGCACCTTCCACGTCGACCACAGCCGTTCGCCGAGCCCCGGGAGCACGCATGACCATCATGCCGCCCGACCTGAGCACCTTCGACAGCCTGGAATCGGAGGTCCGCAGCTACTGCCGCGGCTGGCCCACCGTCTTCGACCGGGCCCAGGGCAGCCGGATGTACGACGAGGACGGCCATGCCTACCTGGACTTCTTCGCCGGCGCCGGATCACTCAACTACGGCCACAACAACCCGGTACTGAAACGGGCGCTGCTCGACTATCTGGAACGGGACGGCGTCACCCACGGCCTGGACATGGCCACCACCGCCAAGCGCGTGTTCCTGGAGACCTTCCAGCGCCTGATCCTGGGCCCGCGGGATCTGCCGTACAAGGTGATGTTCCCGGGGCCGACGGGCACCAACGCGGTGGAGTCCGCGCTGAAGCTGGCCCGGAAGGTGAAGGGCCGCGAGGCGGTCGTGTCGTTCACCAACGCCTTCCACGGCATGTCGCTGGGCT
>NZ_BAAASM010000003.1:0-60725 GCF_039532885.1 Streptomyces nogalater | reverse complement strand
TTCCGGGACATCAAGATCTCCGTCAAGCACAACGACCCGGTCGTCATGATCGAGGCCTACCGCCAGCTCGCCGAGAGTTGCGACTACCCGCTGCACCTCGGCGTGACCGAGGCCGGCCCCGCCTTCCAGGGCACGATCAAGTCCGCGGTCGCCTTCGGCGCACTGCTGAGCCAGGGCATCGGCGACACCATCCGCGTGTCCCTCTCGGCCCCGCCCGTGGAGGAGATCAAGGTCGGTATCCAGATCCTGGAATCCCTGAACCTGCGCCAGCGCGGCCTGGAGATCGTCTCCTGCCCGTCCTGCGGCCGGGCCCAGGTCGACGTCTACAAGCTCGCCGAAGAGGTCACCGCGGGCCTGACCGGCATGGAGGTCCCCCTCCGCGTCGCCGTCATGGGCTGCGTCGTCAACGGCCCCGGCGAGGCCCGCGAGGCCGACCTCGGCGTGGCCTCCGGCAACGGCAAGGGCCAGATCTTCGTCAAGGGCGAGGTCATCAAGACGGTCCCCGAGTCCAAGATCGTGGAAACCCTCATCGAGGAGGCCATGAAGCTGGCCGAGCAGATGGAGAAGGACGGCGTGACCTCCGGCGAGCCGTCGGTGTCGGTGGCGGGCTGACCCCCGTACTCGCGCTGTGAGTCCCGTCACCACTCGGTGACGGGACCGGGGCACGGTTCGGGCGTCGTCACCGGCGGAACCCCGACGACGTCTCCCGGCTCCCCCCTGCTCGACCCCCGTCCTCACGGTCGCCCACCAGCACAGGCGACCCCGTTCCGCGACCGGCCCCCGCGACGCTTGAGGCCCCCGACGACCATCGCCCGCGCCCCGCCGACGCCGAGGCAAGGCCTCCCTTGGCTCTCGCCGGGACCAGGGCTCCTCGGCTGTCGCCGAGGCGAAACATCCCCCCGCCTTCGCCGGGGCGAAGCATCCCCCGCCCTCGCTGGGACCAGGCTTCCCCGGCCGTTGCCGGGGCAAGGCCTCCGTCCGCCTTCGCCGGGACAGGGCATCCCCCGGTCGTCGCCGGGGCAAGGTCTCCCTCCGCCGTCGCCAGGGCCAGGCTTCCCCGGCCGTCGTCGGGGCAAAGCATCCGTCCGCCCTCGCCGGGGCAAGGCATCCGTCCGGCGGTCACTCGCAGCCGTCGGGGCCCGCACCCCTGCCGACGAGCGGGGTTCGGTTTCCCGAACCCCTGGTCCGGGGGTGGGCACGATCGACCGCCGCGCCGCGTCCGCCGAGGATGAGGGGCATGGCTGAGATGGTGACGGATGTCGAGGCGGGAATCGCCGTTCGGGCGGAAGACCTGCACCGTGAGTACGGGCGCGGTACGGCCGCCGTACGGGCGTTGCGAGGGGTGTCGGTGGCCTTTGCGCCCGGTACGTTCACGGCGGTGATGGGACCGTCGGGCTCCGGCAAGACCACCTTGCTGCACTGCCTCGCGGGGATGGACCGGCCCACTCGGGGCTCTGTCCGGTGGGGTGGCGTCGAGGTTTCCCGGCTGCCCGAGCGGCGGCTGGCGACACTTCGGCGCAGCCGGGTCGGATTCGTTTTCCAGGCGTTCAATCTGATGCCGGCGATGACGGTCGCGCAGAACGTCGAGCTTCCCGGCCGGCTGGCCGGTGAGCGGCCTGAGCGGGGCCGGGTTCTGGACGCGCTGGAGCGGGTCGGACTGGCCGGACGGGAGCGGCACCGGCCCGGGCAGTTGTCCGGTGGGCAGCAGCAGCGGGTGGCGATCGCCCGGGCGCTGGTCTCCCGCCCCCGGGTGCTCTTCGTCGACGAGCCGACCGGCGCCCTCGACCGCGCCACCGGCCACGAGATCCTCGCCCTGCTGCGCGCCGGCGTGGACCAGGAGGGCCGTACCTGCGTGATGGTGACCCACGATCCGGTTGCCGCCGGATACGCGGACCGGGTACTGCTGCTTGCCGACGGCCTCGTGGTGGACGAGCTGGACCGGCCCACCGCCGCCCTCGTCGGCGAGCGCCTGAGCCGGCTGGGCGGGTGAGTGCGATGGTCCCGGTCGCCCTCGGGCAGATGCGCCGGCGTCCGGCTGCCTTCGTCGGTCTGGCGGTCGCGCTGTTCCTCGCGATCGCCACCGTGACGCTGTTCGGCTCTCTGCTCGCCGCCGATGTCACCGCGTCCGCGTCCGCCCGGAGGGCGGCCACAGGGCCGGGAGTGGCGGTGATCGCCGGAGCCTTCGGTGAGATCGCCGTCCTGGTGGCGTTCTTCGTCGTGGTCAACGCGCTGGGTTTCGCTCTGCGTCAGCAGCACCGCGAACTGGCTCTGCTGCGCACCGTCGCGGCAACGCCCCGTCAGACCCGGCGGCTGGTACGCGGCCAGGTCGTCACGACCACGTTGCTGGTGGCCTTGCCCGGCTGGGCCGTGGGCGGGGCCGCGGCCCGTCGCTTCCTCGCCGAGCTACGACGGCTGGGGCTGGCGGCACCGGGCATGCGGGTGCCGGGGACACCGGTACCGATGCTGGTCGCCCTGGCCGCCGTACTCGCCGTCGGCCTGGCGGCCTCGGCCGTCGCGGCCCGGCGGATCTCCCGGATGGCGCCCGCGGCCGCCCTCACCGCCGGTTCGACCGAGCACGGACGGGCGGGCGCACCCCGTCTGCTCGCCGGTATCGGCGCGCTGGTGGGCGGCGGCCTGCTGCTGCGGCTGGCCGCGACGCGGCCGGCGGAGGAGACGGACAAGGCGGGGCAGGCGGCGCTGCTCGCCGCGCTGGTCCTGCTGGTCGCGGTGGCCCTGCTGGGACCGCTCGCGGTGCGGCTCCTGGTGGCCGTCCTGGGGGCGCCGGTACGGGCTCTGGCGCCCGGTGCGGGGTGGCTGGCCCACGCCAACCTGCGCGGCTACGCGCGGCGGTTGTCGTCCGCGGTGGTGCCGGTCGCGCTGCTCGTGGGGCTGTCCGGCACCATGCTGATCATGACGCACACCGCCGGGCACGCCACGCGGGCGACGGCCACCGGTGTCACCTCCGCCACGGACGTCTGGCTGCGCCAGGCCGAGGTGGCGCTGCTGACCTGCTTCGCCGCCGTATCGACCGTGAACACCCTGGTCGCCGTGACCGCCGAACGGCGCCGCGAGTTCGCGCTGCTGCGCCTGGTCGGCGCGCACCGGTGGCAGCTGATGCGCATGCTGACCGCGGAGGCGGCGCTGACCACGGCGGTGGGCGTCCTGCTCGGCGCGGCGGTCGCGGGAGCCGCGTCGGCGGCGTTCAGCACGGCGACGACCGGCTCGGTGGTGCGTCCGTCCCGGTGGCCGCCTCCTGGTACATCGTCGCGGGCGCGACGGCGCTGACCGTCCTGGCCGTCCTGGCCACCGGCCTGCGAGCGGTTCGGGGTCCGGCGGCGGAACTGGTGAGCGGTGACCGTGACTGAACGCGGCGACGAGCCGGCCGCCGAGGGCACGTCCCGCCCGCGGGCGCGCACCCGCACGGTCCTCGGAGCCTGGCGGGCACGCCGCCCGTCGGCCCGGCGCAGTCACCCGACCGGGGCGGAGCGACCGAGATGCCCCGCGTCGGAGGTGGTCGAGCAGCGGCGATACCTGTCCGCCCGGGGCGGCGAATGGGCCTTCGCGATCGTCGGGCTGCCGTGCGCACTCCTCGGCGGCGGCTACGCACTGGCCGCCCTGTACGCGGGAGCGCTGCTCTCGCTCACCGTGGTCGGCCTGCCGTTCGTGGTCGTCGCGCTGCTGGGCGCGCGTCGTCTGGGCGCGCTGCACCGGTGGCTGGTCGGCCGGTTGCTCGGCGAGTACGTCGAGGCGCCGGCCAGGCTGCCCCGCCCGGCGGGCGTGTACGCCCGTGGCCGTGTCGTGCTGACCGATCCCGTCGCCTGGCGGGCGCTGCTCTATCTGGTGCTGCGCTTGCCGCTCGGCGTGCTCGGCTTCGCCATCGCCGTGGCGCTTCCCCTCGGCTGCGGCTGGCTGGCCAGCTTTCCGCTCTGGATCCGCCTGGGGGGCGGCGCGCGGCCGGCCACCTGGCTGGACGCGGTGTCCGTCGTGCTGGGCCTGGTGGTGCTGTCCGCGGTGCCCGGCGCGATCAGGGCGCTGAACGGAGCGAACCGCCGGCTCGCCCGGCTGCTGCTCGGCCCGGCCCGTGCCCAGCAGCGTGTCCGGGAGCTGGAGACGGCCCGCGCCACCCTGCTCGCGGACAACACCGACCAGCTCCGCCGCCTGGAGCGTGACCTGCACGACGGCACCCAGGCCCGGCTGGTCGCCCTGGCCATCACCCTCTCGCTGGCCGAAGACGCGCTCGCGCCCCCCTCCGGTCCGGACCTCGGGCGGCTGCGCACCCTGATGAACCGCGCCCGCGGCCAGACCGACGACGCGATCACCGAACTGCGGCGGCTGACCCGGGGGATCCACCCGGTGGCACTGGACGGCGGCCTCGGCGAGGCGTTGCCGGGCCTCACCGCCACCTCGCCGGTGCCGGTCACCATCCGCCTGGACCTGGCAGAACGCCCGCACCAAGTGGTCGAACGGGTCGTCTACTTCTGCGCCGCCGAGCTCCTCACCAACATCGCCAAGCACAGCGGTGCCCGCTCGGCCGAACTCACCGTGAGCGCGGCGGACGACCGGGTGCGCCTCAGCGTGCGCGACGACGGCCGCGGCGGTGCGGCGCTCGGCGCCGGTACCGGCCTGACAGGCCTGGCCGAACGGCTCGCGGCGGTGGACGGCGTCCTGCGGGTCGACAGCCCGCCCGGCGGACCCACCATGGTCGTCGCCGAGCTGCCCGCACGTCTGCGATGAGCGTCAACTTACCGTTTCGGCCAGGTAGTTGAGGACAGCCTTCACTCGACGGTTGTCGGCGTCGCTCGCCCGCAGGCCGAACTTGGTGAAGACGGCGGCGACGTGCTTCTCCACCGCCCGCTCCGACACCACCAGCAGTGCGGCGATGGAGCGGTTGGAGTGGCCTTGTGCCATCAGCTCCAGCACGTCGCGCTCGCGCGGGGTCAGGGTGTCCACCCGCCTGCGCCGGCCGCCCCGCATCAGCTGCGTGACCACTTCCGGATCGAGCACCGTGCCTCCGTCGGCGACACGGTGCAGAGCGTCGACGAACTCGCTGGTGCGGGCGACACGTTCCTTCAGCAGGTACCCGATGCCCGCCGCTCCGTCCGCCAGCAGCCGGGAGGCCCAGGCCGCCTCCACGTGCTGCGAGAAGACGAGGATGCCGACCCCGGCGGTCCTCGCACGGATCTCGACGGCGGCGCGAATGCCTTCGTCGGTGTGCGTGGGCGGCATGCGGATGTCCACCACCGCTACGTCGGGCCGGTGCTCGGCCACCGCGGCGAGCAGCTCCGGCGCCGTCCCGGCGGTGGCCACGACCTCGCATCCGCGGGCGCCGAGCAACTCGACCATCCCGTCCCGCAGAACGACGGAGTCCTCGGCCAGTACCACGCGCAGGTGCCCATTGATCACAACCACGATTATCGGGTGAGCCGATCCGATGTCCCGGGCGGCGACCGGGACGGCAGACCGTCCGCCTCCACTCGTCGGCGAGCGCCGGGCGGTCACGGCGCGCTTCTCCGGCGCGCGGACGGCGCCTGACCTGCTCCAGCCGAGACCCGGGAGGACTGCCGCGGGTCGGTCCGAGACCGGTGGGGAGCGCTTCGCGGGCACCCGGGGTACAGTGCCGGGACCAGCAGAACCCCACCGTGAGGCCCCGTAGTGTTGACCCAGACCACCACCCGGGTCCTGGAACCGAATGACCTGGACGCGGCGCTCGCCGTGCTCGACCGTGAGCCGGTTGCCAACGCCTTCGTGACGTCCAGGGTCCGGGTCGCCGGCCTGGACCCCTGGCGGCTCGGCGGCGAGATGTGGGGCTGGTACGAGGACGGCATGCTCACGTCCCTGTGCTACGCGGGCGCGAACCTCGTCCCCGTCTGCGCCACCCCGCGCGCCGTGCGCGCCTTCGCCGACCGCGCCCGCCGGGCCGGGCGCCGCTGCTCCTCCATCGTCGGGCCCGCCGACGCCACCGCCGGACTGTGGCGGCTGCTGGAGCCGCACTGGGGTCCGGCCCGGGAGGTCCGCGCCCACCAGCCGCTGATGGTCACCGACCGCATGCCCGACGACATCGCCCCCGATCCGTACGTCCGCCGCGTCCGCAAGGACGAGATGGAGACGATCATGCCGGCGTGCGTGGCGATGTTCACCGAGGAGGTCGGCGTCTCCCCGCTGTCCGGCGACGGCGGGCTGCTCTACCAGGCCCGGGTCGCCGAACTCGTCGGCTCCGGCCGCTCCTTCGCCCGCGTGGACGAGCAGGGCCGGGTGGTGTTCAAGGCGGAGATCGGCGCCGCCACCCCCCAGGCCTGCCAGATCCAGGGCGTGTGGGTGGCCCCCGAGTACCGGGGCAGGGGCCTGGCGGTCCCCGGCATGGCCGCCGTGCTGCGCTACGCCCTCGCGGACTTCGCCCCCGTGGCGAGCCTCTACGTCAACGACTTCAACACGGCGGCGAGAAGGACGTACCGGCGCGTGGGCTTCGAAGAGGTGGGCGCCTTCATGAGTGTGCTCTTCTGACGCCCCTGTACGCTCCCCGCATGGACCCAGTGATCGGCCCCCTGGACCTCACCGCCCACGTCGACGAGGCGTTGGCCGTCCAAGCCCTCGCCTTCGGTCTGGGACCGGAGGAGGTCGCCGTACGCCGGCAGATCGTCCAGCGCCACATGCAGTACCAGGGCGCGAGAGCCTACGGCGCGACCTCCCGCGGCCGGCTCGTCGGCTTCGTGTACGGCATGCCCAACAGCCGTACCCACTGGTGGTCCACCGTCGTGGAGCCCTATCTGCGCGCGGGCGGCAACGACTTCTGGCTGGACGACTCCTTCGTCATCACCGAACTGCACGTTCACCCCGACCACCAGAACCGGGGCATCGGCCGGAAGCTGATCACGACCATCACCGACACCGCCGACGAGCCCCGCTCGATCCTGTCCGCGATCGACATCGACAGCCCCGCCCGCGGCCTGTACCACTCCCTCGGCTACACCGACCTCGCCCGGCAGGTGCACTTCCCGAGCGCACCCCGTCCCTACGCCGTGATGGGCGCCCCGCTGCCGCTGCGCAGGCGCTAACCGATTTCCACCGGCACGGGCGGCCCGGATAACCTCCTTGCCACCACCTTTATCCGGCAGGAGTACGAGAACCATGGCCAAGGCACCGGTCCAGCGCATGTCCCAGTTGATGGCGAAGACGCTGCGCGACGACCCGGCGGACGCCGAGGTCCTCAGCCACAAGCTCCTCGTCCGCGCCGGCTACGTCCGCCGCACGGCGGCCGGCATCTGGAGCTGGCTGCCCCTGGGCAAGAAGGTCCTCGCGAACGTCGAACGCGTCGTCCGCGAGGAGATGGACGCCATCGGCGCCCAGGAGGTCACCCTGCCCGCCCTGCTGCCCCGCGAGCCCTACGAGGCGACCGGCCGCTGGGACGAGTACGGCCAGGAGCTGTTCCGGCTCAAGGACCGCAAGGGCGGCGACTACCTCCTCGGCCCCACCCACGAGGAGATCTTCACCCTCCTGGTCAAGGACCAGTGCACGTCCTACAAGGACCTGCCGGTGATCCTCTACCAGATCCAGACCAAGTTCCGCGACGAGGCCCGCCCCCGCGCCGGCATCCTGCGCGGCCGCGAGTTCCTGATGAAGGACTCGTACTCCTTCGACCTGGACGACGACGGCCTCGGCGCCTCCTACGCCCTGCACCGCGAGGCCTACCAGCGGATCTTCGCCCGCCTCGGCCTCGACTACCGCATCTGCGCGGCCACCGCCGGCGCCATGGGCGGCTCCAAGTCCGAGGAGTTCCTCGCCCCGGCGGAGGCCGGCGAGGACACCTTCGCGGACTGCCCGAACTGCGACTTCGCCGCCAACACCGAGGCGATCACCTACCAGCTCACGCCGGTGGACGGCTCCGCCGTACCCGCGCTGGAGGAGATCCCCACCCCCGACACCCCGACCATCGAGACGCTGGCCGCCTCGCTCGGCGTCCCCGCCTCCGCCACGCTGAAGAACCTGCTGGTCAAGGTGGACGGCGAGATCGTCGCCGTGGGCGTGCCCGGGGACCGCGAGGTGGACCTGGACAAGGTCGAGGCGCACTTCGCCCCGGCCGCCGTGGAGATGGTCACCGAGACCGACTTCGCCGCCCACCCCGAGCTGGTCCGCGGCTACGTCGGCCCGCAGGGCCTGGGCGAGAAGGTCAAGTACATCGCCGACCCGCGCGTGGCCCCCGGCACCGCCTGGATCACCGGCGCCAACAAGGAGCACACGCACGCGAAGAACGTCGTCGCCGGCCGTGACTTCGAGGTCGACGAGTACGTGGACGTCGTGGTGGTCCAGGACGGCGACCCCTGCCCGCAGTGCGGCACCGGCCTGAAGCTGGACCGCGCCATCGAGATCGGCCACATCTTCCAGCTGGGCCGCAAGTACACCGACGCCCTCAAGCTGGACGTCCTCGGTCAGAACGGCAAGCCGGTCCGCGTCACCATGGGCTCCTACGGCATCGGCGTCTCCCGCGCCGTCGCCGCGCTCGCCGAGCAGACCGCCGACGACAAGGGCCTGGTGTGGCCCAAGGAGATCGCCCCGGCCGACGTGCACGTGGTCGCCGCCGGCAAGGCGCTCCAGACCGAGCTGGCGCTGGATGTCGCCGGGAAGCTCGCCGACGCGGGCGTCCGCGTCCTGGTGGACGACCGGGCCGGGGTCTCCCCGGGCGTGAAGTTCACCGACTCCGAGCTGATCGGCGTGCCCCAGATCCTGGTGGCCGGCCGCCGCGCCGCCGAGGGCGTGCTGGAGCTGAAGGACCGCAAGACCGGCGAGCGCGAGGAACTGACGGTCGAGGAAGCGATCACCCGCCTGACGGCCTGACGGCCTGACGGCCTGACGGCCTGACGGCCTGACGGCCTGACGGCCTGACGGCCTGACGGCCTGACGGCCTGACGGCCTGACGGCCTGACGGCCTGACGGCCTGACGGCCTGACCCCTGGCCCACCGGATCGCCTGACCTGCCGACGCCGCCCCCGGGGACTTTCCCCCGGGGGCGGCGCCACAGCCGGCCGCCGATCCAGGCAGACGTCACCACAGCCCCCTCCTCCCCGGCCGGTCGTCGCAGCCGGCCGCCGCCACGGCGCGTCGCCACTCCGGGCAGCAAGCGCAGCGGCCAGTCGCCCCAGGGCCGGCCGTTTGACCAGGCAGCAGCTGCGGTCGGTGGTGGCCGCGGACAGTCATCGCCGGGCCGGTCGTCGTCGCGGTCGGTCGCCGCTCGGGTCGGCCGTCGTTGCGGTCGGTGGTGGTCGTGGCCGGTGGTCTCTCGGGACAGTCGTCACCGAGGTCGGCCGCCGCTGCGGCCGGCCGTTGCCACGGTCGGTCGTGGCTGCGGCCAGCCGTCGCCACCGCCAGTCGTGGCTACGGGCGGTCGGCCCTGGCTACAGCCAGCCCGCGAACTCCAGCAGCAGTTCCGCGTCCGTGGGTCGGCCCACGCGCAGCGCCCGCACGCCCGACTCGACCGCCCGGAACAGTGTCCAGCCGCGCAGCCGGTCCTGGTCCACCTCCAGCGACTCCGCGAGCCGTTTGATCCGGCGCCGGGTGGTGGCCGGGCCGGACGGCTGCGCGATCAGGTCCTCCACCCGGTCCCGCACCAGCCGCGCCAGATCGAAGGCGCTCTCGCCGACCACCGGGTCCGGACCCACCGCGAGCCACGGCATCCGCTCGCCCGAGAGCACCTTGCTCTGCCGGAACGTGCCGTGCAGCAGCCGGTCCTCCGGCGGTGTGGCCAGCAACTCCTCACGGGCGGCCAGCGCCGCCTCCACCAGCGGGGCCACCTCGGGCTCCGCCCCGGCGCTCGCCCGCATGGCCGCGGCCTGCCGCCCGGTGCGCTCGGCGACGGTCTCGAAGGCGTGCCCGGCCGGCGGCTCCACCCACAGCCTGCGCAGCGTCCCCGCCGCTTCCAGCAGCGCCTTCGCCTCCGGCAGCGAACGCACCGACACATCCGGATGCAGCCGCTCCAGCAGCAGCGCACCGTCCTGGGCGCCGTCCTCCAGCAGTTGTACGGCGCCCAGCCCGGCCCAGTGCGCCAGCGCGGCCCGCTCGCTCTCCGGGCGGGCCCGGGGCGGTGCCAGCTTCAGCACGGCCGGGGTGCCGTCCGGCCGCCGTACCAGCACCACCAGGCTGCTGCGTCCGCCCGGCACCTGCACCCGCTCGACGGTCAACCCGCGCCGGGCGACGGCCTCCTCGGCCACCGCGGGCAGCCGCGTCAGCCAGTCGTCCCCGGCCGGTGCCGTCTCACCGAGCGCCCGTACCAGGCGCGGCGGCGCTTCCCAAGCCATGCGCGAGTCGTTCCCTTCCTGTGGGTCCTTGTCGGCTCCCGGTCCGTCCTGCGATGGGCGTACGGGCCTCCTGCCGATGCCTCAGCGCCTCGCCGGAGCCGTGGCGGACGTGGCGGACGCGGAGCCCGACGGGGTCGTGCCGGCCGCGCCGCTCCGCTCGTCGGCCCGTTCACCGGACCGTTCGGCGAGCCCAGGGAAGGCTACGCTCTCCCCGCTCCAGCGCACCGCCCGCACCGCGGCCTCCCGCAGCGCCGCGGCCGCGTCGGCCCGCCGCGCGCCGGTCGCCGCGCGCACCACATCCGAGTAGACCCCGGCCAGCCGCTCCTCCAGCCGCGCGGCCAGCCGCAGCGCCGACGCCCCGTCCCCGACCGGGAACGGCAGCTCGTACGCGGCGCTCGCGGCGACCGGGGCGGCGCCCAGGTCCCGCACCGCGCGCACCAGCGCGTCCCGGCGCGCCCGGTGCGCGTCGTACGCCGTCCGCGCCTCGGCCCGGCGCCGCTCGCCGATCCGCCCGCCGACGACCCCGTAGCCGTACACCGCCGCGTGCTCCGCCGCCAGCGCCGCCTGGAGCGCGGTCACCTCGGCCTGCTGTGCCTCCTCGTTCACCGGGCTCCCTCCGTCAGCAGGTACGCGTGCGCCGCCCCGGCCGCCGCGACGGACGCCAGCAGCCGCGCCGGCTCGCCCGGCACCTCCAGCAGGTCCTTGGCCCGCCGGTCGGCCAGGGCGCGCTCGGCGGCGGCCAGCTGGGCCAGGGCGTCCTTCTCGGCGGCGGGCACGGGGGCGGGCGCGGCCGAGGACCGCGACGCCGCAGGCGTGGGCGTGGGCGTCGTACCGTCCTCGAACGCCGCCGCGTGCGCCGCGACCTGCGCCCGCAGCGGACGCAGCCGGTCCGCCAGGGCGGGATGCGCGGCGAGCACGGCGTCGTAGCGCGCCAGCAGCCCCCGGCTGTCCCGCGCCGCACGCGCGCGTGCCCGCGCGCCGGCCGACGGGCCGTCGTCGCCGGAGTCCGCACCGGCCGAACAGCCGGCCAGCAGGGTGGCGCCGGCGGCCGAGGCGAGCAGGGTTCTTCTGCGCGGCCCCGAGGGGATGCGCGACGGCGGGGGGTACGGCACGGCTGACGTCCTCGGGGGGCTCGTACGAACACACGGGCGGGAACGGCGCCCGCCGTTGATCACGGTACCCGCGCGAGCGCCCGCCGCATGTCACCGGCTCAGCGGACCCACCCGGACCCACCCGGACCCACCCGAGGGCACGCGGCCGTGTCGGCACGCGGCCCGGGGCTCCGCTGCGAAGCACCCCCCGCCGGAGGCAGTACCCTTTGACCAGACACGCGACCCATCCCACAACAGCACACGCGGCCGAGGAGTCACCCGGATGAGCACCACCCAGAGCGAGAGGCTGCGAGAGCTGCTGGAACCGCTCGTCACCTCCCATGGGCTGGATCTCGAAGAGATCGCCGTGGACTCCGTAGGACGCAAGCGGGTGCTGCGCGTCGTGGTCGACTCCGACACCGGAGCGGACCTGGACCGGATCGCCGATGTGAGCCGCGCGCTCTCGGCGAAGCTGGACGAGACGAACGCGATGGGCGAGGACGCGTACGACCTGGAGGTCGGCACCCCCGGCGCGGAGCGCCTCCTCACCGAGCACCGGCACTTCGTGCGCGCCACCGACCGGCTGGTGAAGTTCCAGCTCACGGAGGGCGGCGAGCTGGTCGCGCGGATCCTGGAGGTCGACGACGAGGGCATCGGCGTGGAGGTGCCCGGGGTGAAGGGCCGCAAGGCCACCACCCGCAGACTCGGCTTCCCGGAGATCGCCAAGGCGCGCGTGCAGGTCGAGTTCAACCGCAAGGACAGCAAGAAGGACATGAAGGAAGAGGAGGAGGCGTAGCCGTGGACATCGACATGAGCGCCCTGCGGGGTTTGGTCCGGGAGAAGGAGATCTCCTTCGACCTGCTGGTCGAGGCGATCGAGTCGGCCCTCCTCATCGCCTACCACCGCACCGAGGGAAGCCGCCGACACGCGCGCGTGGAGCTCAACCGGGAGACCGGGCATGTGACCGTGTGGGCGAAGGAGGACCCCGAGGACCTCGCCGAGGGCCAGGCGCCCCGCGAGTTCGACGACACCCCGTCCGGTTTCGGCCGTATCGCCGCCACCACCGCCAAGCAGGTGATCCTGCAGCGGCTGCGCGACGCCGAGGACGACGCGACGCTCGGCGAGTACGCCGGCCGCGAGGGCGACATCGTCACCGGCGTGGTCCAGCAGGGCCGCGACCCGAAGAACGTGCTCGTGGACATCGGCAAGCTGGAGGCCATCCTGCCGGTGCAGGAGCAGGTGCCCGGCGAGACCTACCCGCACGGCATGCGCCTGCGGTCGTACGTCGTCCGCGTGGCCAAGGGCGTGCGCGGCCCGTCGGTGACCCTCTCGCGCACCCACCCGAACCTGGTGAAGAAGCTCTTCGCCCTGGAGGTGCCGGAGATCGCCGACGGCTCGGTGGAGATCGCCGCGATCGCCCGTGAGGCCGGTCACCGCACCAAGATCGCCGTACGGTCCACCCGTTCGGGCCTGAACGCCAAGGGCGCCTGCATCGGTCCCATGGGCGGCCGGGTGCGCAACGTGATGGGCGAGCTGAACGGTGAGAAGATCGACATCGTCGACTGGTCGGACGATCCCGCGGAGATGGTCGCCAACGCCCTGTCACCCGCCCGGGTGAGCAAGGTGGAGGTCGTGGACCTGGCCGCCCGCTCCGCGCGGGTGACCGTGCCGGACTACCAGCTGTCGCTGGCGATCGGCAAGGAGGGCCAGAACGCCCGCCTCGCGGCCCGCCTCACCGGCTGGAGGATCGATATCCGGCCAGACACCGAGCAGGCCGAAGCGTAGCCACGCAGCCACCCGAGGGCGTCTGACCAGCCCCGGAGCCGCACGGCGGGCCCGGGGCCCGGGAATAGATCCCGGCCGCCCGACGCTGAGATCACGACAACAACCGTTCGATTCTTGCCCCAAAGGGGTGAGGTCGGTACGGGGAGGTAGACTTAACCGTGTCTGGCCGGACGCACACCCGAGCATGCCCTGAACGCACCTGTGTGGGGTGTCGGGAGCGGGCGGCCAAGAACGATCTCCTGCGGATCGTGAAGATGGAGGATGCATGCGTCCCCGATCCTCGCGGTACGCTGCCCGGCCGGGGTGCCTATGTACACCCCGCCCTGGTCTGTCTCGACCAGGCGGTACGCCGCCGGGCGTTCCCGCGGGCACTGCGCGTCCCGGGAGCGCTCGACACAAAGGCGTTGCGTCGATACGTCGAGCAGACAACAGTTGCCGAGCAGGCAACGCCGTAAGACGCGCCGTACGGAACCCCGTACGGCCTGGTACCTCGCGAGTCGAAAGCAGGTCGAGATTGCGATGAGCACTCGATGAGTACGCGATGAGTACGCCCATGAACTAGCGACGGTCCGGCTTCAACCCGGACCTCAAAGGAGCGAAGTGGCTAAGGTCCGGGTATACGAACTCGCCAAGGAGTTCGGTGTCGAGAGCAAGGTCGTCATGGCCAAGCTCCAGGAACTCGGTGAATTCGTCCGTTCGGCGTCTTCGACCATCGAAGCGCCGGTTGTACGTAAGCTGACCGACGCCTTCCAGGGCGGTGGCAGCGGCAAGTCCGCGAAGCCCGCCCCGCGCAAGGCCTCCCCCAAGCCCGCCGCGCCCTCCCCGGCGCAGGCGGCACGTCCCGCTGCCCCGGCACCGCGCCCGGCGGCGGCTCCCAAGCCCCCGACGGCGCCCGCTGCCCAGCAGCCCGCCGCACAGCAGCCGGCCGCCCCGTCGGGCCCCGCGGCGTCCGCGCCGGCCCCGGGTCCGCGCCCGGTGCCCGGCCCCAAGCCCGCGCCGCGCCCGGCCCCGGCCGCCCCGGAGTTCACCGCTCCGCCGGCCGCCCCGGCCGCGCAGACCCCGCAGGCTCCGGCCGCACAGGGTCCGCGTCCCGGCGGTGCCCGTCCCGGTGCCCCGAAGCCCGGCGGCTC
Source organism: Streptomyces nogalater (assembly GCF_039532885.1). Classification (NCBI taxonomy): domain Bacteria; kingdom Bacillati; phylum Actinomycetota; class Actinomycetes; order Kitasatosporales; family Streptomycetaceae; genus Streptomyces; species Streptomyces nogalater. The sequence goes on along the minus strand of NZ_BAAASM010000003.1, from coordinate 46,433 downwards.
CCGTCCGGCCTCGGGCCAGGGCCAGCAGTCCCGTCCGGGTCAGGGCGGTCAGCGTCCCGGCGGCCAGGCCCCGCGTCCGGGTGCCCGTCCGGCCGGTCCGCGTCCGGGCAACAACCCCTTCACGTCCGGCGGCAACGCCGGCATGGCCCGCCCGCAGGCCCCGCGCCCGCAGGGCGGCCCGCGTCCCGGCCCCGGCGGTCCCGGCGGCGCCCCGCGTCCGCAGGCGCCCGGCGCCCAGGGCGGCGGTCCCCGTCCGCAGGCTCCCGGCGGCCCCCGGCCGACCCCGGCCGGCATGCCCCGCCCGCAGGGCGGCCCGCGTCCCGGCCCGGCCGGTCCGCGTCCGAACCCCGGCATGATGCCGCAGCGTCCTGCCGCCGGTCCGCGTCCCGGCCCCGGTGGCGGCGGTCGCGGTCCCGGTGCCGGTGGTCGTCCCGGTGGCGGCGGCGGTCGTCCCGGCGGCGGTTTCGCCGGTCGTCCCGGTGGCGGTGGCGGTTTCGCCGGCCGTCCGGCCGGTCCCGGTGGCGGCGGCGGTGGCTTCGCCGGCCGTCCGGGTGGTCCCGGCGGTGGCGGCGGTGGCCGTCCCGGCTTCGGCGGCCGTCCCGGCGGTCCCGGTGGCCGCGGTGGCACGCAGGGCGCCTTCGGCCGTCCCGGCGGTCCGGCCCGTCGTGGCCGCAAGTCGAAGCGGCAGCGGCGCCAGGAGTACGAGGCCATGCAGGCCCCGAGCGTCGGCGGCGTGATGCTGCCGCGCGGCAACGGCGAGACCATCCGTCTCTCCCGCGGCGCGTCGCTCACCGACTTCGCGGAGAAGATCAACGCCAACCCGGCGTCCCTCGTCGCGGTCATGATGAACCTCGGCGAGATGGTCACCGCGACCCAGTCCGTCTCCGACGAGACCCTCCAGCTCCTCGCCGACGAGATGAACTACTCGGTTCAGATCGTCAGCCCGGAGGAGGAGGACCGCGAGCTGCTGGAGTCCTTCGACATCGAGTTCGGTGAGGACGAGGGCTCCGACGAGGACCTGGTCGTGCGTCCGCCGGTGGTGACCGTCATGGGTCACGTCGACCACGGTAAGACCCGACTGCTCGACGCGATCCGCAAGACGAACGTCATCGCGGGCGAGGCTGGCGGCATCACCCAGCACATCGGTGCCTACCAGGTCGCGACCGAGGTCAACGGCGAAGAGCGCAAGATCACCTTCATCGACACCCCGGGTCACGAGGCGTTCACCGCCATGCGTGCCCGCGGTGCGAAGTCGACCGACATCGCGATCCTGGTCGTCGCGGCCAACGACGGCGTCATGCCGCAGACGGTCGAGGCGCTCAACCACGCCAAGGCGGCCGACGTGCCGATCGTGGTCGCGGTCAACAAGATCGACGTCGAGGGTGCCGACCCGACCAAGGTGCGCGGTCAGCTGACCGAGTACGGCCTCGTGGCCGAGGAGTACGGCGGCGACACCATGTTCGTCGACATCTCCGCCAAGCAGGGTCTGCACATCGACTCGCTGCTGGAGGCCGTGGTCCTCACGGCCGACGCCTCGCTCGACCTGCGGGCCAACCCGAACCAGGACGCGCAGGGCATCTCGATCGAGTCCCGCCTCGACCGCGGCCGCGGTGCCGTGGCGACGGTCCTCGTCCAGCGAGGCACGCTGCGGGTCGGCGACACGATGGTGGTCGGCGACGCCTACGGCCGAGTCCGCGCCATGCTCGACGACAACGGCAACAACGTCGCCGAGGCCGGTCCGTCGACGCCGGTCCAGGTCCTGGGCCTGACCAACGTCCCGGGTGCGGGCGACAACTTCCTGGTGGTCGACGAGGACCGTACGGCCCGTCAGATCGCCGAGAAGCGCGCCGCCCGCGAGCGCAACGCGGCGTTCGCCAAGCGCACGCGCCGTGTGTCGCTGGAGGACCTGGACAAGGTGCTCAAGGCCGGCGAGGTCCAGCAGCTGAACCTGATCATCAAGGGTGACGCCTCTGGTTCCGTCGAGGCCCTGGAGTCCTCCCTGCTCCAGCTGGACGTCGGCGAAGAGGTCGACATCCGCGTGCTGCACCGCGGCGTCGGTGCGGTCACGGAGTCCGACATCGACCTGGCGATGGGCTCGGACGCCATCGTCATCGGCTTCAACGTCCGTGCGGCCGGCCGTGCCGCGCAGATGGCGGAGCGCGAGGGCGTGGACGTCCGGTACTACTCGGTCATCTACCAGGCGATCGAGGAGATCGAGGCGGCCCTCAAGGGCATGCTCAAGCCGGAGTACGAAGAGGTCGAGCTGGGCACGGCGGAGATCCGCGAGGTCTTCAAGTCGTCCAAGCTGGGCAACATCGCCGGTGTCCTCATCCGGTCCGGCGAGGTGCGCCGCAACACCAAGGCCCGCCTCATCCGCGACGGCAAGGTGGTCGCGGAGAACCTCACCATCGAGGGCCTGCGTCGCTTCAAGGACGACGTCACCGAGATCCGCGAAGGCTACGAGGGTGGTATCAACCTCGGAAACTTCAACGACATCAAGGTGGACGACGTCATCGCGACGTACGAGATGCGCGAGAAGCCGCGGGCGTAACGGCCGACGGCATCCGAAGCTGGCCGGCGGGATCTCGGTCCCGCCGGCCAGCGCGCCGTTTTCCGGGCGGCACGGCAGCACCGGAAAACCCGGTCGAGCCGCCGGCAGGCACGGGGTACCGTGGCTGCAGGCCATCGATCCCGTACCGGCGGGTAACCCGGCACGAACATGTACGTGGGGACCCTGTCCTTCGACCTCCTCCTCGGCGACGTCCACTCGCTGAAGGAGAAGCGCTCCGTCGTCCGCCCGATCGTCGCCGAGCTCCAGCGGAAGTACGCGGTGAGCGCGGCCGAGGTGGACCACATGAACCTCCATCGGCGGGCGATCATCGGCCTCGCCGTGGTCTCCGGCGACGCGGCGCACCTCACCGACGTACTGGACCGGTGCGAACGGCTGGTCGCCGCGCGCCCCGAGGTGGAGCTGCTGTCGGTCCGACGCCGCTTCCACGGCGAAGAAGACTGACGACGACCAGACCACAGAACGCAAGCAAGAAGAAAGAACGGGAGACGGACCAGTGGCCGACAACGCGCGGGCGAAAAGGCTGGCGGACCTCATCCGGGAGGTGGTGGCCCAGAAGCTGCAGCGCGGGATCAAGGACCCGCGGCTCGGCTCGCACGTCACCATCACGGACACCCGGGTCACGGGTGACCTGCGGGAGGCGACCGTCTTCTACACGGTCTACGGCGACGACGAGGAGCGGCAGGCCGCCGCGGCGGGCCTGGAGAGCGCCAAGGGCATCCTGCGCTCCGAGGTCGGCCGTGCGGCCGGGGTGAAGTTCACCCCCACCCTGACCTTCGTCGCGGACGCCCTGCCGGACACCGCCCGGACCATCGAGGACCTCCTCGACAAGGCCCGGCAGTCCGACCAGAAGGTGCGCGAGGCGGCCACCGGCGCGACGTACGCCGCCGGTGCCGACCCCTACCGCAAGCCGGCGGACGACGAGACCGACACGGACGGCGACGCCACCGAATGACCCAGAAGCACACCACGCCCGACGGCCTCGTCATCGTCGACAAGCCGTCGGGCTTCACTTCGCACGACGTGGTCGCCAAGATGCGCGGGATCGCCAGGACCCGCCGCGTCGGCCACGCCGGCACCCTCGACCCCATGGCGACCGGCGTCCTGGTCCTCGGGGTCGAGCGCGCCACCAAGCTCCTCGGGCACCTGGCGCTCACCGAGAAGGAGTACCTGGGCACCATCCGCCTGGGCCAGACCACCGTCACCGACGACGCCGAGGGCGAGATCACCTCGTCCACCGACGCCTCCAAGGTGACCAGGGACGCCATCGACGCCGGCATCGCGGGGCTCACCGGCGACATCATGCAGGTGCCGTCCAAGGTCAGCGCCATCAAGATCGACGGCGTACGGTCGTACAAGCGGGCCCGCGAGGGCGAGGAGTTCGAGATCCCCGCCCGGCCGGTGACCGTCTCCTCCTTCGCGGTCTACGACGTGCGGGACGCGGTCGCCGAGGACGGCACGCCGGTGCTCGACCTGGTGGTGTCGGTGGTCTGCTCCTCCGGCACCTACATCCGTGCCCTCGCCCGCGACCTGGGCGCCGGTCTCGGCGTCGGCGGCCATCTCACCGCGCTGCGCCGCACCCGGGTCGGCCCCTACAAGCTGGACGCGGCCAAGACGCTGGACCAGCTCCAGCAGGACCTGTCCGTGATGCCGATCGCCGAGGCGGCCGGCGCCGCGTTCCGGCGCTGGCAGGTCGACGCCAAGCGGGCCCGGCTGCTGCTGAACGGCGTCCGGCTGGAGATCCCCGAGGAGTACGCGGGCGCCGGTCCGGTGGCCGTGTTCGACCCCGAGGGCCGTTTCCTCGCGCTCGTCGAAGAGCACCGGGGCAAGGCCAAGAGCCTGGCCGTCTTCGGCTGACCCGGGCCGGGACGCCGTAGCGGCCGTGCCGATCGTCCCGTGGCGGCCGTAGGGCTTCTGCCGTGGAGCGGCGGCCGGTCGTGTGCCGGGCCCTGCCGCCGCTCCACGGTCCCCCCTCTTCCCCCTCCCCGGGGGTTCTCCGGCAACCCCCGCCTATTCACCCGACCGGCCGGGCGCTCGGAGCGAACCGGGGGAGCGGAAGGGGGCGCGTTCACCGCGAGAACTGTCCCGCCGTTCCCCGCGTGCCTACCGTCGGGTCAGGGCACGGGGACGGGCGGGGAGGTACGGCCATGGCGGAACGGGGCCCGCGCACCGAAGGCGGGCGCCGGGAGGGACACGGGTACGGGGAGGCCGTATCCGCGGTACCGGCCGTGCACGGCGGCTTCCCCGACGCCGCCCGGTCCACCGGCACCGTCCCCGCCCTCGTGCACATCCGGGACCTGGCCGGCCGCCCGCTGGGCCTCGGCTTCCTCGCCGACCACGAGGGCACCCTCCTCACCGGCCACGAGACCGTAGACGGCCGCTCCCGGCTGACGCTGCACGCCCCCGGGGAGCGCACCCGCACGGTCACCGCCGACGCGGTCACCCCGCTGCCCCGCCTGGGCCTCGCCCTGATCCGCACCGAGGGCCTCGGCATGGATCCGCTGCCGCTGACCGTACGGGACCGGATCGACGCGGGCAGCTATGTACGGGTCGCCGCCGGCTGCTGGCGGGAGGCACGGGTACTGGCCGCCACCCGGGCCACGTACACCGCCGCGGACGGCCCTCGTCTCCTTCACGAGGTGCTGGAGCTTGCCATCGGCACGGCCGGCCGGGACGCGCTCAGGCCCGGCGGCGGCGCGGCCGGGGGACCGGTGTGCGACGCCCGCACCGGCGCGGTCGTCGGCGTCCTCGGCACCGCCCTGCGCACCGCCGGGCGCGACGCGGGTTTCGCCGTCCCGCTGCGTCCCGCCGACGGCGCCCTCGCCGGACTCCTCGCCCGCAACGCGGCCACCGTGCCCGCCTACGGCGCCGACCTCAACCTCGCCGGCATCCTCCAGCTGACCACGACCTCGGTGGGCCAGGACGGCCCCCCGGGCGCCGCCGACCCGATCGAGCGCCCCGGCATCGCGCGGGAGCTGGCCGCCTTCACCGACGGCGACCGGCCCGTGCTCGGCCTGGTCGGCGCCCCGGGCAGCGGCCGTACGACACAACTCGCGGCCCTCGCCGCCCGCCGCGCCCGGGGCGAGCGGCCCGCGCCCACACTGTGGCTGCGCGGCGCCGACCTGGCGGCCGCCGACGGCTCGCTGGCCGACGCCGCGCGCCGCGCCCTGGCCCGCGCCGCCCGGATCATCGCCGCGTCCCGCGCCGTCCGCCCCGAGGACCTGGGCGACGTCACCCCGGAGCACCTGGCGCGCCTCGCCGCACGGGCCGGACGCCCGCTGCTGCTCCTCCTCGACGGCCCCGAGGAGATGCCCCCGGCCCTCGCCCACCGCCTGCCCGAGTGGATCCGTGGCACGACCGCCTGGCTCCACGAGACCGGGGCCCGCCTGGTGGTCGCCTGCCGGGAGGAACACTGGGAACGCGCCGGGCGGGCGTTTCCCGCGGAACCACGCCACGCCCCGGCGGGCGGGGGAGGCCCCGCGTCCGGCGGTGGTCCAGCGTTCGGGGGCGGTCCCGCGTCCGGAAACGCGGCTCCCTTGCCTCCCTGCCTCCCCATCGGCGACTTCACCGCCGGCGAAGCGCGCCGGGCCCGCGCCCGGTACGGCATTCCGGACGGTGTCCTCGCCGAGCGGGACGCCCGGCATCCGCTCACGCTCCGGCTGCTGTCCGAGGTCCGGGCCGCCGCCCCGGGCGCCCCGCTCGCCGGCCCCCTGGACCGGTACGACGTCTTCGGCGCCTACCTCGACCTGGTGTGCCTGCGCGTCGCGGACCGGCTCGCCGCCGGCGGGGCGCGCGGTGCGGCCGTACGGCGGCTCGCCGCACGGGTGGCCGGGCAGGTGCACGAGGCGGCCCGGCGCAGCCTCGGTCCGGGACAGGGCGAACTGGACCGGGAGTCGTTCGAGGCCGTGTTCCCGTGGGGGCCCGCCCCGGCCCGCCTCGGCGGGGGCACCGGCTGGGCCTCCGCCGTCCTCGCCGAGGGCCTCCTGGTGCCGGCCGGCGGCGGCTACCGCTTCGCCCACGAGGACCTGGCCGACTGGCTGCACGGCATGCACCTGGACCTCGACGAGGCCCTGCGCGCCCTGGTGCACCCGCGCGGCGAGCGGCCCGAGGCGGCCCGCCCGGCCCCGCTGCCGCACCACCGCATCGGACCCGTCGTCCAGGCCCTGCTGTTCCTCGCCCGCCAGCATAGTGCCGAGCAACTAGCCGTGCGTTTAAGGGAGTTGACCGAGGCCCTGGACCGCGACACCGGCTCCTGGTGGGCCGCCCGGCTGCTCGCCCGGACCCTGCTCCAGGTCCCGGACGCGACGCCGTACACCGAGGTGCTGCGGCTGCTCGCCGACCGGATCGCCGCCTGGCGCCACGACCGGCGGCCGGTACCGGCCGAGTTCGGCCCCGCCTTCTGGACCGCGCTGCCCGTCACCGGCGCCGAGCGCCTGGACCTGCTGCGCCGTCTCCTGCCGGCCGACCCGGCACCGTCCGCGTCGGCCGCCCGCTATCTGGACGCCGTCGCCGGACTGCTCGCCGCCGCACCGGAGGCCGTACAGCCCCTGCTGACCCACTGGTTCACCGACGAGCGTCCGCTGCCCGCGACCCCGCACGCCACCGTGGCCACGGCCGCGCAGGCGCTGCTGCACACCCACCGGCACCGCGCCCCCGACGACCTCACCGAGGTGCTGGTCGCCTGCCCCCACCCACGCGCGGAGGAACTGCTCGGCGATCTCGCCGAGGACGAGCCGTCCGCCGTCTGCCGGGCGGCCGACCGCTGGGCGCACGACGAGCGCCCCGCCCGCCGGGCCGCCGCGGTCGCGTCCGCGCTGCGCGCCGCCCCCCACGTCCGTACGGCGGCGGACCGCGCGCTGCTCCGCCGCGCCGCCCTCACCCTGCTCGCCCGCCCCGCCGACCGCACCCTGCACGGCGGCGCCCTCGCCGTCCTGGTCCACGACCCGCACACCCGCGACCGTCATCTGCCCGCGGCCCTGCGCCACTTCGCCGCCGGCGACCCGGGCATCCCGCCGGGCTCCCTCGTCCCCGCCCTGGCCACCCACCCCGAACCGGTCCTGGATGCCTTCCGCGCCCGGCTCCGCGCCCCCGAGGGCGCCGATCTGCGCACCCTCACCGAGATCACCACCCCGGCCCTCGCCCGGCCGGTCGCCGCGCTGCTCCAGGAGTCGGTGCGGCTGCGCCCGGAGACCGCCGGGCCCCTCGCCCGCCGCGTCGGCCGCCGGCTCGGCCCGGGCCCCGCCGCGCGCCCCGTCCTGCTCCCGCTGGTCACCGCCCTGCTCGACGGCGGCCCGGAACCCCTCCGGGCCTCCCTCGCCACCGTCCTGGCCGGCGCCGGCACGCCCGCCTCCCGTCCGCTCCGGCGCGAGCTGCTGGAGTTCCTGCTCGACCGGGAGCGGGACCCGGCCGTCCTGGACGCCGTCCTGCACGCGGCGGTGGCCCGGGACGACACCGGGGCGGGTCCCGGGGAGGAGGAAACCCGGGACCTGGTCCACCGCACCGGCCTGCTCCTCGTCCGCACGCCCGAGGGCGCCGCCCGCTGCGACCGGGGCCTGGCCGACCTCGTCCGGTACGTGCCCGGCTTCGCGGCCCGCCTGGCCCGCTGGCTGACCGACGCCCCGGACGACTGGGCCGCCCTGGTGGGCCCCGGCACCCGCCGCATGATCGAGAACCTGGCGGGCGTCCGCGTACCGGCCTGACCGGTACCGGAGCGCGCCCGCGTACGGGAGATACGGGGGCACGGGGGGTGGTACGCGCACCGGCGTGCCCGGGTACGCGGACCGGCCTGGGCGGATACGGGGCATACGCGCACCGGCCGGACGCCGCCTTGGACGTGCGCCCCGTCACAGCCCCCATGCCGATGCTGGCGCGGAGCACCCGGCATGGCACCCTTAGACCTGCACAACGAGGTCAAGACAGACACGGACAAGGGTTCGAGGAGCGGTCACAGTGCAGCGCTGGCGTGGCTTGGAGGACATCCCCGAGGACTGGGGGCGCAGCGTCGTCACCATCGGTTCCTACGACGGCGTCCACCGCGGCCACCAGCTGATCATCCAGCACGCCGTCGACCGCGCCCGCGAACTGGGCGTGCCGGCCGTCGTCGTCACCTTCGACCCGCACCCCAGCGAGGTGGTCCGCCCCGGCAGCCACCCCCCGCTGCTCGCCCCGCACCACCGCCGCGCCGAGCTGATGGCCGAGCTGGGCGTCGACGCGGTCCTCGTCCTGCCGTTCACCACCGAGTTCTCCAAGCTGTCGCCCGCCGACTTCGTGGTGAAGGTGCTGGTGGACAAGTTGCACGCCAAGGCGGTCGTGGAGGGCCCCAACTTCCGTTTCGGCCACAAGGCCGCCGGCAACGTCGAGTTCCTCACCGAGCAGGGCAAGACGTACGACTTCGAGGTGGACGTCGTCGACCTGTACGTCACCGGCGAGGCGGGCGGCGGCGAGCCGTTCTCCTCCACGCTGACCCGCCGCCTGGTCGCCGAGGGCGATGTCGCGGGCGCCCGCGAGATCCTGGGCCGCCCGCACCGGGTGGAGGGCGTCGTCGTCCGCGGCGCCCAGCGCGGCCGGGAACTGGGCTTCCCGACGGCCAACGTCGAGACGCTCCCGCACACCGCCATCCCCGCCGACGGCGTGTACGCGGGCTTCCTGCACGCCCAGGGCGAGGCCATGCCGGCCGCCGTCTCCGTCGGCACCAATCCGCAGTTCGACGGCACCGAGCGCACGGTGGAGGCGTACGCCATCGACCGCGTCGGCCTCGACCTGTACGGGCTGCACGTCGCCGTCGACTTCCTCGCCTATGTGCGCGGCCAGGCGAAGTTCGAGACGCTGGAGGCCCTGCTGGAGCAGATGGCCGAGGACGTGCAGCGCTGCCGGGAGATCGTGGCGGCGGAGCAGTAGCCCGACGGTTCCCGCGAGGGCCGTACAACGGCTCTACGATGCGAAAGGGCGGCCGGTGCGCATCGCACCGGCCGCCCTTTTCCCATGCCCGCTACTGCTGGGGCGGAGCCTGCGGCGGCTGCTGGCCCTGGCTCTGGTCCTGGCCCGGGTACGGCTGGGGGTGGGCATGCGGCTGTCCGGGCTGCGGGTATCCGGGCTGCGGGTATCCGCCCGGCTGGGGCTGGGCCGGGTACGGCTGCGGCTGGCCCTGCTGCGGCGGGTACGGCTGCTGCGCCGGTGCGTACGGCTGGCCGGGGGCCTGCGGGTACGGCTGCCCCGGCGCCTGGGGATACGGCTGCCCCGGTGCCTGGGGCGGCTGGCCGGCGCCGTACACCTGCTGCCCGGGCATGGCCTGGCCCGGCATCGGCGGCGCGGCCACCGGCGGCGGGTTGCCGTCGCTCGTCCACAGCCCCTGCGCCTGCTGGTGCCGGGTGAAGTCCTCGGCGACCAGCGCGGCCAGGTTGAAGTACGCCTCGCGGGTCTTCGGCCGCATCATGTCCAGGTCGACCTCGGCACCGGCGGCCAGGTGCTCGTCGAAGGGCACGACGACGACCCCGCGGGTGCGGGTCTCGAAGTGCGCCACGATGTCCTCGACCTTGATCATCTTGCCGGTCTCGCGGACCCCGGAGATCACGGTGAGGGACCGGGAGACCAGGCCGGAGTACCCGTGCGCGGACAGCCAGTCCAGTGTCGTACTGGCACTGCTCGCACCGTCCACCGACGGCGTGGAGATGATGATCAGCTGGTCGGCGAGGTCCAGCACCCCGCGCATGGCGCTGTACAGCAGACCGGTGCCCGAGTCGGTCAGGATGACCGGGTACTGCCGGCCGAGGACGTCGATCGCCCGCCGGTAGTCCTCGTCGTTGAACGTGGTCGAGACGGCCGGGTCCACGTCGTTGGCGATGATCTCCAGACCCGAGGGCGCCTGGGAGGTGAAGCGCCGGATGTCCATGTACGAGTTCAGATACGGGATGGCCTGGACGAGGTCACGGATGGTGGCCCCGGTCTCCCGGCGCACCCGGCGCCCGAGCGTGCCCGCGTCCGGGTTGGCGTCGATGGCCAGGATCTTGTCCTGCCGCTCGGTGGCGAGGGTGGAGCCGAGCGCGGTCGTCGTGGTCGTCTTGCCCACGCCGCCCTTGAGGCTGATGACCGCGATCCGGTAGCAGGACAGCACCGGCGTACGGATCAGCTCCAGCTTCCGCTGCCGCTCGGCCTCCTCCTTCTTCCCGCCCAGCTTGAACCGGCCGCCGGCCGCGGCGGGCCGGCCGCTCTTCGCCTTCTGCTTCTTGTTGTTGAGCAGGCGGTCCGAGGACAGCTCCACGGCGGCGGTGTAACCGAGCGGCGCGGCACCGGGGTTGGTCGGCTGCCGCTGGTCGTGCTGCACGGGCTGCGGCCAGGCCGCACCGGAACGCGGATCGAGCGGAGCCTGCGGCGCGCCGGGCTCCGGGCTGTGCGGAGCCTGGGGCGCCTGGGGTGCTTGGGGGAAGCCGTAACCGCCGGGCTGCGCCGGTGCATTGGGCGTGCCGGGCTGCGGGAAGCCGTACCCGCTCGGCGGGGTGGGGGCCTGGGGGTTCGGCTGGGGTGCCGGCGCCTGGGGGAAGCCGTAACCGCCGGGCTGGGCCGGGGGGGTGGGCATGCCCGGCTGCGGGAAGCCGTAGCCGCTCGGCGGAGTGGGGCCGCCTGGCACCGGCTGCGGACCGGCCGCGGGCGCGGTGGGCGGGCCCGGCTGGTCGGGCTGGCCGGGGTTGCCGGGCTGAACAGGGTTGTTCGGCTGCTGCCACGCGGCGGGCGCGGGCTGCGGGGCCTGCGGCTGGAACGGCGGCTGCGGACCGGGCGCGCCGGCCGGGCCCTGGCCGTCCACCGGCTGCGGCTGCTGACCCGGCATCGGCCCGGGCTGCTGCGGCCACTGGGCGGCGGGCGCGGGAGCGGCGGGCTGGTACGCGGGCGGCAGCGGAGGCATCCCGTTCTGCGGCGCGGGCGGCGTCCAGCCGGGCTGGGCCCCCTGCGGAGCCGGGGGAGCGGGCGGCGCGGCGGCGTACGGGGCACCGGAGGCGGGCTGGGCGCCGCCGGGCTGCGGGGCCGCCGGGGGCGGCGGGAAGCCGTAGCCGCCGGGCTGGGGCATGCCGGGCTGCGGCATACCGGGCTGCTGGGCGGTGGGCTGCTGGGCGTCCGTGGGGGGCGTGGTGGCCTGCTGGGCGTCGGTGGGCTGCCGAGCGGAGTCGTCCGGGGCGTTGTCGCCCGAGGCAGCGTCACTCGCGGTGCCAACGTGCGCGGCACCGTCACCCGGGGTGCTGCCGCCCGGGGCGCTGTCCTCCGGAGTGTCGTCCTCCGGCGCGCTCTGCTGTGCGGTGGTGTCCTGGACGGTGGTGTCCTGGGCCGTGCCGACCGCCGGTACGGCGTCCGAGGGTTCGGAGGCGTCGGTCCGCGCGGAGTCGGCGGCACCCTCTGCGGCGCCCCCCTCCTCGGCGGTCTCCTCGGCAGGCTTCTCGCCCGTGCCCTCCGCCGCCACGGAACCGTCAGCCGCGGCGGTCTCCGCGCCCCCCTGAGCGGCTTCGCCTTCCTCGGCCGGGGAGTCACCCGAGGCAACGGCGTCCGGGGCAACAGCGTCCGCCGCAACGGCGTCCGAGGCAACGGTCTCCGAGCCGGTGGCCTCGGCCACCGCGCCCTCGCCGTCCTTGTCACCCTCGGAACCCTCGGAACCCTCGGAACCCCCGGAACCCCCGGAACCCCCCGAATCCCCGGCACCGGCCTTCTCCGCCGAACCGTCCGCCCCCTCGGCCGGCTTGGTCTCGGCCGCCACGCGCTCGGCGAACTCGGCCATCTCGCGCTTCAGGGCGACGGCGGAGAACCGCATGGTCGCCCCGCTCTCCAGGTCCCCGTTGTCCGTCTCCGGCCCGACCGCGGCGGAGGCGGCCGGCGCCTCCTGCCCGGCCGCCGACTGCTGCGTCTGCTGAGTCTGCTGCGGCTCGAAGCCCTCGGGCAGCCGCGGCATCGGAACAGGACCGCCGACCGGCGGCGCGGGCTGCGCGGCAGGGGCGTACGGCGCGCCCTCCGAGGCGTACGGCACCCCCTGCGGAGGCGTGCCCGAAGGCTGCACGGGAACGTGCGGCGGATACGCGGCCCCCTGCGGCGGGGTGAACGGAGCCCCCGGCGGCGGTGCGAACGGAGTGCCCTGCGCGGGGGTGCCCGTCGGCGGGGCGGCGGCCGGCGGAGTGGGAGCCGGGGCCGGGGCCGGAGTCGGCGGGCTCGCCGGGAACGACGGCACCGCGGAGCCGGCCGGAGCACCAGGCTCTGCGGAACCGGTGAAACCGCTCGCACCTCCCGACGTACCGGAGGCGTTCTGCGTGTACCAGGCGGGGGGAGCGTAGTCGATGGTGAACTCGCCGGTGGTCTCGACGGCCTCCGCGTCGGGCTGGTCATCGCCGGGTGTGTCCCAGCCCCCGCGCATCCCGTCCCGATCGCTGCTCACAATTCCTCCTGGTGTGGTCGAGCACCCTCATGCCGTGCGGGGGCGACCATGTCGTGTCGTACCGAGTCGTCCGTAGTCGTTCGGGGCGGTCCGACGCGCCGAACCTCCCCCGGGGACACCGACGCCCGGCCCACGGGTCCTGCCATCGCGCCCGCTCCCAGCCTAATCACCGGAAGCCACACCTCGGCAGGCCCGCCCGCCTCTCCGCGCCCGCCAGGCGGGCCGGCGCCCGCCCGGAGACGCCTCATCCGTCCCACCGGACCACCAGGACACCCGAACAAAAGGGACGGGCAAGGGCAGTTCAGTCCATCCGGCGCGGTGTGCCCAACAATCCGGTCTCGGCGTCCGTGGGTTGCGTCAGCACGTACTGCCGGTCACGGTCGGTGCACCACAGGGTGACGCCGTCGGGCAGCGCGGGCAGCGACTCCACCTCGGTCCGCGACAGCCCCATGGTGCGCCCGAGTTCGGCCGCCTCGTCCGGCGAGACCCGCTGGATGCCGGCGAGCCGCGCCTGCCGCAGCAGCCGGGGCGCGACCGGGCTGAGATACGGCAGCAGCGTCAGCACCGACTGCCAGGGACCGGAGACCACCCGACCGCGCGGAGGCCGCATACCGCAGTCCCGCACCACCAGCACCGGCGTACCGGCGGAGGCGCCCTGCGGCGGGACCCGCCCGACGTCGTACACGGACAGGCCGTTCTGCCCGCCGCCCATCGCGTGCACCATCTGCATCCAGGCCTGCGGCCGGCCGGTCTCCACGGCGACCCGGGCGCCGGTGGCGGCCGAGCGCAGCGCAAGTACCTGCGCGGTCCACAGGCCGCCGATCAGGACGACGTCGTAGGGCGTGGGCCGGTTGATGCCCAGCACGGCCGGCTGCCCCTCGGCGTCGACACCGGCCACCACCCCGTCGTCCCCGATGGGCAGGGCGAGCGCGTCCAGGTGCCGCGCGGGCAGCCCGTGCCGGCCGTGCCGGGGCCCGATCAGGCCCAGCCCGTGCCGCAGCCGGTCCACCGTCCGCCGCGGCCCGGACGGCTCGCGCGTGCCGGGCGCCGCCTGACCCGCCGCCGGGGAAGTCGTCGGAATCGTCGTCACCGCGCACCTCCGAGGGGCAGAGTGGCCAGCATGCCGGGCAGCTGCTCGCGGTCCAGCCGGGTCAGGCCCGCCCCGGACTGCCGGGCCGCGTCCTCCAGCGCGCGCCGCGCCGCCACGAGTTCGTCGTCACTGCGCCCGGTCACCCGCAGGTGCCCGCACAGCGACACTTCCTGCCGCTCCCCGGGCGCGAGCGTCAGACTGAAGGTGGTGGCCAGGGCCGGTATCGCCGTGACCCGGGCGACGAACTGGGGCAGGGACTCGGCCCGGCCGCCGCCCAGCGGGGGCCAGCGCCGCACCCAGTACGTGGTGTGCCGCCGGTTGTCACAGCGCCAGCTGCGCCCCGACTCCTCCGTGCGCCGCTCCCGGCTCTCGCTGCGCCCCGCCTCCGCGGTGACCAGCGGGTTGGCGCAGGCCGAGGTGGCGAGGGCAGCGACCAGCTCCTCCTCGTCCAGCGCCCGGGCGCGGAACCCGGCACCGGTGAGCCGGCTCGCCAGATGGTCCGCGGCCCGTACGAGACACTTCTGCGCGCCCTCCAGCCCGCCACCGCGCGCGGCCACGGCCTCCGCACAGAGCTCGGGATCCAGCTTCAGCGCGATCCAGGTGATGCGCACGGCCGGGGCGCCGGTCTGCTCCTGCAACGGGATGTAGTTGGCGACGGCCACCGACTGCTGGGGCAGGTGCAGCGCGGGCGCCGGCTGCGTGTGCAGCACGATCTGCGCGGACTCCAGGCGGATGCCGTCCACCTCCAGCGCGTCCCGCACCAGGCCCAGCGGCAGCGGCTGGCGGCTCCGCTCGGCGCGCAGCGCGGTCGCGTCGGCCTCCACCTGGAGTACGGCCGTGACGAACGTGCCGTCCCCGACCATGCCGACCGGCCGCCGGTCACGCGCGCCGCAGGAGTACGTGCGCAGCGCCGGCTCGCACTCCACCGCCGGGACCAGTCCGGGTTCCGTCCCCGGCGGTATCGGGGTGTTCGCGGCCCGCTTCTGCCGCGCCCGCAGCTCCCGCGCGGTGGCGAGCCACTCCGGCAGGGACCGGCCCCGCCGCCGTACGAAGGCGAGCAGGACCAGCACCAGCGCGACCACCGCCGCCGGCACCAGGGCCGCCATGCCGACGACCCAGCCGACGAGCAGCACGGCCGCCGCCAGCTCCACCAGCACGAGCCGTTGCAAACGGAACGACCCGGCCTGGCCCGGGCGTTGCCGGAGTCCGGGCGTGACCTGCTGGCGGTCCGTGCCGCGCCGGGCGGACGCGGCGCGCGGCGCGGACCCGGACCCGGCCGCACGGCCTCGTGCCGCCGACCGGCCGCGCGCTCGCGTCCGCGTTCCGGAAGCCATCACTGCATCCCCCCGATTTGCTCACAACTCGCTGGAACCAGGCCACTGAACAAGGCCCTTGAGGGCCCAGGTACCCTACCCGCTCCATGAGACCCGCTCCGTACCAGGCATAGTAGGGGCCGGGTCCGACAACGGAGGGCGGGGGAGCGTGGTCCCCGGGCGCGCTCCGCGTGAGTGACGGGGAGAAACAGGCACAGATGGCATCTCGGCGGGACCAACTCAACGCCTACACCTTCGCGAAGCGCCGCATGCTCGCGTCGTTCGTGCAGTCGTCACCGGATGCCTCCGACGAGGGAGCGCCCCGGCCGCTGCGCGCGATCCTGCCCGGCGCGATCGTCGGCGTGGTCGTGCTCGCGGCCTTCGGTGCCTGGGGAATGTTCAAGCCGACGGCCCCGCAGGGCTGGGACGATCCCGGGCAGAAGGTGATTATCGCCAGCAAGTCCACCACCCGGTACGTCGTCCTGAAGACCAAGGACAAGGTCCAGCTCCACCCGGTCCTCAACATGGCCTCGGCCAAGCTCGTCCTCGACACCCAGAGCAACGTCGACGTGGTCACCGTCGACGAGTCGGTCCTCGACAACGGCAAGATCCCGCACGGCGTCACCATCGGCATCCCCTACGCCCCCGACCGGCTGCCCTCCGGCAAGGAGGCCGGCGCGGCCAAGGAGTGGGCCGTGTGCGAGCGCCCCAGCGGCAGCGGCGGCTCCGTCCAGAAGGCCGCGTTCGTCCTCGCCGAACGGGACCGGGACAAGCTCCGGGACGGCCGGCGGAAGCTGCGCGGCGGCGAACTCCTCTACGTCGCCACCCCGGACAAGAAGCGGTACGTGGTCGACGCGCACGGCCGGGCCTACCCCGTGGACGCCGGCGACAGCCTGCTGCTCCAGACCATCGTGGGCGCCGACCGCACTCCGCAGCGGGTGACCAAGGAGTGGATCGATACCCTGCACCCGGGCGACCCGATCAGCTTCCCGTCGGTCACCGGGGTGCCCGGCGCCGCCGCGAACGCCCCCGGCCAGCTGGACGCCCAGGCCAACCGGGTCGGCATGGTGCTGCGGGCGCCCGTCAACGGCCAGGAGCAGTACTTCGTCGTCCTGCCCGGCCGGGTCGCGCCCGTCTCCGACTTCGTCGCCCAGCTCCTGCTGGCCAGCACCGACCTGGTGAAGCTCGGCCAGGCCGGGCACGCCCAGGAGGTCAGCGCGGGCGCCATCACCCGGGGCGAGCCGTTCGCCGCCGAGCACACCTGGCCCACCGACAAGCCCAGCGCCGTCAACAACCCGGCCACGGCCGACGGCAGCCGCAACACCGTCTGCACCATCCTCAACCACGTCGACCCCGAGACCGGCGCCACCACCCTGAGCACCTGGGCCGGCACCGACTTCCCCGCGGTGCTGCCCACCGGCTCCTCCAGCGCCTACGTCACCGCCGGCTCCGGCCAGCTCTACCGCCAGTTCCAGGGCCGGGAGACCAAGGCCGGTCCGGTCTTCCTGGTCACCGACACCGGCCTGCGCTACGCGCTCCAGTCCAACGACGACAGCGCCGGCGAGGACAAGGGCATCGGCGTCTCCGCCAAGCAGCGCAAGCAGCTCCAGCAGGAGGCCAAACTCGCCCAGACCCGCCTCGGCTACGCCGACGTGAGCCCCGCCCCCATCCCAGCGCCCTGGTCGAAGTTCCTGCCGACCGGCCCCCGCCTGTCCACCGCGGCGGCCCGCCAGCCGCAGGGCTCCTGAGGGGTACGCCGATGACGTCCACGTCCCACACCCGTACGACCCCGACCCGTACGACCCTGAGACGTACGACTCTCGTGGTGGCGACCGCGGCCGTGGCCGCCACCCTCCTGACGGCACCCGCGGCCACGGCGGACTCCGCCTCCGACCAGTGCACGTTCGACAAGACCAACCACAAGTACGCCGGCACGCCGTGGTCCCTGCAGCGTGTCAACCTGGACGCGCTGTGGGCCCAGTCCAAGGGCGAGAACGTCAGGGTCGCCGTCATCGACACCGGCGTGGACACGGCCAACCCCCAGCTCACGCACGCCGTCGACGCGTCCCGGGGCGCCAACTTCCTTCCCCCCAAGGACAAGGAGGGCCGGCCCCTCGACCGCGGCAACAGCAAGGGCACGACCGACACCGTCGGGCACGGCACGCGGGTGGCGGGCATCATCGCGGCCCGCCCCATGAAGGGCACGGGTTTCGTCGGCCTCGCCCCGGAGGCCACCATCATCCCGATCAAGCAGAACGACGCGGACGGGAACGGTACGGCCGCCACTCTGGCCCGGGCGATCCGGCACGCGATCCAGGCCAAGGCCGACGTCATCAACATCTCCCAGGACACGGCCAACGCCGCCGCCCCGGACCCCGACCTCCGGCGCTCGGTGAACGAGGCCCTGGCGGCCGGCATCGTCGTGGTCGCCTCGGCCGGCAACGACGGGCTGGGCGGCAACCGGAAGAAGACGTACCCGGCGTCGTACGACGGGGTCCTCGCGGTGGCGGCGTCGGACCGCAACAACGAACGCGCGGCGTTCTCCCAGTCCGGCGACTTCGTCGGCGTCGCGGCCCCGGGCGTCGACATGATCTCCACCGTCCCTAAGGGCGGCCACTGCCCGGACAACGGTACGAGTTTCTCCGCGCCCTATGTGGCCGGGGTGGCCGCGCTGATCAAGGCCAAGCACCAGGACTGGACGCCCCGGCAGATCGTGGCCCAGATCGAGCAGACCGCCGAACGCTCCATCGCCGGCCACGACCCGCTGGTCGGCTGGGGCGTGGTGGACCCCGTCCGCGCCCTCACCGAGGACGACCACCCCATAGAGTCCCCGCACCCCGACGCGGGCCTCACCCACGCGGAGGCACCCACCCCCGCCAAGCTGACCCTCGGCGAGACCCCACGCGAACGCACGGCCCGCATCGCGACCTACGTGGCCGTGGCCGTGGCGGTCCTGGTGGCGGGCCTGAGCGGCGGAGCGGTGGCGGTGCGCGACGCCCGCCGCAGGCGCCGCGGCCTCCGGCAAGGCAGCGCATGGACGCGCTGAACGAACTGAACGTGCTGGGCCTCGCCCTGTCCGCGGTGCTGGTGGCCATGGCCTGCGTCAAGGCGGACCGGGTCCGCTCCTGGCGCGCGAGCATCAACCCGTCGGCGCCAAACCTGCCCGGCTCCGCCTTCGTCGCGGCCCGGACCCTCTTCCTGGGCCTCGCGGCCGTCGGCGTCTACACGGCCGTCCAGGGCTTCGGCGTCTTTGACGACAGCTCCTGAAGCGACGGCGAGCTGACCAGCGCGGTCCGGCAGGCCACCGACGACCTCGACGGTTACACCTTCCAGGCCGACGACGAGGGCACCCCGCTCGCCTTCACCGACTACGCGTCGCTGATCGAGGACCGGGTCCTCCAGTACGGCGGCGGAGACGCACCCGGGTACGGGGTGTCGGTGGACCCGGCCGAGACCAACACGAAGTCGAAGGCATCCTTCACCATCACCATCACCGCCGACGGCGCGGACAGCGCCTACTGCACCCACGTCACCCGCACCCGCTCCCCGCAGGACGACTACACCCCACCGGGCATCGCGGGCGGCGAGGGAACCTTGACGTACCAGGGCTACCGACTCACCACGTCCCTGAAAAAGGGCGAGTGCTGACGGCACTCTCCCCGCCCCGCTGCCACGTTCCACCCGAAAGAGTGATGGCACGGACGGGAGCCGCGTGCGAGGGCACCGGCGGGAACGGACCCTCTTCGCGCGGCCTTCGGAAACTTCCGCCGGCGGACTCGGGCCGGTCGTTCCCGGGGCGACGCCCCTGACCGTGAGTTCCCCCTAGCGCGACGCGACCGCCGTCAAACGATTACGCATGGCCCTGGGTGGCCAGGGCACGGCAGGCGTCACCTTCGCCCATGGCCGTTGCGTAGCCCTTGACGAAATCGCGCACCGACGACGCCTTCACGTCATGCGAGGTTCGCACAGTGGCCCAGACAGTGCTCTGCGCCGAGGCGGAGCCCGGACACTCGACGAGACGGACGGCACCGGTCTTCGAGTAGATGGTGTGGCCCCCGTCTGCCCGGGTGTCGGTCGGTTCGACGCCGTAAGCGGACGAAGCTACGTCACCGGCGCTGGTGTTCGCAGCGTGCTTCTCGACGCTGGTGGACAAGACGACCTTCCCGTCCACCAGAATCCGGCAGCGCTTGACGCCGACCGACGATGTCGGCTGGGCGCTCACCTTCTCTCCGGGGGGCAGCAGCGGCTCCAGCAGAGAACGGGCCACACGGGTGCCGCAGACATCGCTCGGCACGGCGTACTCACGCGTGGGCGACGAAGACGAGCAGGAGGTCGTCAGCCCGACCAGCAGCCCTGCCCCCAGAAGAGCGACCACGGAGCGGATTCCGCGCCCGGAGATGGTGTGCATATCGCCTTCCAACGCAGTGAGTGAGAGCACGTTCAGCCGGCCCCGGCTCAGTCCGGGATCTCGGTATCCATGTCCTTGGCCATCGCGTGAATGTCGGTGGTGGCGTCGTTGAAGCCGGTGGCTGTCCCTTCGCTGACCCAGGTGTCGATCTGGTCGGTGTAGTCGGCGTGGTGAGCCTTGGCCGCTTCGTGAGCCGCTTTGTAGTTGATGTTGGTGGTCGAGTCCTTGATGGTTTCCCACCGGGTGGCGATGTCCTCGCCGGCCTCGGCACGGTACTGGCCGGATTCGTCCTTGTAAAAGGCCTCCAGGACAGTGGACGTCACGGTACCCGCCGCGCCGCCCACGCCCGCGCCGACCGCGGGGCTGGCGATGAAGCTCGTTCCCACGCCGACGCCCGTCCCGACGAGCCCCGAGATGAGGTTCTTCTTCTGACTGACGGCGTAGTCGTAGTCGCTGTCCTTCTCGCCGGCGGGACCGAGAACGGCCTCCTGCCGCCCCTGGGCGAGCAGACCGTTGAACTCACCCGCCTTACGGGAAATGCTCGTGATGGTCTCCTGCGCATCGTGGGGGTAGCGCTGGTCCGCGGGCAGGTCCGGGTTCAGGTGGTAGTCCATCAGGCTCGCCGTGTACGCCTTCTCACCGACGTTGAGCGCGGCATAGCCCTCGGGGTTCTGGCTGACCGTGACCAGGAACCGGGTCACGGCGCTGTGGTCGAGCTCGGCGTCCGTACCGGCGAGCGGATACAGCAGGTCCCAGCCGGACTTGCCGTCCTTGACCGTGGGACCGTCGGCCATGGCCCGGTGGATGTCGGGCAGGTACTCGGCACCGATCTGGCCGAGGCTGTCCGACATATACGAGTGATCCTTCACTCGACCGGGGTCGTCCGAGACCGAATCGACGATCGCCCGCATCAGTTGTGCCTGATCGGCCGAGTGAGGAGGCGTGTCGTCGGTGGGAATCTCACCCGCCGGATGCCCCGTGGTGGCGGCTTCCAGGGCCAGGGCGAGGTTGTTCCGGCCGGTGTGGAGGTCGTCCCCGTGGGAGTCCGTCTCCTCGGGCCAGTTGCGCTCCTCGAACAGGTACTGGAAGTTGGACAAGGACACCTTGCCCTTCTTGCCGTTGCCGTCGGTGTCCCGTTCGAAGGGGTTGTCCGGGTCGTCCTTGGAGATGTACGGCTGGTTGAAGAAGTCGGTGGCCGCGTCCGGGCTGTTGGACAGGCCCTTGAGGTAGCCGGTGAGCGGGTCGTTGCCGCTGTCGTCGCCGATCCGGTTCAGCCACGAACTCGCACCCGAGAGCCGCCACATCAGGTTCTCGTGGTCGCCGTTGCCGGTGAGCTTCCGCTCCGTGGCCATCAGCTTGGTGCCGTAGTCCTTCAGGAACCGGTCGTCGTAGTCACCGGTTCGCATGAGGTTGCTCATGACCTGGAAGCCCATGGGGCCGCCGCCCCGCTCGCCGTGCAGCGGCTTGTCGCCGATGTCGATCATCTGGCGCTTCCATTCGGCCATGGCCGTGGAATCACTCTGCGTCGCGTGGGCCAGGGTCAGGCCCAGGTTCCGCTGGAGGTCGTCGAACTGATCGAGACGCTTCCGCCCCAGCTCGTAGTTGCCACTGTGCGGATCGCTGATCCCCTTCCAGAACTCCAGGGTCTTCTGCGGCCCGAGACCGGTGGCGAAGCGCTCGGCGAACAGCGGATCGTTCGCGTACTCCTTCAGACCGTCGTTGATCTTGTCGAAGTCCTCGACCGACAGCTTGGACGGGTCCTTCTTCGCGAGCTTCGCCAGCTCGTCGGCCTTCTTGACGGCTTGCGCCGCCGTGTCCCGGTCCTTGTAGCCGACGCCGGAGAAACCCATCGAGCTCTGGTCGGCGATGGCCATCAGCACCGTCTTGGCCGAGGTGTCGCTCTCGGTGGCCTTGCTGAGGATGCCCTGGATCTCGTCGCGGAGGTCGTCGACGTCCTTCTGGTTGGTCGCGCTCTTGTTGCCGCTCGGGTCGGAGCCATAGTCGGGCCGTGTGTTGCCCATGACCGTGAACGTGCCGCCGCCCGCGTCGACGACGGTCAGGTTCTTCTTCTGCCCGCGGGAAACGGCGTCCGTCAGCTGCTGGTGGAACGTCTTCAGCTCGTCCCGGGTGTCGAGCAGGATCTTGTGAATGGTGGTGGCCTGGGTATGGGCGTCGCCGAACTCACCGGCCGTCTTGCCCACGAACTCCCGGGAGACCTGGGCGTTCACACCGGCCCAGTGGGCCTTGACGGCAGCCTTGTGCAGATCGTCCTCGGCGTCCTTCTTCAGGTCCGCGAGATGCTTCACGAGCGTCGACCAGTCGCCGACGGCGTCGTCGAGCAGCTTGAAGTTGGCGTGGTACAGAGCGTTGAAGTCCATGCGGTGTCGTCTCCCTCGCGAGTAGCGGTGCCGGCCGGTGCAGAGGGAGGCGGCCGCGCGACCCCCTCCCGGGGCCGCTACTCCTTCTTCTCGCCCTTGCTCTTCTCGCCGTAGACGGAGTTCTTCCTGCCCGGCGCCCCCACCCTTTCGTCGAACCCGTCGTCCAGGGCGTCGATGCTGCTCATCTGGCGCTGGATGTAGTGCTCGTCGTTCGCGTGCACGGCCTTGGTGGTCTGCATGTGGTTGGAGATCTGGGCGCAGGCGTCCATGAGGGACTTCAGCTGCTCTTCCCAGCGGTTCGACACGTGCTGGAGGCCGGCGCCGAGGGCGAAGCCCTGCTTGGTGAGGTCGCCGGCCGCGGAGTCGCTGCTCGGGGTCGCCACCCGGGCCTTGTCCCACAGCTGGTCGTACAGGTGGTGCGCGGCGCTGCCGATCTTCTCCAGGTCCTTGTGACCGACCTTGAGGTCACCGGTCTTGCTGGGGAGGACATAGGGGCCGTAGGTGCCGCCTCCCCCGTCGACGTGGTTGAGCCGCATCTGTGCCGACTGCCCCTGGGCCGCCTGCGTCTTGAGCTGCTCCCATTCGTCCCATGCCATGCAAGGGCCCCTTCCCCCGTGGTAAGTCCGGTGGCGGCACAACCTAGCAACCAACGCAATGGAAAATTTGTGCCATGTCCGCCATGTGTGACCTGTCGGACGTGAAAATTCGGCGGAGAGTGATGGCCGCGGGACCGGTTTCGGGATGGCGAAGTTCCGGACCGGGTCACTCGGTCAGGCCACTCGGTCGACGTCGCCCGCCGCGCGCATGTGAAGCTTCTGCGTAGAAAACGAAAGCCTTCTGTCGTTATTGACCGCCTTGTCGGTATCTGACGGCTCATGAGTCGGTCACTTCGGGACAGCTTCGCAACTGAACCGTCGCATAGTTCAGTTGGCCGCCAATTACGCAGTGACTACAGTGGTCCGCGACGGATCGGTGTCACGGCCGGGTGCCGCCCGGTCCGTCCAGCTCTACCAACGGGGAAACGGGGAAGGGGTCGCGGTGGGCGACGGTGGCGGCTCGGGCATGAGGCGTGGCATCGATGCGCTGCAGGAGTTCAAGGACAAGCTCGACGGCGCGCTGACGGAGTTCGAGGGCGGGCAAGGGGGGCCGTCCCAGATCGCACAGCAGACGCTGAGCCGGTCGTCGTTCGGCGGCACGAACGCCCCGTTCGACGAGGCGACCGACCTGCACACGGCGTACGAGACCGTGCACTCGCGCCTCACCCACCTCTCGAAGACGCTGGGAATGCACATCGAGGCCCTCAAGCTCGCCTCCCATGCTGCGGATGCCACCTACGACGGCACCGAGGCCGACGTCCACCGCCGGTTCTGGCGGATTCGCACGGAACTCGACGCGCAGTACCAGGAGGAAGTGAAGAAGGGCACTGCCGCCGGCAAGCAGGGGGCGGAAGGCAAGTCGACGGGGAAGACGGACCTCAAGTGAGCGACGACTGGAAGCAGAAGCCCGAGTACAAGTCCGCTGCGCAGCAGGTCGACAAGGAGGTCGGCCAGCAGGTCCGGCCCATCACGACCGCGCAGAACGTACTGGCGAACATGCCGCTCTTCGGCGGTGTCCGGGTCAACCTCGTCGGATCGACGAACTTCGAGGGCCACAAGCTCAACGACATGATCGACCTGGTCGAACACGCCAACCCCGAGCACCTCGAACTGACCGGCAAGTCCCTGTTCGACGCCGGCAAGGACATCCGCAAGGCCGCGTCGGACCTGGAGCAGCACCTCAGGGTCGACTGGGAGGGCGAGGGCGCCGAGGCCTTCCACGCGTACACGCAGAAGCTCATCCACTACACCAACAGCCTCGCGAAATACGCTGAGGCCGCCGGCACCCACATCTCCGTGGCGGCCACCGGGCTCGCCTCCGCCCGCAGCTCCATGCCGCCCCGGGACACCCGCCCGGCGGCCGAGCAGAAGCTGCCCACCGAGCTGCCCAAGGCCAAGCAGGTCGACAGCAACCCGGACTACGTGGCCGCGCTGAAGGTCGAGAAGAACCGGCAAGAGGCCATCAACCAGATGAACCGGCTGGCCTCGTACTACAAGGTCGCGGCGATAGACCTCAGCAAGGAGAAGGAACCGGAGCCGATCGAGCCCATTCCGGGCGTCGGAGTACCCAAACCTTTCGTTGACGAGCGTAGGGAAAGGTACGGTTCGGGGTCGACGTCGTCCGCATCGACACCGGCGGCTGCGGTCCGGGGCGATGCCGGTGAAGGCTACGTCGGTGCGGCCACGCCGAACGGGACAACGGGCCACGGGCACGTGCACGTTCCGCCGCTCAGGGAAGTCCACGAGCCCGGCGGACCCTCCGGCCACGAGGTCGGCACGGAGATCAACACCACGACCACCCTGCCCCCGCAGGTGCCCACCACTCCGTCGCCCAGCACTCCGACGCCCACTCTGCCGACGACCAGCGGCGGCGGGCCGATGCCGCCCCTGCCCACCGGGCCGATGGCGCCTCCCGTCACGCCGACCGGTCGTACCCCCGGCTACGGGCCGGGCCGCCGGCCCCCGGTGACCGCGCAGGGGCGTACCGGCCCCGTGGGCACCGGAACCGGCCGAGTGCCGCAGGGGCCGACGGGCCAGCCGGGGCGCCCCGTCTCCACCGGACGTGTCCCGCAGGGGCCGGTGGGTCAGGCCGGGCGTTCCGTCCCGGGCGCCCGCGTGCCGCAGGGCCCTGTGGGCCAGCCCGCCCGCGCCATGGGACACGCGACGCCGACGGGGCAGCCGGGTGCACGCGGACCCGTTCAGTCCGGGCGTACCCCGACAGGACGTCCCGTCACCGGAGGAACGCAGAGGACGACCGGAACCCCCGGGGGGCGTCCGGGAGTAACCGGACCCACGGGTCCGGCGCGCAACGGCGTCATGGGCGGCAAGCCCGTCACGGGCCGTACGTCGGGATCCACGCCCAACCCCCGTGTCCCGCGCGGTATGGTCGTCGGCGCCGAGGAACCGGTCTCCTCCGCGCCGCAGAAGGGCGCCATCGGTCAGCGAGGCGTCGTCGGCGCCCCCACGGCGAAGCCGGAAACCGGTGCGGGCCAGGCGGTCCTGCGTTCGGCGGGCAGCCCCGAGGGTGCCATCGGGGCGCCCCGCAGTTCTTCGTCGAAGGGCTCCGGATCCAGTGGCTCCGGGCTGGGGCGCGGTGCCGTCGGCGGCCGCCAGGGCGCGGACGGCGAGACCGGTCGTACCGGCGGGACCGCCGAGAGGGAACAGCGCCGCCCGTCGCAGCAGCGGCGCGATGTGCCGAACACGAGCGACTGAACACGAGCGAGGACATACACAGGCATGAAGCCAGGGACCGGCCGACGCGGCCCGAAGACGGCGCTCCTGACGAGGCGCAACGTACGGCGTCTGTCCGCCGTCTGTTCGGCACTCGGCGCGCTCGTCGTCACGTCGGCGACGCTCGCTCCGGAAGCTGCCGCCGTCGATATTCAGTCCAAGCAGTGGTACCTGGACTTCATGGGTGCTGACGACATCTGGAAGATCAGCACGGGCAAGGGGGTGAAGGTCGCCGTGATCGACAGTGGGGTCAATCCGGCGACTCCCACCCTCAAGGGCCAGGTGCTGGTGGACGAAGTACCCAAGTCCGTGTCCTATCACGTCACCCATGACAAGGACGGGCACGGCACCTCCATGGCCGAGATCATCGCGGGCACGGGCGCCGGCGGCGGCATCAAGGGCCTCGCCCCGGACGCCAAGATCATCCCCTTCCGCATTGATGGTGGAAGACTGGTGGGCGAGGAAATCAGCAGGACACCCAGCGTGCCCAAGGCGATTCGTGCAGCCGCCGACAGTGATGCGAAAATCATCAACATGTCTTTCGGTGGCGGGGATATCCACGATGGCACGGACACCGCTATTCAATATGCGGTTTCCAAAGGGAAATTGGTTTTCGCCTCCGTCGGAAACGACGGCGACAAGGGAAACATGCCCTCCTACCCGGCCAACTTCCCCGGCGTCATCGGCGTATCCGCCCTCGACAAAACCGGAACCGTCGCCAAGTTCTCCACGTTCGGAAACTACGTGGACCTGTCGGCCCCAGGCCTGCACGTTCCCTCCTGGTGTGACGGCACGTTCACCGAGTACTGCGACACCGACGGCACCAGCCCCGCCTCCGCCATCGCTTCCGCGTCCGCGGCCCTGATCTGGTCCGCGCACCCTGACTGGACGGCCAACCAGGTCCTGCGGTCTCTTGTCGACACGGCCGCCCGCGACTGGCCGAAGGACACACCCAGCAGATACCTCGGCTACGGCGGCGTCCGCCCTCGCCGGGTGCTCATCAACAAGGACATCGACCCGGGTCCGCCCGACGTCGATCCTCTCGCCGCCCAGAACGGCACGCTGTCGGCGTCCCCGAGTCCCTCGGCCAAGACCCCGTCCGGGAAGCCCGGCAAGGAGGCCGGTTCCGCCAACGGTCCCACCTCCGCCGCCGCCGCGAAGGACAGTGATTCCGGCGGCGGCACCCAGACCTGGGTGATCATCGGCGCCGTAGCCGCCGTACTGGTCATCGGAGGCGCCGGTTTCGCCGTGCTGCGCGCACGCCGTAACGCCTGAGCGGTCTCCCGCATACCTGCTCATTCGCCGAGTGAGCAGAGACCCGCTTGCCATCAGTGCTGACGCCCGACACATGACTCAGCGCCCGGCAAGGTCAGTTCACACAGAAAGGCATGGAAATGGCGACGCAGCGCCAGAAGGTAAGTGACAAGGACATCATCGTCCTCGAAAAGGAGCTTCTGCACCGTTTCGAGGGCATCAAGGGCCAGCTGAAGGAACTGCAGGCCCTCATCGACAGCCTCGAAGGCAACTGGAAGGGCATCGGCGCCGGCGCGTTCAACACCAAGCAGACCGAGATCAACGAGCGCATGGTCCGCATCGGCAACATCCTCGCCAAGTTCATCGAGGCCATGAGCACGACCCGGAAGATCAAGGACGGCACGGAGGACGAGGTCCGCGCGCAGGTCCAGAGCATCGACGTCAGCGTCGGCGGCTCGACTTCGGCCCTGTCCAGCTACTGATCCCCGCCAGGTCACCACTTCTCAGCAACGGAGCAATCATGGGCGTCAACAACAGCGGCGAGCTCGAAGTTTCCTACGGCAGCCTCGACGAGACCGCCACCCAGCTGGCCAACCACGCGCGCCGGCTCGAAGAGGGCCTCGAAGCCATCAAGCAGAAGGTCGCCGGCGTCGCCAGCATGTGGGAGGGCGAGGCCCACAACGCGTACACCGAGCAGCAGGCCGCCTGGGACCGCGAGGCCAAGGGCATCCACGAGGCCCTGGTCCAGATCGGCAAGGTCGTGCACGCGGCCGGCGGTGACTACCAGGGCGGCGACCGGAAGGCCGCCAGCTACTTCATGTAAGCCGGACCGGCGGAGTACCGGCCGGCGCGGTACGGCAACGGGGTGGGCACGCACGGGAGGTGCCCACCCTCTGTCGTGCCGGACACCGGACGGACGAGCGCTACGAAGGGCACCGGGACAGGGAATGAGTGCCACGCAGGACGTCGGGGAGGGCGCGGGCAGAGCCGCCGCGGTACGGCGGCGGGTGGGCCCGTACGCGCTGATCACCGCCCTGGACGACCCTCGTACGAAGGTGCCGGTCCCCGAGCGGCGGTACGTCGCCCGCAGCGCCGACGGCTCGCACACCGTCCTGCTGTCCCTCCCGCATCCCGGCGGCGACGCCCGGCGCTTCCTCGCCGAAGCCGAGGGCTCCCGCTATCTCCTCGGCCCCTGCGCCGCTCCCGCCACGGCCTTCGCCGCGCCCGGCGAGGCGCCTTGGTACGCCCGCCCGTACCTGCCCGCCCTCCCGCTGCCGACCGCCCTCGCCGTACACGGCGGTCCGCTGCCCGAGCGCACCGTACGCGCTCTCGGCGTGGCCCTCGCCGAGACCCTGGCCGTCGTGCACGGGCAGGGCCTGGCCTTCGCGGGCGTGTCACCCGCGGCCGTCCTGCTCGCCGCCGACGGCCCGCGCCTCACCTGCTTCGG
Organism: Streptomyces nogalater; assembly: GCF_039532885.1. Lineage (NCBI taxonomy): Bacteria > Bacillati > Actinomycetota > Actinomycetes > Kitasatosporales > Streptomycetaceae > Streptomyces > Streptomyces nogalater. Next base: position 18,243 of record NZ_BAAASM010000003.1, on the reverse strand, counting down.
CGCCGTACGCGCCGCCGCCCCGGACGGCACGCCCCGCTCCGGGCTGCCGGGCCTGGAGGCGGGCAGCCGCCTGCCGCCGGAGCAGGCGTCCGGCGGGCGCCCGCGCCCCCTGGGGGACGTGTACGCCCTCGGCGCGACGCTCGCGTACGCCGCCACGGGCTACACGAGCCCGGAACGCGGCGAACTCCCGGCCGCCCTCCGCGCGGTCGTCGGCCGGTGCCTGGCCCGCGACCCCGGCGCCCGCCCCCGGCCGGCCGAACTCGTCCACGCCTTGGCCGGCGACCCCGCCGCCGACTCCACCACGCTCCTCACCCCCGGCTGGCTCCCCGGCCGTGTGATCGCCGCCCTCGCACACCAGTCGGCGACCTTGCTCACGGCCGAGGCCGCGCCCGCACCCCCTCCGGACTGAAGACGGCCATGCCTTCCCCTCTCACCCACGACGACCCCCGCGCGATCGGCCCCTACCAGCCCGTCGTCCGCCTCGGCAGCGGCGGTATGGGCACCGTCTACCTGGCCCGCGGCGCGGGCGGCCGTACCGTCGCGCTGAAGACGATGCACGCCCGCATCGCCTCCGACCCGGCCTTCCGCACCCGGTTCCGGCTGGAGACCGACGCGGCACGGGTCGTGGGGGAGCGGTACGGCGCCGGGGTCGTGGACGCGGACGTGCGGGCCGAGACGCCCTGGCTGGCCACGGAGTACGTGCTCGGGCCGCCCCTCGGCGAGGCGGTGGAGCTGCGGCCCGCTGCCCGAGAGGACGGTACGTGCGCTCGGCGCGGCGCTGTGCGGTGCGCTGAGTACAGGCCTTCCCGCACGGATACGGCCTCCCCGAGGGCAGGGAGCAGTGGGTCGCCGACATGGCCATGGGCAGCAACGACCACCCCGTCCTCGTGCAGGGCCACGGCGTCTGGCTGCTGTCCGGCACCACCGTGCGGACCGTGAGCGAGGAAACCTCCGACGAGATCTGGACCTATGAGGTGGAGGGCGGCAAGGACGACGTGGCCTTCGCGGCCCACGGCAACCGGGTCTTCGTGAAGACCGCCGTCGCCCTGTATGCCCTCCCGGTCTTCTGAGGCCTCAGTACTCCACTTCCACCAACCCCGTCTGAACCAGCGGCTTGCCCCGCTTGCGGGAGACGAAGACACCGCGGCCCGGCGGCATCGGGCGGTGCCGGACGCCGCCGAGGACGTCGCCCTCGGCCGGGTCGCCGGCCAGGACCAGGCCCTGGGCGCCGAGTTCCTTCATGCGCTGCATGAACGGCTCGTACGAGGCCCGGCCCGCGCCCGCGGAGGAGCGGGCGATGATGAAGCGCACGCCGACGTCGCGGGCGAACGGCAGCATCTCCGTCAGCCCGCTGAGCGGGTTGCCGCTGGACGTGGAGACCAGGTCGTAGTCGTCGATGACGACGAACACCTGCGGCCCCCGCCACCAGCTGCGGTCCCGCAGCTGCTGCGGCGTGACGTCCGCCGTCGGCGTGCGGCGCTGCATCAGATCGGCCAGCGCCGCCATGTGGTGGTCCATCTGGCTGGACATCGGGATGTACTCCGCCAGGTGGGACGCCGGCGTCACGTCCAGCAGGGCGCGGCGGTTGTCGACGACGAAGAACTTCGCCTCGTCGCCGCCGTACCGCAGCGACAGCTGCCGGATCAGCAGCCGCAGCAGGTTGGACTTGCCGGACTCGCTCTCGCCGAAGATCAGGAAGAACGGGTCCTGGTCGAAGTCCACGAACACCGGCTCCAGGTTCTCCTCGTCCAGCGCGAACGCGACGCCCCGCCGCGGGAACCGGTCGCCCGGAGGCAGCTCGGCCGCGTCCAGCCGGCGAGGCAGCAGCCGTACCTTGGGGGCGCCCGGCGCCTGCCAGTGCCGCCCGACCTCGGTGGTCAGCGCGGCCGTGGCCTCCGCCAGGTCCGTGTCGGAGGTGAGGCCGTCGATCCGCGGCACCGCCGCCATGAAGTGCAGCTTCTGCGGGGACAGACCACGGCCGGGGACCCCGGCGGGCACGTTGACCGCCACCTTGCGGTCGATCTCCGAGTCCATGACGTCACCCAGGCGCAGCTCCAGGCGGTTCATCAGATGGTCCTTGAGGTTCGCGCGGACCTCCATCGAGCGGGACGCGGTGATGACGAGGTGGATGCCGTAGCCGAGGCCGCGCGCGGCGATGTCCAGGACCGCCGGCTCCAGACCCTCGTAGTCCGTACGGAAGTTGCCCCAGCCGTCGATGACCAGGAAGACGTCACCCCAGGGCTGGTCGGTGACCGAAATGTCGCCCCGGGCGCGCCGTGCGCGGTAGTCGGCGATCGAGGCGATGCCGGCCGTGCGGAAGTACTCCTCGCGGCGGGTCAGCACGCCGTACACCTCGGAGACCGTACGGCGCACCCGCTCCGGATCCAGGCGGGAGGCGATGCCGCCGACGTGCGGCAGGCCGTCCACCGCGGCCATGCCGCCGCCACCGAAGTCGAGGCCGTAGAACTGCACCTCGTGCGGGGTGTGGGTGAGCGCGAAGGAGCAGATCAGGGTGCGCAGCAGGGTGGACTTGCCCGACTGCGGGCCGCCGATGATCTGCATGTGGCCGGCCGCGCCCGAGAAGTCCAGCATGAGGCGGTCGCGGCGCTGCTCGTACGGCTTGTCGACCAGGCCGGCCGGGACCACCAGGCGGCCCGCGCCCTCGTAGTTCGGCTGGGTCAGGCCGCGGCCCGGCACCGCCGTCAGCCCCGGCAGCAGCGCGTCCAGCGCGGGCGGGCTCTCCAGCGGCGGCAGCCACACCTGGTGGGCCGCCGGGCCCTGCGCCTCCAGCCGGCGCACGATCACGTCGAGGACGGTGTCGGCCAGCGCCTCGTCCACCTCGGGCTCGGACGGGGTGCGCTGCTGCGGGATCGCCGTGTACTGCACCGGCACCTCGGTGGCCGTGAACAGCACCGGGCGGCGGTCGACCGGGAGTCGTCCGCCGGACAGGGCCGTGCGCGGGCCGCCGGAGCGGTACACGCCCGAGACGTAGGCGGCCTTGAACCGGACCATCTCGTCCGTGCCGTACTTCAGGAAGCCGGAGCCGGGGACGTTCGGCAGTTCGTAGGCGTCGGGGACGCCGAGCGCGGCGCGGGACTCGGCCGCGGAGAAGGTGCGCAGACCGATCCGGTACGAGAGGTAGGTCTCCAGGCCGCGCAGCCGGCCCTCCTCCAGGCGCTGCGAGGCCAGCAGCAGGTGCACGCCCAGCGAACGGCCGATACGGCCGATCTGCACGAACATCTCGATGAAGTCCGGCTTGGCGGTCAGCAGCTCGCTGAACTCGTCGATCACCAGCACCAGGGACGGGATCGGCTGGAGCGGGGCGCCGGCCGCGCGGGCCTTCTCGTAGTCGTGGATGTTGGCGTAGTTGCCCGCGTCGCGCAGCAGCTCCTGGCGGCGGTTCAGCTCGCCGCGGATGGAGTCGCCCATGCGGTCGACCAGGGTCAGGTCGTCCGCGAGGTTGGTGATGACCGCCGCCACGTGCGGCATCTGCGCCATGCCGGCGAAGGTCGCGCCGCCCTTGAAGTCGGCGAGGACGAAGTTCAGCGTCTCCGAGGAGTGGGTGACCGCCAGGCCCAGCACCAGGGTGCGCAGCAGCTCGGACTTGCCGGAACCGGTCGCGCCGACGCACAGGCCGTGCGGGCCCATGCCCTCCTGCGCGGCCTCCTTCAGGTCCAGCATCACGGGCCGGCCGTCCTCGCCGACACCGATCGGCACCCGCAGGCGCTCGGCGAGCGCGCGCGGGCGCCAGGTCCGCTTGGTGTCGACGGAGGCCGCGTCGCCGAGGCCCAGCAGGTCGGTGAACTCCAGGTTGGCCAGCAGCGGCTCGTCGTCGTCACCGCCGGAGGCCATGCGCAGCGGCGCCAGCTGCCGGGCCAGCGCCTCGGCGGACTCGTAGGACAGCGCGTCCGGGCTGCCCTCGTACACCTCGCCGTGCCCGGACTCCAGGCGCAGCAGGCCGGGCTGGACGACGATGGACAGGTCGCCGCCCGCCGTCGTCAGCTCGCCCGGCACCACTTCCAGGACCGTGACGCCCTGCAGCCCCTCCGGGTTGGCGAGCACCGAGTCCGGCAGCAGGGACAGGTCGTCCAGGACGAGCACGATGTGCGGCTCGTCCAGCAGCGGCGCGGCGGCGGGGTGGAAGCGCGGCCGGCCGGTCAGCCGCGTGGCCAGCAGCTCCTCCAGCTCGCGCGGGTCGGAGCCGATCAGCCGGCGGGAGCCCGCGCCGTCCACCGCGCCGGGCGCCTGGGCGTGCGGCAGCCACTTCACCCAGTCCCAGTGCGCCAGTGCCTCCCGGCCCGCGGCCACCGCGATGAGCAGGTCCTGCGGGGAGTGCAGCGAGGCCAGCGAGCCGACCAGGGCGCGGGCCGAGGCCCGCACGGACTGCGGTTCGCCGCTGACCGTGACGTGGTAGAAGGCGCGCAGTGACACGGCCATCGGCAGGTCGCCGACGGTGCCGTGCGCGGCGAGGAAGCGCTGCATCGCGCCCGCGGTCAGCGGCTCCAGCTGCTCGACCGGCCCCGTCTCCGGGGCGAGGAGCGGGGTGGCCAGGGGCTGCGTGCCCAGCCCGATGCGGACGTGCGCGAAGTCCTCGTCGCCGGGCCGCCGCTCCCACACCCGGCTGCCCTCGGCGACCAGCGCCCAGAGCTGCTCGGGGGAGGGGTGCAGGTAGTACTGCGCGTCCCGCTGCTTTCGGGCCGTGGCCACGGCGGACCTGCGGGTCTGCGACAGATAGCCGAGGTAGTCGCGGCGCATGTCGGCCAGCTGGCCCTGCGAGCCGCGACGGAAGCGGACCACCATCGCGATGGACATCGCCACCGTCGAGGCGATCATGATCATGCCCATGATCTTCATGAACGGCTGGCCGTTCGTGAAGAAGAAGACCACCGAGCCGCCCATGCCCAGCGTGGGCAGGAGCTGCATCAGCACGCTCTCCTGGTGCCCCCGCGGCAATTCGGGCGGTGGCTGGACAACGACCTCTTCCGTGGGTACTTCGGACGGAAGCGCCCTAGGGGGGCGCTTGACGACAATCTGGCTCACCGCTCACCAATTCCCTTGCCCGACCCAGGCTTTCCGCCCGCCGCCCCGTGTCCGGCGAGCGCAGGCCGCCGCGTGATCCTACTGAGTTCACGCCGGGCGGGTGGGCGGTAGGGTGCCGGATGTTCGCGTGAGCACACGCCGAACAGGCCGGACATACCGGGGCGAGCTCCTCAAGGAAGAGGCGGAACGGCCCCGGAATCCCGGCCTGCGGCACCCGGGTCGCCGCGCACCGGGCAAACCGGCACGGGACCTTCACGACACGGCCGCACCACCACCACCGAGCACGACACCGCACCACCAGCACCACACAGCACCAGCACCGAGCACCACACAGACGCACCACCACCACTGAGGGGGAGCAGCAGGTGAGCATGACGGCCGCCGCCACCGGCGGACCCGGGACGGGAGCCCCTTCCGGGTCCGGCACCGGACTCGGCTTCTGCCGGGTCACCATCGTCGCGCCGGACAGCCGTATCGACGTGGCCCTGCCCGACGACGTCCCGGTCGCCGACCTCTACCCGGAGATCCTCCGGCTGTCCCGGCAGAGCCCCGCGGCCGGCGCCCCGGTCGGCTACCACCTCGTCCGCACCGACGGCACCGTGCTGGACAGCGCCCGGTCCTTCGCCGCCCAGCGCATCCTCGACGGCGAACTGCTCACCCTGCGCCCGTTCGCCGAGTCCCTGCCGCCGGCCGTCTTCGACGACGTCGCCGAGGCGGTGGCCTCCTCCGTCACCAAGCAGCACAAGCTGTGGAGCGGCGACCTGACCCGGGCCGCCGGCCTCGTCGGCGGCGGTGTCCTGCCCGCGCTGCTCGCGTTCGTCGCCTGGACCGCCGACCCGCGCCACGACATGCACGGCCTGGCCGGCATCCTCGCCGCCGTCACCGGCGTCCTCCTCGTCGTGCTCTCCGCCGTCCGCGCCCGCGTCTACGACGACCGCGGCTCCGCCGTCGCCCTCGGCCTCGGCGCGCTGCCCAACATCGGCGTCGCCGGCAGCGGACTGCTGCCGCTGAGCGCCGGCGAGGGGATCGGCCGGCTCCAGTTCCTGCTGGCGTGCGCGGCCGTCCTCGTCGCCGCCCTGATCCTCGCGCTGTGCTCACCCCACGGCGACGGCCCCTTCGTCGCCTTCGTGTTCGCCTCCGCGGTCGCCCTCGTCGCCGTCTTCATCGCGACCCTCACCGACTGGGCCCCCCAGGAGACCGCCGCCCTGTGCGCCCCGGTCGCCGTCTGCGCCCTCGCGTTCCTGCCCGGCATGTCCATGCGGTTCGCCCGGCTGCCCATCGGCTTCGAGAACCCCAGCAGCGGCGGCGCCCCCCGCCCCGCCTACGGCAACGAGCCCGCAGCCCAGGAACCGGTGGACACCGAGCGCATCGAGGCACAGGCGCGGCGCGGCCACGAACTCCTCGTCGGCATGGTCGGCGGCTGCGCGCTGCTCGCCGTCGGCGCCGCGGCCGTACTCGGCTTCTCCGACGACGTCTGGGCCCAGCTGCTCGCCCTCGCCACCGGCATCGCCATGCTCATGCGCGCCGGCCTGTTCCGCTACACCGCCCAGGTCGCCCCCGTGCTCGCCGCCGGCCTCACCTGCCTGGTCCTGCTCGGCCTCGGCCTCGCCCTCAACCCGCCGGAGCACGTCATGCGCGCCGCGCTGGCCGGCGACCGCACCGACCTCGACATCCGCACCATCTGGCTGATCGCGGCCATCGCCCTGGCCACGGCCCTGGTGACGGCGCTCGGCCTGATCCTGCCGCGCGGCGGCCCGACCCCCTTCTGGGGCCGCTTCCTGGAGATCAGCGAGGGCTTCGTCCTGCTCACCCTGATCCCGCTCGCCCTGGCCGTCTTCGACGTGTACGCCAAGGCACGCGCCATGACCAGCTGACCAGCTGACCGGATCGGCCGACCGGACCAGAACGCGAAAAGGGGGCGGCACGCGCGCGTGCCGCCCCCTTTTCCACACGGTGCGGCTTTCCCACCATGCCGCTTTCACACCGTGCCGCTCACTGCACGTCCAGGCCCCCGTTGTGCGCCATCGGCTTCAGATCGAACTCCCCGTCGCGCGCCCCGAGCACGAACGCGGTCCACTCCGCCTCCGTGTAGCGCAGCACGGTGTCCGGGTCGAGGGAGGACCGCATCGCCACCGCGCCACCGGGCAGGTACGCGATCTCCACCCGCTCCTCGTGCTCCTCCGTACCCGGCGCGCAGTGCCACTCCACGCCCGAGATGTCGAGCGCGTACAGCTCGTCCCGCTCGCGCTCCTTGCGCGCCTTCATCTCCGCTTCCGTTTCCGCCATCTGCGGCGACCCCTTCCCGAGGTAGGTACGATCCCGGGGCTCACCCTAGTGGCGCACGCCACCGCGCCGGGGGCGTTCGCCGACCGGGCGCAAGGTGCCCGTCATCGCCTGGTACCCTGAGTGACGGCCGTTTGTGTACGCACCCCCGGAACCATGCGCTGTTCTGGAGGCCGCGCCCAGCGGATCCCCGCCTCCCGAGTAACGGAAGCTCCCCCGAGACGCAGACCGGGGGCACTCGGTGGCCACTCACACACCATGAGGAGTACGCGTGTCGCTCGACGCCGCTACGAAGAAGCAGATCATCGCCGAGTTCGGTACCAAGGAGGGTGACACCGGCTCCCCCGAGGTCCAGGTCGCTCTGCTCTCCCGTCGGATCTCCGACCTGACGGAGCACCTCAAGACCCACAAGCACGACCACCACTCCCGCCGTGGCCTGCTGATCCTGGTCGGTCAGCGCCGCCGGCTGCTGCAGTACCTGGCGAAGAAGGACATCCAGCGCTTCCGTGCGCTGGTCGACCGCCTCGGCATCCGCCGCGGTGCGGCGGGCGCCAAGTAAGACGCCACGAGGGGAGCGGTTCCCGACGACTCGGGGACCGCTCCCTTTGCCGTATGCGGGGCTGAGCCACGCACACGGTGACCACTGTCGTACAAGTGGAAACGTGCGGAGTGTCACTCACGCTTTGTAGTGTGGTAGCACAACGCACCGCGTAGAAGACAGAACGAGGAGAAGCGCACCCAGTCGCCGCCGGTCCTCGGTAGTGGCCCCCGGGGAAGAAGCCCCGGGTGCTTCGATCGAAGACCGGCCCGCACCGCACGGAGCGCCTCTCCACACGCCGTCCCCCTGCCACACGGGCAGGCACAGGACGAAGACGAGGAGAAAACGCTAGTGGAGAACGAGACCCACTACGCCGAAGCCGTTATCGACAACGGCCCCTTCGGCACCCGCACCATCCGCTTCGAGACGGGCCGCCTGGCCAAGCAGGCCGCCGGCTCCGCCGTGGCGTACCTGGACGACGACACCATGGTGCTGTCGGCCACCACCGCTTCGAAGAACCCCAAGGACCAGCTCGACTTCTTCCCCCTGACGGTGGACGTCGAGGAGCGGATGTACGCCGCCGGCAAGATCCCCGGCAGCTTCTTCCGCCGTGAGGGCCGGCCGTCCGAGGACGCCATCCTCACCTGCCGCCTCATCGACCGTCCGCTGCGCCCGTCCTTCAAGAAGGGCCTGCGCAACGAGATCCAGGTCGTCGCCACGATCATGGCCCTCAACCCCGACCACCTGTACGACGTCGTGGCGATCAACGCCGCGTCCGCGTCCACGCAGCTGGCCGGCCTGCCCTTCTCCGGCCCGATCGGCGGCGTCCGCGTCGCGCTGATCAGCGGCCAGTGGGTCGCCTTCCCGACCCACACCGAGCTGGAGGACGCCGTCTTCGACATGGTCGTCGCCGGCCGTGTCCTGGAGGACGGCGACGTCGCGATCATGATGGTCGAGGCCGAGGCCACCGAGAAGACGATCAAGCTGGTCGAGGGCGGCGCCGAGGCGCCGACCGAGGAGGTCGTCGCCGCCGGTCTGGAGGCCGCCAAGCCCTTCATCAAGGTGCTGTGCCGCGCCCAGGCCGACCTCGCCGCCAAGGCCGCCAAGCCGACCGCCGAGTTCCCGATCTTCCTGGACTACCAGGACGACGTGTTCGAGGCCCTGTCCGCGGCCGTCCGCCCCGAGCTGGCCCAGGCGCTCACCATCGCCGGCAAGCAGGAGCGCGAGGCCGAGCTGGACCGCGTCAAGGCGCTGGCCGCCGAGAAGCTCCTGCCGGAGTTCGAGGGCCGCGAGAAGGAGATCTCCGCCGCGTACCGCTCGCTCACCAAGCAGCTGGTCCGCGAGCGCGTGATCAAGGAGAAGAAGCGCATCGACGGCCGTGGGCTGACGGACATCCGCACCCTGGCCGCCGAGGTCGAGGCCATCCCGCGGGTCCACGGCTCCGCGGTGTTCGAGCGTGGCGAGACCCAGATCCTGGGCGTCACCACCCTGAACATGCTCCGCATGGAGCAGCAGCTGGACACCCTCTCCCCGGTGACCCGCAAGCGCTACATGCACAACTACAACTTCCCGCCGTACTCCACCGGCGAGACCGGCCGCGTCGGCTCCCCGAAGCGCCGCGAGATCGGCCACGGCGCCCTCGCCGAGCGCGCCCTGGTGCCGGTCCTGCCGGCGCGCGAGGAGTTCCCCTACGCGATCCGCCAGGTGTCCGAGGCGCTCAGCTCGAACGGCTCGACGTCCATGGGCTCGGTCTGCGCCTCCACCATGTCGCTGCTGAACGCCGGTGTGCCGCTGAAGGCCCCCGTCGCCGGTATCGCCATGGGCCTGATCTCCCAGGAGATCGACGGCGAGACGCACTACGTCACCCTCACCGACATCCTCGGTGCGGAGGACGCCTTCGGCGACATGGACTTCAAGGTCGCCGGCACCAAGGAGTTCGTGACCGCCCTCCAGCTCGACACCAAGCTGGACGGCATCCCGGCCTCCGTCCTGGGCGCTGCCCTCAAGCAGGCCCGCGACGCGCGTCTCCACATCCTCGACGTGATGATGGAGGCCATCGACCGGCCCGACGAGATGTCCCCGAACGCTCCGCGGATCATCACCGTGAAGATCCCGGTGGACAAGATCGGTGAGGTCATCGGCCCCAAGGGCAAGATGATCAACCAGATCCAGGAGGACACGGGCGCCGAGATCACCATCGAGGACGACGGCACGATCTACATCGGTGCCGCCGACGGTCCCTCGGCGGAGGCCGCCCGCGCCACGATCAACGGCATCGCCAACCCGACGATGCCCGAGGTCGGCGAGCGGTACCTGGGCACGGTCGTCAAGACGACCACCTTCGGTGCGTTCGTCTCCCTGCTGCCCGGCAAGGACGGTCTGCTGCACATCTCGCAGATCCGCAAGCTCGCCGGCGGCAAGCGCGTGGAGAACGTCGAGGACGTCCTCGGCGTGGGCCAGAAGGTCCAGGTCGAGATCGCCGAGATCGACTCCCGCGGCAAGCTCTCCCTGATCCCCGTGGTCGAGGGCGAGGAAGGCTCTGACGAGTCGAAGGACGACGCCGAGCAGTGACGTCCCGTAGCTCCAAGGCGACGGGCCGCCCCTCTTCGGAGGCGCGGGCCGTCGCCCGTACCCAAACCCTCATCCAGGGCACAGGCGGCATCGGCACGGTCCGCAAGACCACCCTCCCGGGCGGCCTGCGCATCGTCACCGAGACGCTGCCCTCGGTCCGCTCCGCGACCTTCGGCATCTGGGCCCACGTCGGCTCCCGCGACGAGACCCGGGCCCTGAACGGCGCCACGCACTACCTGGAGCACCTGCTCTTCAAGGGCACGGCCCGCCGCAGCGCTCTCGACATCTCCGCCGCGCTCGACGCGGTCGGCGGCGAGATGAACGCGTTCACGGCCAAGGAGTACACGTGCTACTACGCACGCGTGCTCGACACCGACCTGCCGCTGGCCATCGACGTGGTCTGCGACATGCTGACCGGCTCGCTGATCCTCGAAGAGGACGTCGACGTCGAACGCGGCGCGATCCTCGAAGAGATCGCCATGACCGAGGACGACCCCGGCGACTGCGTGCACGACCTGTTCGCGCACACCATGTTCGGCGACAACGCCCTCGGCCGCCCGGTCCTCGGCACGGTCGACACGGTCAACGCCCTCACCGCCGACCGCATCCGCCGCTTCTACAAGAAGCACTACGACCCGACCCACCTCGTGGTCGCCTGCGCCGGCAACGTCGACCACGCCAAGGTCGTCCGCCAGGTCCGCGCGGCCTTCGAGAAGGCCGGCGCCCTGAAGGACCCGGCGGCCAGGCCCATCGCCCCGCGCGACGGCCGTCGTACGATCCGCGCCTCCGGAAAGGTCGAACTGCTCGGCCGCAAGACCGAGCAGGCACACGTCGTCCTCGGCATGCCCGGCCTCGCCCGCTCCGACGACCGCCGCTGGGCCATGGGCGTGCTCAACACCGCCCTCGGCGGCGGCATGTCCTCCCGCCTCTTCCAGGAGGTCCGGGAGAAGCGCGGCCTCGCCTACAGCGTGTACTCGTACACCTCCGGCTTCGCCGACTGCGGTCTGTTCGGCGTCTACGCCGGCTGCCGGCCCAGCCAGGTCCACGACGTGCTGCGCATCTGCCGCGACGAACTCGACCACGTCGCGCGGAACGGCCTCTCGGACGACGAGATCGCCCGCGCCATCGGCCAGCTGAGGGGCTCCACCGTCCTCGGCCTGGAGGACACCGGCGCGCTGATGAACCGTATCGGCAAGAGCGAGCTGTGCTGGGGCGAGCAGATGTCCGTGGACGACATGCTGGCGAAGATCGCCGCGGTCACCCCGGACGAGGTCCGTTCGGTCGCCCGCGACATCCTGGGGCAGCGTCCGTCGCTGTCGGTCATCGGCCCGCTCAAGGACAAGCAGGCCGCCCGGCTGCACGACGCGGTCGCCTGAAACACCACCGGTTAGGAAGCAGGAACATGAGCAAGCTGCGCGTGGCGGTCCTCGGTGCCAAGGGCCGGATCGGATCCGAGGCGGTCAAGGCGGTCGAGGCCGCCGAGGACATGGAACTGGTCGCCGCCCTCGGCCGGGGCGACAAGCTGGAGACCCTGGCCGAGACCGGCGCCCAGGTCGCGGTCGAGCTGACCACCCCGGCGTCGGTCATGGGCAACCTCGACTTCTGCGTGCGCCACGGCATCCACGCGGTCGTCGGGACGACCGGCTGGACCGACGAGCGCCTCGCGCAGCTGAAGGGCTGGCTCGGCCGGTCCCCGGAGACCGGCGTGCTCATCGCGCCGAACTTCTCCATCGGGGCCGTGCTGACGATGAGGTTCGCGCAGCTCGCCGCGCCGTACTTCGAGTCGGTGGAGGTCGTCGAACTCCACCACCCCAACAAGGTGGACGCCCCCTCCGGCACCGCCACGCGCACCGCCCAGCTCATCGCCGAGGCCCGCCGGGCGGCCGGCACGGCACCGGCGCCGGACGCCACCACCACGGCCCTCGACGGCGCCCGGGGCGCCAGCGTCGACGGCATCCCGGTGCACGCCGTCCGGCTGCGCGGCCTGCTCGCCCACCAGGAGGTGCTGCTCGGCGGCGAGGGGGAGACCCTGACCGTCCGGCACGACTCCCTGCACCACAGCAGCTTCATGCCGGGCATCCTGCTCGGCGCCCGCCGCGTGGTGACCACTCCGGGCCTCACCTTCGGCCTGGAACACTTCCTGGACCTGAGCTGAGCCCGGACACCCCACACACCTCATGCGCGCGAAGATCACCTACCTCGTCACGGCCGCCGTCCTGGTCTTCTACTTCGTCCTGGTCGGCAGCCGTGGCGTGATGCTCCTCCAGTCCGGCACGCTCCTCACCGTCACCTTCGGCGTGGCGGTGCTGATCCTGCCGGTCATCGGCCTGTGGTTCCTGTGGAAGAACACCCAGTTCGTCCGCAAGGCCAACCAGCTGGCCGCCGAACTGGAGGCCGAGGGCGGCCTGCCGGTGGACGAGCTGAAACGCCTGCCCAGCGGCCGGATCGACCGTGACTCGGCCGACGAGGTCTTCGCCAGGCGCAAGGCCGAGACGGAGGCGTCCCCCGGCGACTGGCGCTGCTGGTTCCGCCTCGCCGTCGCCTACCACGACGCCCGCGACACCCCGCGGGCCCGCAAGGCGATGCAAAGGGCCATCGCCCTGCACGACGGAAAGCCCGTACGGGCCTGACAGCAGGCCTACCGCACCCTGACAGCAGGCCTACGGCACCCGGCCGCACCCGCGCGCCGGCGCCGCCCCGCCCCGGGCCCCACGCGCGTGCGGATGCGTCCGGCCGGTCGCGGTCGCGCCCAACGCGCCGGAGCGCACTCCGACGCGGAGCGCCTGCCGGTACGGCTCCGCGCTCCGGTGAGCCTCCGGGGCGGTCAGCCGCGCCCGCACTCCGCCGCCCACGCCTCCACCGCGTCCGCCGCCCGGTCGAAGGCCATCGGCCGGCCCAGGAAGTCCAGGGTGTGCGTGGTCAGCAGCGGCGGGGTGTCGTCGGGCGGCAGATCCGTGCGTACGAGGGCCAGCGCCTGCCCCTGCACCGCCCGCGGCAGCCCCAGCCAGCGCACCGGCCGCTGCACGGTCCGCACCGACACCACCCGCTCCCACGGCAGCGTCCGCGTCCGCAGGAAGCCGGTCCGGCGCAGCCCGCGCCGGCTCACCCACACCCCCATGCGCAGCAGCCGCAGCGCGCCCGCGATGATCAGCAGCCCCGCGACGAGCACCGTCGCCGCGCTGGGCACCGAGCCGGTCAGCGCGGTGAGCACCGCGCCGAACAGCGTGAACGAGGCGAGCAACAGCCACAGCGCGGCAACCCCCACCCGCCAGGGCCCGGGCCGGTAGGGGCGCCGCCAGCGGTCCGGGTCGTCATGGGGCAGGGCGCTCTCGGCTGCCGTCTCGAAGGGGCGGTCGGCCGTCAGAAAGGGCAGGGGCACGGCTGGTCCTCACTCGGTCCTCGCGGGGGCTGTGCCCGGTGAGGCTATCCGGCCGGGTGTGCGCCCACCAGCCGTGCGCGTCCGGAAGGGTCAGCGCCCGCGCTCAGCGCCCCTGGGACGCCTGGGACTGCTGGGCCGGTGCGTCGGCCGGCGTGGAGAGCGCCGGCGTGCCGGCTATCAGGGCCCCCACGAGCCCGGCGACCAGGGTGAGGCCCAGCAGCCAGCGCCCGGCCAGCTCGCCGAAGGACGCCCGCTGCCGGGGCGGGGGAGTCACATTGCTGCGGAACCTGTCCGCCTCGGCCAGGAAGGCGAAGGGTACGGGCTCGCGCCGTCGGAACATTACGGCTGCCGCTCCTTTCGGGGTCGGAGATCGAATGGGCACGCTTCACCGGTAAAGACGTTCGGGTGCCGCAAAAGGTGCCTCATGTCCGGAAAAAATCGCGGGCAAGGTCACTTTCGTCCGCGGCCGAGTCCCCCCGTACAGTGGGCGCGAACCTCAAGCAGCAGTGGGAAGGACCCGTCCAACCGTGACCCGCACCCCGGATGAACTGAAGATCGACCTGCGCAGTGATGTCACCGTCGAACTGGTCAAGCACAGCGCGGCGGACTCCGACGTGCTCTTCGCTGCCCGTGTGTCGACCATCGGGGAGCAGTCCCTGGACGAGCTGAACAAGGACCCCGAGCGCTCCAAGGGCCTGATCAACTACCTGATGCGCGACCGGCACGGCAGCCCGTTCGAGCACAACTCGATGACGTTCTTCATCAGCGCCCCGATCTTCGTCTTCCGCGAGTTCATGCGGCACCGCGTCGGCTGGTCGTACAACGAGGAGTCCGGCCGCTACCGCGAGCTCCAGCCGGTCTTCTACGTCCCCGACGCCGGCCGCAAGCTGGTCCAGGAGGGCCGGCCCGGCAAGTACGTCTTCGTCGAGGGGACCGAGGAGCAGCACGCCCTGGCCGGACGCGCCATGGAGGAGTCGTACCGCCAGGCCTACGCCACCTACCAGGAGATGCTCGCCCAGGGCATCGCCCGCGAGGTCGCCCGCTCGGTGCTCCCCGTCGGCCTGTACTCCTCGATGTACGCCACCTGCAACGCGCGCTCCCTGATGCACTTCCTCGGCCTGCGCACCCAGCACGAGCTGGCCAAGGTGCCCTCCTTCCCGCAGCGGGAGATCGAGATGGTCGGCGAGAAGATGGAGGCGGAGTGGGCGAAGCTCATGCCGTTGACGTACGCCGCCTTCAATGCGAACGGGCGTGTGGCCCCGTAACGAAGCCTTGTTCCCGCACCGGGAACGGGCGTACGGATCAGCCTGGCGAAGTGTCCGTATTGCGGCATTTGGAGAAGTTCATCTAGCCTGATCAAACGGACCCGGCACTGCTTGAACCCCCGAGCAGGCAGTGCCGGGCTCCATTTTTGTCCTGACTTTTCCGTCACCCCGAGAGCAGACCCCGCATCGCGCACCGAGTAGCGTGTTACCCATGGCTCCGACCTCGACTCCGCAGACCCCCTTCGGGCGGGTCCTCACCGCCATGGTCACGCCCTTCACGGCGGACGGCGCACTCGACCTCGACGGCGCGCAGCGGCTCGCCGCCCACCTGGTGGACGCAGGCAACGACGGCCTGATCGTCAACGGCACCACCGGCGAGTCCCCCACCACCAGCGACGCGGAGAAATCGGACCTGGTACGAGCCGTCCTGGAGGCCGTCGGCGACCGCGCCCACGTCGTCGCCGGCGTCGGAACCAACGACACCCGCCACAGCGTCGAGCTGGCCCGCGAGGCCGAACGCATCGGCGCCCACGGACTGCTGGTCGTCACGCCGTACTACAACAAGCCCCCGCAGGAGGGCCTGTACCGGCACTTCACCACCGTCGCCGACGCCACCGGCCTGCCGGTCATGCTCTACGACATCCCCGGCCGCAGCGGTGTCCCGATCAACACCGAGACCCTGGTCCGGCTCGCGGAGCACCCCCGGATCGTCGCCAACAAGGACGCCAAGGGCGACCTCGGCCGCGCGAGCTGGGCCATCGCGCGCTCCGGCCTCGCCTGGTACTCCGGCGACGACATGCTGAACCTCCCGCTGCTCTCGGTCGGCGCGGTCGGCTTCGTCTCGGTCGTCGGCCACCTGGTCACCCCCGACCTGCGCGCCCTGGTGGACGCGTTCGTCTCCGGTGACGTCGTCAAGGCCACCGAGATCCACCAGAAGCTGCTCCCGGTCTACACCGGCATGTTCCGCACCCAGGGCGTCATGACGACCAAGGCCGCCCTCGCGCTCCAGGGCCTGCCCGCCGGACCGCTGCGCTCGCCCATGGTCGAGTGCGGCGCCGAGGAGATCGCCCAGCTCAAGATCGATCTTGCTGCCGGCGGGGTACAGCTCTGATTAAAGACTTGGCACCACAGCACGGGCTTCACAACTGAATCGACAACCGCAGACGCGGGCCGCCGGTGCCCGCACCCCACACAACAACTGCTTCTGCACGAACGTCATGCGCGCCACGTGCCCGACCGGTACGTGGCGCGCGTGGTTGAGGAGAGTCTTTTGAGTCATCCGCATCCTGAACTCGGCCCGCCCCCGCCGCTCCCCGAAGGCGGCCTGCGGGTCACCCCGCTCGGCGGCCTCGGCGAAATCGGCCGGAACATGACCGTTTTCGAGTACGGCGGCCGCCTGCTGATCGTCGACTGCGGGGTGCTCTTCCCCGAGGAGGAGCAGCCCGGTATCGACCTGATCCTGCCGGACTTCTCGTCCATCCGGGACCGCCTCGACGACATCGAGGGCATCGTCCTCACCCACGGTCACGAGGACCACATCGGCGGTGTCCCCTTCCTGCTCCGCGAGAAGCCGGACATCCCGCTGATCGGCTCCAAGCTCACGCTCGCCCTCATCGAGGCCAAGCTCCAGGAGCACCGGATCCGTCCGTACACCCTGGAGGTGGCGGAGGGGGACCGCGAGCGCGTCGGCCCCTTCGACTGCGAGTTCGTCGCCGTCAACCACTCCATCCCGGACGCCCTGGCCGTCGCCATCCGCACCCCCGCCGGCATGGTGGTGCACACCGGCGACTTCAAGATGGACCAGCTCCCGCTGGACAACCGCCTCACCGACCTGCACGCCTTCGCGCGGCTGAGCGAAGAGGGCATCGACCTCCTCCTCAGCGACTCCACGAACGCGGAGGTCCCGGGTTTCACCCCGCACGAGCGGGACATCTCCAACGTCCTGCGGCAGGTCTTCGCCGGCGCCCGCAAGCGGATCATCGTGGCGAGCTTCGCCAGCCACGTCCACCGCATCCAGCAGATTCTGGACGCGGCGCACGAGTACGGCCGCCGGGTCGCCTTCGTCGGCCGCTCCATGGTCCGCAACATGGGCATCGCCCGCGACCTCGGCTATCTGAAGGTCCCGGCGGGCCTGGTGGTCGACGTCCGGGCGCTGGACGACCTGCCCGACGAAGAGGTGGTCCTGGTCTGCACGGGCTCCCAGGGCGAGCCGATGGCGGCGCTGTCCCGCATGGCCAACCGCGACCACCAGATCCGCATCGTGGACGGTGACACGGTCATCCTGGCCTCCTCGCTGATCCCGGGCAACGAGAACGCGGTCTACCGCGTGATCAACGGCCTGACCCGCTGGGGAGCCAACGTCGTCCACAAGGGCAACGCCAAGGTGCACGTCTCCGGCCACGCGTCCGCGGGCGAGCTGCTGTACTTCTACAACATCTGCCGCCCCAGAAACCTGATGCCGGTCCACGGCGAATGGCGCCACCTGCGGGCCAACGCCGAGCTGGGCGCCCTGACCGGCGTCCCGCACGACCGGATCGTCATCGCCGAGGACGGCGTGGCGGTCGACCTGGTCGAGGGCAAGGCCAAGATCTCCGGCAAGGTCCAGGCCGGTTACGTCTACGTCGACGGCCTGTCGGTCGGCGATGTCGGCGAGCCGGCGCTGAAGGACCGCAAGATCCTCGGGGACGAGGGCATCATCTCGGTCTTCGTCGTCATGGACGCCTCCACCGGAAAGATCACCGGGGGCCCGCACATCCAGGCCCGCGGCTCCGGCATCGAGGACTCGGCGTTCGCCGATGTCCTCCCGAAGATCACGGATGTCCTGGAGCGGTCGGCCCAGGACGGTGTGGTGGAGCCCCACCAGCTCCAGCAGCTGATCCGCCGGACCCTGGGCAAGTGGGTCTCGGACACCTACCGCCGCAGGCCCATGATCCTCCCGGTGGTCGTGGAGGTCTGACGGCCCGTCGGTACCTGACCTGGAGCGGGGCGCCTCGATTTGCATCGGGGCGCCCCGCTCCAGTACGTTTACGGCTCCGCCCACCCGGGAACCCCAGCACTTCACGTGCCGGACATGGTCGCCCGGAGCGGGTGGGAAAACCGGCTCAGAACTTCTGATAAAGTCGGAACCGCCGGAAAGGGAAACGCGAGAGCGGGAACCTGGAAAGCAC
>NZ_BAAASM010000002.1:420431-609646 GCF_039532885.1 Streptomyces nogalater | reverse complement strand
CACTGGGCGTCAGTCAACGACACACCCAGACCAACGATCCGATGATCTGAAAGAAACGGCCTAGTCCTCATGGAGGGCATGACCTCCGACCGCACCCGCAAGGCGATCACCTCGATCCGCTCCACTCTCGCGGTCTACCAGAGGCGCAAAGTGCCCGGTGCCGCTGATCTCGCCCGCCGCGCCCGCGAGGCCCTCGCCTAACATGCCCAACAACCCGCCCGACGAAGGGAACACCGTGGCTCAGCAGACCGACGACCAGCCCAAGGCCCTCAAGCCGGCGCTCGAATCGATGACCCTGCTGGTCGCGGCCGTCATCGTCCACGACAAGGCCACCAACCGTGTCATCCTCCTCCAGCGCAGCGAGAACGCGAAGTTCGCCCAGGGAATGTGGGACCTTCCCGTCGGCAAGAGCGAGCCGGGAGAGCCCATCACCGAAACCGCGGTCCGCGAGCTCTACGAGGAGACGGGTCTCACCGTGAAGCCCCAGTCCCTCAAGGTCGCTCACATCATCCACGGCGCCAGGGGCGTCGAGGCCCCCAACGGCTTCCTCACCGTTGTCTTCGCCGCCCACGAGTGGACCGGCGAACCCGAAAACCGCGAGCCGCGCAAGCACGCCCAGGTTCGCTGGGTCGATGCCGACGCCATCCCTGCGGAGTTCGTGAACACAACCGCGAGTGCCCTCTACCGCTACCTCATGGGTGGTCCGGAAGTCTCCCTCGACGGCTGGGGATAGCGGATTACATTCGATGAACTGAAACGGTCGCCGAAGCCCCGTCAGTAAAACGCACGGATACCGGACATCACGCCACGGCCACACATATGCTGAACAGGTAAATTCCGTACAGGGCGATGGCGAGGTGAAGAATCACCCATCGGAGCCCAGCACACCAAGTTCCACCAAATCCTTGGTTAGGGCGCGCGTCTGAGAAAGGTGATAGGACGCCCGTTCGAAGTACTTAGAGACTGTCACCGCCCCGTATCCTCCAGTGAACGCCACGAAAAGACACAGAGGCATGACGTACGTCGAGAACTTCTGCTGGACAATCAGAGCACTCAAGGCAGCGGTGATAACGAGAAGAAGGCTGCTCAGTGTCGAGCGTTGAGTCTCACACTGTCGTAACTGCTCCCGGTGCTCCTTCCAGTAGGCGTGTATCGCCTCGTCCGAGAGGTCAGCCATGAAGAGGCACTCATTGGCTGTCCGGTTCGCTTCGGCGAACCATTCAGTAATGGAGATCGTAGCGTGAGAATCTTCATCAGTAGCGTCCGCAGGGACTGGAGGGGGAGCGCGCCGCGCTGCGTGGCCTCATTCGCGCGGTTGGACACACTCCAGTCTTGTTCGAGGACTTCTCCGCACAGACCACACCCAGCAGGCAGGCGTGTCTAGACGCCCTTGACTCTGCGGACGTTTGCATCTTCCTGCTCGGGCCGTCCTGCGGTCATGTCTTCCCCGAGACAGGGGCAATCAGCAACACATGATGAGTGGGTTGCGGCCAGGACAGCGGGCAAGCCGCGCTGGGTCTATCGGAAGTTGGGAGTCGCCTTCGAGTCGTAGCCAAGGTCGAAGAAGTGGAGTCAGGCCGGTCACCGTTGTCCTTTGCCCCCTTGGCGCGCCGTCCTGACGTCGTCGAGTTCTCGAGAGCACGCAATCGTCGGCATCACCGTTGCCCAACCTCGCTTTGATGCTCCTCAGCCTGGTGAACTGGTGGAGGTTCGCTTGCACAAGTCGGGCCAAGGCTCCCTGCGAGCGACGCTTCCCCGGGACATTATGGGGTCCATCCTTGATCAAGACGCACTGTCTCAGCAAGTTACCTCCCTACTTAGATTCAGCGGCGCACTGGACCTGATGCAGAATGAGCGCATCGTTGTGGCGATCGGCGTATCCAACGCCTGGCCGCGCTGGACACGGGAGCCGAGGAGGTGGCTGCATCCTGTCTCGAGCCCCGGTAGTCGCGCTGCGGGTGGTTGGTTTCCGAGCACGGTGTGCGGTCGGTGGTAGTTGTAGTGGACAATCCAGCGGCCCAGGAGGTGGGTGCGTTGGGCTTTCGACGTCCACGTCCGGGCATAGAGGAACTCTTCGGCCAGGATGCGGTTGTATCGCTCTACTTTGCCGTTGTGGCCTGGGGTGTAGGGCGCGATGGGCTGGTGCCTGGCACCGAGGAGGGCCCGGGTGAAGCTTTCGGCTCGATAGCAGGCGCCGTTGTCTGTCACGATCCGTTCGATGCGGGTGATCCCGTGGGCGGCCAGCCAGGCGCGGGCACGATGGAGGAAGGCGATCGCGGTGATGGCCTTCTCGTCAGGCAGTGCTTCGGGATAGGCGAGACGGCTGCATCCGTCTATGGCCGAGTGTAGATAGACGTAGCCACCGCGCTCAGTCTTCTTTCTCCGGTTGACGGCTTTGGCCTGGTCACTGCCGCGTCCGTGTGCGCGCCAGCCTCCGCCGTCAGGGATGCGGCCCACCTTCCTCACATCGACGTGGATCATGTGGCCGGGCCGTCGGGCATGAATCTTCCGCGGCTGGCGCTTGGACTCGCCATTGGGGTCGATGAACCGGCGCCGGTTGATGCCGATCTCAGGCAAGTGCCTGTTCACGGTCCTTCGGCTGGTTGGTGTTCCGGCCTGGGCCAGCTCGAAAGCGGTCCTGGCAGCGGACCACTTGTGGGTCCGGCGCAGCTCTTCTATGAGTGCGAGGACTTCGGGCGGTGTCGCGGTCAGCTGGTGGTGTGGCGTGGACGAGCGGTCTTCCAATCCGAGTTCGCCGTGGCTCCGGTATCGATTGACCCACTTCGAAGCGCACGCCCGGGACACCCCCATCTCGGCTGCGACATGCGCAATCGGTCTCGTCCGGCAACGCTCGACCAGTCGACGGCGTCCCTCGACGGTGAGGGGCGCGTTCCGGTGCGTCATGCAGTGGGGCCAGGTGCGGAGGGCCGCTTGGTGGTGTCCCGTCGGGAGATGGCCTCTGCCACCTCGTCGAGGGCGGTGCGCAGGAGGGCACCATATGCGTCCTGTGGGAGGTCGGGGGCGTGCTCTTTGGCCGCGTTGATGTGCTCGGTGGCCGCATTGAAGGAGCCGAGTCGGCGGTAGTTGTCGGCCAGGTTGAGGTGGAGTGAGGGGTAGAACCCGGCGATGTGGAGGCTGGCGTGGTGCTCCTGGACGCGCTGCTCGGTCACGGCGTCGGCAGCGTCCAGGGCCCGGACGTCCCAGGCGAGGGCCTGGGCAGGATCTTCGTAGAGATCTGCCAGGTAGTGGGCGAGTGAGCAACGGTGCAGCGGGTCGCCTGTGACGCCGATCGCCGACCACAGATCCAGGAGCTTCCGGCGGGCGGAGAGAGTGTTGCCCGTTCGGCCTTCGGTAACCGCCTGGCCGATGGCTTCCATGGTCGGGTCGGGGCTGGCGGGTGCGGTAGGCATGACGTGTTCCTCGTTGTCGTTCTCAGGCTGAGTGGTCGGACTTGACGGGCATGGCCAGGGTGGTGAGATCGCCGCGGTCGGCGGAGCGGATCGTGGCGGGCCCGTCGTGTCCCCTCAGGTCGAGCATCACGTCGGGACCGATGGCTGTGCTCACGGCGGGATAGAGCGTGGTCATCTCGAACCGGATCTGGAGGGCCTCGCCCGTCACGGTGGCGGGGAGCTGAACACCGGGGTCCTCGTCGTTCGAGGGCCGGATGTTCACTCCGTGATCGGAGACGTTCAGCGTGACGCGTTCGCCGGGGTGTTCTTCCAGAGCACGCAGCAGAACATCCTTCGAGACTGTCGCGCGGGTGCTGATCTCGCCCAGGGAGGCGAGCATCAGCCGGTGATCGGGGAAGTCCTCGGGCAGCAACCGGCAGTGCTGGTCCTCCCGCTCGGGCATGCGCAGCCAGAGCCCGTGCGGCACCGCTTCGATACGGACCAGCGCACTGCGCCGGACCGTGGCGACAGCGGCGCGCAGGTCATCGCCGTCGATCGTGCCGACCCACGTCTGCTCCGCTGGCCGCGCCGGCACCAGGGTCCGGGTGGAGAGCCGATACCTGTCGGTCGCCGTCAGGGCGATCGCCTCATGACTCGCCTCGACGTGCAAGCCGGCGAGCACCGCCAACCCCGGCTCGTGCGCGGTCGCGGTCAGGACCTGCTTCACCGCATCCGCCAGCACGGGACCCTTCAGCATGGCAATCAGCACACCGGGCACGCTGCCGCCGAGCGTGGACTTGATGACAGCAGCCTTCTGCCGTGCCGTCGTCGCATCATCGACGATCTTGGCAACATGCTCGTCGAGCAGCCGCGCTGCCTCGTCGGCCCCTGCGTCGAGGACCGCCTCGACCGCAGCGAGGGGCATGGCGATCTCGCGGAGCTGACGTAGCACGGACGCCCGCGCCACCTGGTCAGCGCCGTAGTAACGGTAGCCCGAGACCGGGTCCACTTCGGCAGGGGGCAGCAGCCCAGAGTCGGCGTAGAACCGCAACGCGCTGGAGGTCAGACCACTGCGCTGGGCAAAGACCCCGATTGGCATCAGTTGAGAATTCGGCACTTCGCCATCATTGAGCTTCAACCAACTCGAAGGTCAACATCGACGTGGGGCGTCATCAACGTCATGGCCGGCAACAGCTAGCGCGACTCTTCGCCGGTTGCGGGCCAGTCCGCAGAACACCCGGCAGCGGCCGTCGCACGCCATCGCTGGCCAACAGCCAAAGGCCAGGTCAGCGGCCCCCAAGGGAGATACTTGCAGGTCACCGACCCGCCCCATTAATAGCAGACCAAGTAGGCCGTGGTCCGCGAGCGCCGACGCCTACCATCCCCCTCCCGGCGGTGACGTCCCCTCGACACGGCCCCGGCCATGCGGCCGTACGCGGCCGGCTTCACCGACGCCCGTGCCGCCGAGGGGTCGGCGCCGGGCCGCATGTGGCCGGCTTCACCGCTACGTCGATGCGGAGCGTGCTCGTGTCGGGGGCTGCCCTTGCACTGACGGGGGAGTCTTGGGCCGCCGGGCGCTCGCCCTGCTCACCGCCGAGCGGCTGGTCCCGGCCGCCGGGCCGGACGTGCGGTGGCCCTGCCGCCCCGCAGGGGACGGTGACCGGTGTCGCCGCACCGTGATCCGGGGCTTCGTCCACCGGAAACCGCCCAGCAGGGGATGAAGGGCGGCCCCGGCGGTCAGGATGGAGGCATGGGATTCCATGTCGACTCCGAGGCCGGGCGCCTGCGTCGCGTCATCCTGCACCGGCCCGACCTAGAGCTCAAAAGGCTCACCCCCAGCAACAAGGACGCCCTGCTCTTCGACGACGTGCTGTGGGTGCGCCGGGCGCGCGCCGAGCACGACGGGTTCGCCGACGTCCTGCGTGACCGCGGGGTCGAGGTCCATCTCTTCGGGGACCTGCTCGCCGAGACCCTGGCGCTCCCCGAGGCCCGCGCCCTGATCCTGGACCGGGTCTTCGACGAGAAGGAGTACGGCCCCCTCGCCACCGCTCACCTGCGCGCCTCCTTCGACCGGATGCCCCCGGGCGAGCTGGCCGAGGCCCTGGTCGGCGGGATGACCAAACGGGAGTACCTGGACGGCCACGAGGAACCGGTCTCCGTGCGCTTCCACGTCATGGAGCTGGACGACTTCCTGCTGCGTCCGCTGCCCAACCACCTGTTCACCCGCGACACCTCGGCGTGGATCTACGACGGCGTCTCCATCAACGCCATGCGCTGGCCCGCCCGGCAGCGCGAGACCGTGCACTTCGAGGCGATCTACCGGCACCACCCGCTGTTCCGGGACGAAACGTTCCACGTCTGGTCCCGGGGGCAGGCGGACTACCCCTCCACCATCGAGGGCGGTGACGTCCTGGTGATCGGCAACGGCGCCGTGCTGATCGGGATGAGCGAGCGCACCACCCCGCAGGCGGTGGAGATGCTGGCGCACAAGCTGTTCGCGGCCGGTTCCGCGCGCACCATCGTCGCGCTCGACATGCCCAAGCGGCGCGCCTTCATGCACCTGGACACGGTGATGACCATGGTCGACGGCGACACCTTCACCCAGTACGCCGGCCTCGGCATGCTCCGCTCGTACACCATCGAGCCGGGCGACGGCGGACGGGAGCTGAAGGTCACCGACCATCCGCCGGAGCACATGCACCGGGCGATCGCCGCCGCGCTCGGCCTCGGCGAGATCCGGGTGCTGACCGCCACCCAGGACGTGCACGCCGCCGAGCGCGAGCAGTGGGACGACGGCTGCAATGTCCTCGCCGTCGAACCCGGTGTCGTCGTCGCCTACGAGCGGAACGCCACCACAAACACCCACCTGCGCAAACAGGGCATCGAGGTGATCGAGATCCCGGGCAGCGAGCTGGGCCGGGGCCGGGGCGGCCCCCGGTGCATGAGCTGTCCCGTCCAGCGCGACCCTGTATAGAAATGTGAAGAGTCGTATAGACTTTCATGGTCCCCTGTAGTCATACCCCTGGAGCGCCCCCATGGCGACAGTCCCGACCGCCCTCGCCGGCCGCCACTTCCTCAAGGAGCTGGACTTCACCGAGGCGGAGTTCCGCGGCCTGGTCGAGCTGGCCGCCGAGCTGAAGGCCGCCAAGAAGGCCGGGACCGAGACCCAGTACCTGCGCGGCCGGAACATCGCGCTGATCTTCGAGAAGACCTCGACGCGCACCCGCTGCGCGTTCGAGGTCGCCGCCGCCGACCAGGGCGCCCACACCACCTACCTGGAACCGTCCGGGTCGCAGATCGGGCACAAGGAGTCGGTGCGGGACACCGCCCGGGTACTGGGCCGGATGTACGACGCCATCGAGTACCGGGGCGACAGCCAGGCCAAGGTCGAGGAGCTGGCCGCGTACGCCGGTGTGCCCGTCTACAACGGCCTCACCGACGACTGGCACCCCACCCAGATGCTCGCCGACGTGCTCACCATGACGGAGCACTGCGCCAAGCCGCTGCGCCGCACCGCCTTCGCCTACCTCGGCGACGCCCGCTTCAACATGGGCAACTCCTACCTGGTCACCGGCGCCCTGCTCGGCATGGACGTACGGATCGTCGCCCCGAAGTCCTACTGGCCCGCCCAGGAAATCCTGGACCGCGCCCGCGCGCTCGCCGGTTCCAGCGGCGCCCGGATCACCCTCACCGAGGACATCGCCGAAGGAGTCCGGGGCGCCGACTTCGTCGCCACCGACGTCTGGGTCTCGATGGGCGAGCCCAAGGAGGTGTGGGCCGAGCGGATCGCGGCCCTCGCCCCGTACGCGGTGACCATGGACGTGCTGCGCGCCACCGGCAACCCGGACGTGCGGTTCCTGCACTGCCTGCCGGCCTTCCACGACCTCGGCACCACGGTCGGACAGCAGATCTTCGACGCGCACGGTCTCAGCTCGCTGGAGGTGACGGACGAGGTCTTCGAGTCCGCCCACTCGGTGGTCTTCGACGAGGCGGAGAACCGGCTGCACACCATCAAGGCGGTGCTGGTGGCCACACTCGCCCGGGAAACCCTTGCCTGACCCGCCTCACCAGGCCTTATCCTGACCGGCGGCCCGGAACCACCCCTTCCGTGGCCGTCGCCGCGGCCCCACCACGGCCGCCCGCACCACCAGAATCGAGCACCACCGGCATGCCCGCTCCCCGCATCAAGTCCCCGCGTCTGCTCGTCGCCGAATCCGGCGCCGACCGCGAGGGACACGGCCTGAAGCGCACCATGGGCCTCTTCCAGCTCATCTGCTTCGGCGTCGGCGCCATCGTCGGCACCGGCATCTTCGTCGGACTGTCCGACTCGGTCGCCCAGGCCGGCCCGGCCGTCGTCGTGTCGTTCGTCCTCGCGGCCCTCACCTGCGTCTTCACCGCCTTCTCCTTCGCGGAGCTGGGCGGCGCGATCCCGGTCTCCGGCTCCTCGTACTCCTTCGCCTACGCCGGGCTCGGCGAGTCCACCGCCTTCCTCGTCGGCTGGTGCCTGCTGCTGGAGTACGGCGTCTCCATCTCGGCCGTCGCGGTCGGCTGGAGCCAGTACGTCAACGAGCTGCTGCACAGCATCACCGGCCTCCAGCTCCCGACCGCCCTGTCCGCCGGTCCCGGCGACGGCGGCGTGATCAACCTGCCGGCCGTGATCGTCATCGCCATGGCCGCGGCGCTGCTGGTGCGCGGGGTGCGGGAGAGCGCCCGGGCGACCGCCGCCATGGCCGCGGTCAAGCTCGCGATCCTGCTCGCCTTCTGCGCCATCGGCTACAGCGCCTTCAAGGACGGCAACCTCACCCCGTTCTCCCCGGCCGGCCTCGGCGGCATCGGCGCGGGCACCACCGCGGCCTTTTTCTCGTACATCGGCTTCGACGCGATCACCACGGCCGGCGAGGAGGCGAAGAACCCGCGCCGGCACATACCCGTCGCGATCCTGGTCTGCATGGGCATCGTGACCCTGCTGTACTGCGCGGTGGCGCTCGCCGCGATCGGCGCCATCGGCGGCGACCAGGTCGCCGGCCGCCCCGCCGCCCTCTCCTACGTCGTCAACGAGGTCACCGGCTCCGCCGTCGGCGGCGGTGTCATCGCCTTCGGCGCCGTCGTCGCCATCGCCTCCGTGGTCCTCGCCGTGATGTACGGCCAGACCCGCATCCTGATGTCGATGTCCCGGGACGGCCTGATCCCGCGCGTCTTCGAGAAGGTCAGCCCGAAGACCTCCACCCCGGTCGCCGGCACGCTGATCGTCGCCGTCGTCTTCGCGCTCCCGGCGGCCTTCGCCTCGCTCGACGCCGTGATGAACCTGTGCACCATCGGCACCCTCGCCATCATGGCCGTCGTCAACATCGCGGTGATGGCCCTGCGCCGCCGCGAACCGGGCCTCGACCGCAGCTTCCGGGTCCCGCTGTACCCGGTGGCCCCGCTGCTCGGCATCGGCTTCTGCCTGTACCTGATGTGGGAGACCGGCTGGCGCACCTGGATCCAGTTCGCGGTGTTCCTCGCGGTGGGCCTCGCGGTCTACGGCCTCTACGGCCGCCGGCACTCCACGCTGGCCGCCGCCCCGGCCGACGAGGTCACGCCGACCGCCGCTGAGCGGGAACCACAGGCAGTCTGAACCACACCGCCTTGCCCGAGGGGGTGGGGCGGTGACCGCAGGAGGAGCTGAGGGCGCGGATCAGCAGCAGCCCGCGCCCGCCCTCCTGCCATACGTCGGGCTCCTCGATCACCGGCGCGGTCAGCCGGCCGGGCGGCGCCGGGTCCGGGTCGTGGACCTCGACCTGGCAGCCGGTCGGCCGCAACTCCACCACCAGCTCGATCGGGCCGCGCCCGGCGGTGTGCTCCACCGCGTTGGCCACCAGCTCGGCGGTCAGCAGCTCGGCCGTGTCGCAGTCGGTCACGTGCTCGACCTCGGTGAGGGCCGTGCGCACCAGGGCGCGCGCCACGGGCACCGCCGCCGCGGTGTGCGGCAGCGCGATGCGCCAGGAGGCTGATTCGGCGGGGGATACGTGCACGGCGAGTCCTTCATGGAGCAGGCTGTCCTGCTGTCCGACTCCAGGCATGGTACGGGCCCGGCGGCGCACGGCCGTCGCCGGGCCGGTCGCTCACCCCGTTTGTGTCGCGTAGTCGTGACGACGGTCACAAACCGGTGATAACTTCATGGGGGAGCGCACCGTACGGCACCGTCGCCCAAGGAGGCCGCACCTCATGAGTCCCTTCACCGGCTCGGCCGCCCGCACGGGTGACTGGGAGCATCTGCGGGTGCGGATCGCCGACCAGATCGCCACCGTCACCCTCGCCCGCCCCGAGAAACTCAACGCCCTCACCTTCGGCGCCTACGCCGACCTGCGCGACCTGCTCGCCGAGCTGTCCCGGGAGCGCGCGGTACGGGCCCTGGTGCTGGCCGGCGAGGGCCGCGGCTTCTGCTCCGGCGGCGACGTGGACGAGATCATCGGCGCCACCCTCGCCCTGGACACCGCCCGGCTGCTCGACTTCAACCGGATGACCGGACAGGTCGTGCGGGCGATCCGCGAGTGCCCGTTCCCGGTGATCGCCGCGGTGCACGGCGTGGCGGCCGGCGCCGGCGCGGTCCTCGCCCTCGCGGCGGACTTCCGGATCGCCGACCCCTCGGCCCGGTTCGCGTTCCTCTTCACCCGGGTCGGCCTGTCCGGCGGTGACATGGGCGCGGCGTATCTGCTGCCCCGGGTCGTCGGCCTCGGCCACGCCACCCGCCTGCTCATGCTGGGCGACGCGGTGCGGGCCCCCGAGGCGGAGCGCATCGGGCTGATCAGCGAGCTGGCCGAGGAGGGCCGGGCGGACGAGGCGGCCGCCGCCCTGGCCCGCCGCCTGGCCGACGGCCCGGCCCTGGCCCACGCCCAGACCAAGGCCCTGCTCACGGCCGAACTGGACATGCCGCTCGCGGCCGCGGTGGAACTGGACGCCTCGACCCAGGCCCTGCTGATGACCGGCGAGGACTACGCGGAGTTCCACGCGGCCTTCACGGCGAAGCGCGCACCGAAGTGGCGGGGGAGGTGAGCCCGGATGCCGACACCGGACCGGCACCCGCCGACGAGCCCCGGCCGCCCCCTCCGCGTCGCGATCATCGGCGGCGGCCCCGGAGGGCTGTACGCCGCGGCCCTCCTCAAACGCCTCGACCCCGCCCGCTCCATCACCGTCTGGGAACGCAACGCCCCCGACGAGACCTTCGGCTTCGGCGTGGTCCTGTCCGACGAGACCCTCGGCGGCATAGAACACGCCGACCCGGTCGTCTACGAGGCCTTACGGCGGGACTTCGTCCGCTGGGAGGACATCGACATCGTGCACCGGGGCACCCGCCACCGCTCCGGCGGCCACGGCTTCGCCGCGCTGGGCCGCCACCGGCTCCTGAGGATCCTGCACGAGCGCTGCCACTCCCTCGGCGTACGGATCCGCTTTCGCACCGAGGCCCCCCACCCGGACGCCCTCTCCGCCGCGTACGACCTCGTCATCGCCGCCGACGGTGTGCACAGCCCCACCCGCCGGACCTACGCCCATGTGTTCCGCCCCCATGTGACCGAACACCGCTGCCGCTACATCTGGCTCGCCGCCGACTTCGCCTTCGACGCCTTCCGCTTCGAGATCGCCGAGACGGAACACGGCGTGGCACAGCTGCACGCCTACCCCTATGGGGCCGACGCCTCCACCGTGATCGTGGAGATGCGCGAGGAGGTCTGGCGCGCCGCGGGCTACGGCGAACTCACCCCCCGCGAGTCCGCCGAGCGCTGCGCCAAGCTCTTCGCCGACGCCCTGCGCGGACGCCCGCTGCGCTCCGGGACCTCCGTCTGGACCACGTTCCGTACGGTCGTCAACGAACGCTGGTCGCACGGCAACGTCGTCCTCCTCGGCGACGCCGCGCACACCGCGCACTTCTCCATCGGCTCCGGCACCAAGCTCGCCGTCGAGGACGCCCTCGCCCTGGCCGCCTGCCTGGAGGAGCGACCGGACGTGCCCGGCGCGCTGGCGGCCTACGAGGAGGAGCGCGGGCCCGTCGTCGCCTCCACCCAGCGGGCCGCCAAGGCCAGCCTCGAATGGTTCGAGAACGTGCGGCTGTACCGGCGGCAGCCGCCCCGCCAGTTCGCCTTCAACCTGCTCACCCGCTCCCGCCGGGTCACCCACGGCAACCTCCGGCTGCGCGACGCCCGCTTCACCGAGTCCGTGGAGCGCGAATTCGGCTGCCCGCCCGGCACGCCCCCGATGTTCACCCCGTTCCGGCTGCGCGGCCTGACCCTGCGCAACCGGGTCGTCGTGTCACCGATGGACATGTACTCGGCCACCGACGGCGTTCCCGGCGACTTCCACCTCGTCCACCTGGGCGCCCGGGCCCTCGGCGGGGCCGGCCTGGTGATGACCGAGATGGTGTGCGTCAGCCCGGAGGGCCGGATCACCCCCGGCTGCGCCGGCCTCTACACCGGCCGGCAGGCCGAGGCGTGGCGGCGCGTCACCGACTTCGTGCACCGGGAGTCCCCGGGCACCGCGATCGGCGTCCAGCTCGGGCACTCCGGCCGCAAGGGGTCCACGAAGCTGATGTGGGAGGGGATCGACGAGCCGCTGCCCACCGGCAACTGGCCGATCGTGGCCGCGTCCCCGCTGCCGTACAAGCCGGGCGGCCAGATACCGCGCGAGCTGTCCCGGGCCCGGCTCACCGACATCCGCGAGCAGTTCACGGCAGCCGCCTGGCGCGCCGCCCGGGCCGGTTTCGACCTGCTCGAACTGCACTGCGGCCACGGCTATCTGCTCTCCGGTTTCCTCTCCCCGCTCACCAACCACCGCACCGACGCCTACGGCGGTTCACCCGAGCGGCGCCTGCGCTTCCCGCTGGAGGTCTTCGACGCCGTACGCGGGGTGTGGCCGGCCGAGCGGCCGATGACCGTCCGGATCTCGGCCACCGACTGGGCCGACGGCGGCACGAGTGCCGAGGACGCCGTGGAGATCGCCCGCGCCTTCGCCGCGCACGGCGCCGACGCCATCGACGTGTCCACCGGGCAGGTGGTGGCGGAGGAACGCCCGGAGTTCGGGCGGTCGTACCAGACGCCGTTCGCCGACCGCATCCGGCACGAGGTCCGCGTCCCGGTGATCGCGGTCGGCGCGATCTCCTCCTGGGACGACGTCAACTCGCTGATCCTGGCGGGCCGTACCGACCTGTGCGCCCTGGCCCGCCCGCACCTGTACGACCCGCACTGGACCCTGCACGCGGCGGCCGAGCAGGGCTACGAGGGCCCCGGCGCCCCCTGGCCCGCCCCCTACCGCGCGGGCAGCCGCCCGCCCCGCACCGGCCGCACCGACATCCCCGAACCGCGCCTGGCGCCCGGCGGTTGAGGGGGCGTCACAGGCCCACGAACCGGGCCCCCGCGTCCCGCAGGCGTTCGTGCAGGCCCCGGAAGACCTCCGCCGAGCGGACGCCGGGCCAGTCGGGCGGCAGCAGGCGGGTGGGCAGGCCCGGGTCGGTGTAGGGGAGGTGGCGCCAGGAGTCGAGGGCGAGGAGGTAGTCGCGGTAGGCCTCCTCGGGCGGGGTGTCCGAGCGGCGGGTCCAGGCCCGCAGCACCGGCGCGTGGGTGTCCAGGAAGCGCTCGTGCTCCTTGGCGATCGCGGCCAGGTCCCACCAGCGCGCCACCGCCTCGGCCGTGGGCGCGAAGCCCAGGTGCTCGCCGCGGAAGAAGTCCACGTACGGGTCCAGCCGCAGCCGGCGCAGGGTGTGTTCCGTCTCCTCGTACAGCCGGGCCGGGGCGATCCACACCCCCGGCGCGGCGGTGCCGAAGCCCAGACCGGCCAGCCGGGAGCGCAGCACGTGCCGCTTCTGCCGCTCCGACTCCGGGACCGAGAACACCGCGAGCACCCAGCCCTCGTCCGCCACGGGTGCGTCCGCGTAGACCCGCCGGTCGCCGTCGTCCAGCAACTGGCGGGCCTCCGGCGACAGTTCGTAACCGGCCGCGCCGGATTCCGTGCGGGCCGGCAGCAGCAGACCGCGCCGCTTGAGCCGGGACACCGAGGAGCGTACGGACGGCGCGTCCACGCCGACCGCGGCCAGGAGCCGGATCAGCTCGGCGACGGGCACCGGGCCGGGCAGTGAGCGGCCGTACGCGCCGTAGAGCGTGACGATGAGGGACCTGGGGGCGTGCTGCTCGGACACGTTGATCATCTTAGGTCGTCGGCATCACTGCTGGTCACCTCCGGTGCGCAACCGGAACCGCTGCACCTTGCCGGTGGCCGTGCGGGGCAGCGCGTCGAGGAAGACGAACTCGCGCGGACACTTGTAGGGCGCGAGTTCCGCGGTGAGGAACGCGCGCAGCGCCTCCGGGTCCCGGCGGGCGCCGGGGCGCAGCACGGTGTAGGCGACGGCCACCTGGCCGCGGGCCTCGTCGGGGCGGCCGACGACCGCCGTCTCGGCCACGTCGGGATGGCGCAGCAGCACGTCCTCCACCTCCGGCCCGGCTATGTTGTACCCGGCCGAGATGATCATGTCGTCGGCGCGGGCCACGTACCGGAAGCAGCCGTCGGCCTCGCGGACACAGGTGTCGCCGGTGATGTTCCAGCCGTCGCGCACGTACTCCCGCTGCCGCGGGTCGGCGAGATAGCGGCAGCCGACCGGGCCGCGCACGGCCAGCAGACCGGGCTCGCCGTCGGGCACCGGCCGGCCGTCGGCGTCCTGGACGCGCGCCTGCCAGCCCGGCACCGGCAAGCCCGTGGTGCCGGGCCGGATGTGTCCGTCGGCGGCGGACAGGAAGATGTGCAGCAGCTCGGTGGCGCCGATGCCGTTGACCAGGCGCAGGCCCGTGCGCTCGTACCAGGCCCGCCAGGTGGCCGCGGGCAGGTTCTCGCCGGCCGAGACGCAGCGTCTGAGGGACGACAGGTCGTGGCCGTCCAGGTCGCGCAGCATCGCCCGGTAGGCGGTCGGCGCGGTGAACAGCACGGAGACGCGGTGCGCGGCGATGGCGGGCAACAGTTGCCCGGGGCCCGCCTGTTCGAGCAGCAGGCTGCTGGCCCCGGCGCGCAGCGGGAAGATCACCAGCCCGCCGAGGCCGAAGGTGAAGCCGAGCGGGGGGCTGCCGGCGAAGACGTCGTCCTCATGGGGGCGCACCACATGCCGGGAGAAGGTGTCGGCCGTCGCCAGCACATCCCGGTGGAAGTGCATGCACCCCTTGGGCCGGCCCGTGGTGCCGGAGGTGAACGCGATCAGGGCGACATCGTCGGAGGCGGTGTCCACCGCCGGGTAGGGGTCGGCGGGGGCCGGGCGGCGCAGCAGGTCGTCGGGGCCGGCACCGCCGTACGTCGTGATGCGCAGCCCCGGCACGGCGGCCTTCACCAGGTCCTCCACCGCCCGGACATCGCACAGCGCGTGGCCGATCCGGGCGATCGCGCACATGGCCGCCAGCTCCTGCGGGCGCTGCCGGGCCAGCACGGTGACGGCGACCGCGCCCGCCTTCAGCACGGCCAGCCAGCAGGCGGCCAGCCACGGTGTGGTGGGGCCGCGCAACAGCACCCGGTTGCCCGGGACCACGCCCAGGGTGCCGGTGAGCACATGCGCGATCCGGTCGACGCGGGCGCGCAGTTCGCCGTAGGTCCATGCGGGGCCGGCCGGGGTGTGGAACACCGGGCGGGCCGGATCGGCGTGGTCCAGCAGCTCCGCGGCGCAGTTCAGCCGGGCGGGGTAACGCAGTTCCGGCAGGTCGAACCGCAGCTCGGGCCACTCGTGCGGCGGGGGCAGATGGTCGCGGGCGAACGTGTCGACATGGGCCGAGAGATGCATGGCGATGGGCCCCCTTGCCGTGACGGGTGGTCCGGGCCGGCCGCCCGAACGGGCTTCCTGGTGGGCTCGCGCTTCGAGCGTATCGTGTTGGTGACGGCAGTCAACGGTTCGCGATACCGTCGGGGGACGGGCGGGTCGACCCGCCCCGGAGGGAGGAACGGCCGTGCCCGCCTTCGCACTCGCGCCCGAGCAGGCCGCCTGGTGCGCCGAGCTGCGCGCGCTGGCCACCGGACGGCTGCGCCCGCTCGCCGACCGGGGCGCACCCGGCCGCGTCAACCGGCCGCTGCTCGCCGGACTCGGCCAAGCCGGCCTGCTCGCCCGGCTGTTCGACTCCGGCGCGCTGGATCTGTGCCTCATGCGGGAGTCCCTCGCGCAGGGCTGCACCGAGGCCGAGACCGCCCTCGCCCTCCAGGGCCTCGGCGCCCACCCGGTGCACGCCCACGGCACCCCGGCCCAGCGGGATCGCTGGCTGCCCCGGGTCGCCGACGGCAGCGCGGTCGCCGCGTTCGCGCTCAGCGAGCCCGGCGCCGGGTCGGACGCGGCGGCGCTGTCCCTCGCCGCCGAGCCCGACGGCGACGGCTGGCGGCTCACCGGCGCCAAGTGCTGGATCTCCAACGCCCCCGAGGCCGACTTCTACACCGTCTTCGCCCGCACCACACCCGGCGCCGGAGCGCGCGGGGTGACCGCCTTCCTCGTCCCCGCCGACCGGCCCGGACTCACCGGCCAGGCCCTGGAGATGCTCGCACCGCACCCCATCGGCGCCCTCGACTTCGACGCCGTGCCCGTCACCGGCGCCGACCTGCTCGGCGCGCCCGACCGCGGCTTCGCCGTCGCCATGGGCACCCTCAACCTCTTCCGGCCCAGCGTCGGCGCCTTCGCGGTCGGCATGGCCCAGGCCGCGCTGGACGCCACCGTCGCCCACACCGCCCGGCGCGAGGCGTTCGGCGGCACCCTGCGCGACCTGCAGGCCGTGTCCCACCAGGTCGCCGAGATGGCCCTGCGCACCGAGGCGGCCCGGTTGATGGTGTACGCGGCGGCCTCGGCGTACGACGCGGGGGCCGCCGACGTGCCCCGGCGGGCCGCGATGGCCAAGCTGCTGGCCACCGAGACCGCGCAGTACGTCGTCGACACCGCCGTCCAGCTGCACGGCGCGTGTGCCCTGCGCCGCGGCCACCCGCTGGAGCACCTCTACCGCGAGGTGCGCGCGACGCGCATCTACGAGGGCGCCAGCGAGGTGCAACGAAGCGTCATCGCCAAGGAGTTGTACGCCACGGCGCCGAAGGGGGACCGGTGACGACCGAGCGCGTCAACCCGCCCGCGCTGTCCCCGCCCACCGGCTTCAGCCACGCCGTGGTCGCGACCGGCTCCCGCGTGGTGTTCCTGGCCGGCCAGACCGCCCTCGACGCCCACGGCGAGATCACCGGGGACACGCTGCCCGAGCAGTTCGCCAGGGCCCTTCGCAACCTGCTCACCGCCCTGCGCGCGGCCGGAGGCACCCCCGCCGACCTGGCCCGGGTCACCGTCTACGCCACGGACCTCGCCGCCTACCGCGCGCACGCACCGGAACTGGGCCGGATCTGGCGCCGGTCGGCGGGCCGGGACTATCCGGCGATGGCCGTCGTCCAGGTCGTCCGGCTGTGGGACGAGCGGGCGCTGGTGGAGCTGGACGGGTTCGCCGTACTGCCCTGACCCCGGGCCGCGGGCGCCCCGCACAATCGTCAGGAGCACGGACGCGCCACCGTAGGGGTGACGGTCACGCCCGCCGGGCCGGCCGCCCGGTACCAGTGGAGGCCCGCAAATCCCTGGAAACCGGGAGGTATCCCATGCCCGTCCGCCGTTCCCTCCTCGCCGCCACCCTCGGCGGCGCGGCCCTGCTGTGCGCGGCCGCCGCTCCGGCCGCCGCCGCCCCCGGCGAGTACATCACCGTCGATGCGACCGGCCGGATCGCGGCCGACGGCACGGTCACGCTCTCCGGCAGCTACCGCTGCACCGGCGCCACCGGACCGGCGTTGGTCGGCTCCTCGGTCAGCCAGGGCACCGTCCGCCGGCAGGGCATCGGCGGCAGCGCCGCCCGCTGTGACGGCGTCGAGCACCGCTGGCAGAACTCCGGCAAGCCCTACGGGCAGGCCCTGCGGCCCGGCGCGGCGCGGGTACACGCCACGGCGGTGGAACTGCGCGCCTCGGGCATCCTCCTGCTGCCGGTCTTCCACGCGGAGGCGGACCGGGACATCACCCTCGTCCAGAGCTGACGCCCGCTCCGCCGGTTCAGGGGCCGCCCGGGCCCGGCGGAACCGGAGCCTTCTCCGTCACTTCAGGGTTCGTCCCGGTCCGGCGGGGCCGTCCTGCGCCGGACCAGCGTGCCGCCCGGGCGGCGCAGGGCGGCGACGAACTTGTAGCGGGAGCCGCGGTAGACCGAGCGCACCCACTCCACCGGGGTGCCCTGCGCGTCCCGC
This sequence comes from Streptomyces nogalater, assembly GCF_039532885.1. Taxonomy (NCBI): domain Bacteria; kingdom Bacillati; phylum Actinomycetota; class Actinomycetes; order Kitasatosporales; family Streptomycetaceae; genus Streptomyces; species Streptomyces nogalater. The sequence goes on along the minus strand of NZ_BAAASM010000002.1, from coordinate 592,022 downwards.
GAGTGCCGGGACAGCAGCAGCATCGGCAGCCCCACGTCGGTGGCCAGCAACTGCGCCTCGCGCGGGGTGGACAGCGAGGTCTCGATGGTCTCGTCCGCCTCGGCCAGATGGACGCCGTAGACCTCGGCGAGCGCCGTGTACAGCGACGGGTAGACGGCCAGGGAGCGGCGCAGACCGGGGAAGCGCCGCACCGACAGGTGGGTCGTCTCGATCGCCATCGGGTCACCGCCGGCCAGCCGCAGCCGCTCGATGCGCAGCACCCGTTCGCCGATCCCGATGCCGAGCAGGCCCGCCAGCTGCTCGTCGGCCGGCACCTCCCCGATGTCCAGCATCTGCGAGGCCGGGGTGAGGCCCTGGGCGCGCATGTCCTCGGTGTGCGAGGTGAGCTGGAGCGTGCGGTACAGCTTGGGCTGGGCGACGAAGGTGCCCTTGCCCTGGATCCGGTCGAGCCGGCCCTCGCCGACGAGTTCCTGCAGGGCCTGCCGGACGGTGGTCCGGGAGGTGTCGAACCGGAGGGCGAGCAGCCGTTCGGCGGGCATGGCCGAACCGGGTTGCAGCGCTTCGGCCATCGTCAGGAGCTGTTGCTTGATCCGGTAGTACTTCGGCACGCGCGCGGTGCGGCCGGGCGCCCCCCGGTGCGGATGGGCGCTGCTGACGTCGGTGGTCATGCCTGCCTTCCCGGCTGTGTCGATGGGCTCCCGTTATAGCGACCAACTCCCGTATGGTCTAGTCCAACTGAACGGTCCGGGCGAAAGGGACGGAACGCGGAGGGACGCACTCCGGTGACTTTCTCGTAACGGCCGGGACCGGCTTCCCGAACCACCCTTGACACTCCAAAAGGTCTAGGCCAAGCTCCACCGTACTGGTCTACACCATTAGTGGCCAGGTCCCGAGCCCTACGTGCAACAGCGTCGTACCGCAGGTCACCGCCGAGGGCGTGGGGGGTTAGTGGCATCCCTGAGGAGGGTGGCGTGAAGCGCAAGCTTGCGGCCGCGATCGTGATCGCGGGCATGATGGTCTCCGTGTCGGCGTGCGGCGGGGACGACGGCGACGAGGGCGCCGCGGGACCGGACGGCTTCAAGGGCCAGACGCTCACCGTCTGGGCGATGGACGGCTCCACCCCGGACCAGTGGGTCGAGGACGTCTCGGCCGCCTTCGAGAAGAAGACCGGCGCCAAGGTGAAGTTCGAGACCCAGAAGTGGGACGGGATCCAGCAGAAGATCACCACCGCCCTCTCCGAGTCCACCCCGCCGGACGTGATCGAGGTCGGCAACACCCAGACCCCGGCCTACGCGGCCACCGGCGGCCTCGCCGAACTGGACGACCTGAAGAAGGAGATCGGCGCCGACTGGACGCCGTCGGTCTCGCAGTCCTCCGTCTACGACGGCAAGCAGTACGCCGCTCCCTGGTACTTCACCAGCCGCGTGGTCATCTACAACAAGAAGGTCTGGGCCGAGGCCGGCATCAAGGACGTCCCCAAGACCCGGGACGAGTTCTTCAAGGACCTGGAGACCATCGACAAGAAGACCGACGCCGAGCCGATCTACCTGCCCGGCCAGAACTGGTACTTCTTCGACGGCCTGACCATCGGCCAGGGTGCCGACCTGGTGAAGAAGGAAGGCGACAAGTACGTCTCCAACCTCGATGACCCCAAGGTCGCCAAGGCCATGGAGATCTACAAGAAGTACGCCTCCTACTCCCAGGCCCCCAAGGACAAGGACGAGGCCACCCCGCAGCAGGCCGAGGTGTTCGCCAACGGCAAGACCGGCGCGTTCATCGGCATGGGCTGGGAGGCCGCCACCGCGGTCAACGCCAACAAGGCCATCGAGAAGGACCTCGGCTACTTCCCCATCCCCGGCGAGACCGCGGACAAGCCCGAGAGCGTCTTCCTCGGCGGCTCCAACCTCGCCGTCGCCGCGGGCAGCAAGAAGCAGGCCCTGGCCAAGGAGTTCCTGCGGATCGCGCTGTCCGACCAGTACGAGGGCCAGCTGGCCAAGCTCAACGGCGTCATCCCGAACAAGAAGGCGCTGGAGTCCAACCTCAAGGGCAACCCGGTCGCGGAGGCCATCGCCCCGGGTGCCTCGGTCGGCGGCACCACCCCGCTGATCCCCGAGTGGGGCGCGGTGGAGAACAACCCCAACCCGATCAAGTCCTACATGACGTCCGTGCTGAACGGTAAGTCCCCGGCACAGGCCGCCCAGCAGGTCGAGGACGAGATCAACAAGCGCCTGGCCCAGCAGAACTGATCACCGTGCCGGGGGTGCCACCAGACGGCACCCCCGGCCGACGCCTTGGCCGTGCCACGGGTACGGCCACGGTGTTTCGTACGGCCACGGAAGAGATGGCAACTCATGTCAGTGCAGACCGAAGGCACGGACACGGCCGGGGAGCCCGCTGTCCGCAAGGCCCGGGTGCCGGCCTCGCCACGAGGTGACGACCGCACCTTCGGGGCCCCGTCCCGGCGCCGCGCCGCCGCCCCCTACCTGCTCCTGCTGCCCGCGCTGCTGGCCACCCTGGTGCTGCTCGGCTGGCCGCTCGTGAAGAACGGCATGCTGTCGTTCCAGAACCTCAACCCGCGCCAGCTCATCCAGCACCTCACCGAGTGGAACGGCGTCGACAACTACAAAGAGGTGCTGACCGCCGAGGAGTTCTGGCGGGTCGTCGAGCGCTCCGTGTTCTTCACCGCCGTCAACGTGGTGCTGATCATGGTGCTCGGCACGCTGATCGGGCTGCTGCTGGCCCGGCTCGGCAAGCGGATGCGGCTGCTGCTCCTGTTCGGCCTCGTGCTCGCCTGGGCCATGCCGGTCATCGCGGCCACCACCGTCTACAAGTGGCTGTTCGCCCAGCGCTTCGGCGTCGTCAACTGGGTGCTGGACACGCTCGGCTGGCACTCCATGGCCGACCACAACTGGCTGGAGACCCAGTTCTCCACCTTCGCCGTGGTCACCCTGCTGCTCGTGTGGCAGTCCATCCCCTTCGTGGCGATCAACCTCTACGCCGCCACCACCACGATCCCCCGTGAGCTGTACGAGGCCGCCGCCCTGGACGGCGCCGGCACCTGGAAGGGCTTCACCTCCGTGACCCTGCCCTTCCTGCGGCCGTTCCTGTACGCCACGACGTTCCTCGAAGTCATCTGGATCTTCAAGGCGTTCCCGCAGATCTTCGCGATGAACGAGGGCGGCCCGGACCACCTCACCGAGACACTGCCGATCTACGCCTTCGTGGAGGGTGTCGGCAACCAGCACTTCGGACTCGGCGCGGCGATCTCCTTCCTGACCATCGCGGTGCTGCTCGTCATCACCTCGTACTACCTGCGCATGGTGCTCAAGCAAGAGGAGGACGAGCTGTGAAGCGCTCGCTCTTCGGCCGTCTCTGGCCCAACGCGACCGCCGTCGTCCTCTTCGTCGGCTTCGCGTTCCCCGTGTACTGGATGTTCGCCACGGCCTTCAAGCCGACCGGCGACATCATCACCGACGACCCGGTGTGGTTCCCGACCGACGCCACCCTGGAGCACTTCAAGACGGCCGTCGACGCCGACCACTTCTGGACCCTGGTCCTCAACTCGGTCACCGTCACGCTGCTGTCGGTCGCGTGCTCGCTCGTCATCGCCCTGCTCGCGGCCTTCGCCCTGACCCGGATGCGGTTCAAGGGCCGGCGCGGTCTCATCGTGACGTTCATGCTGGCGCAGATGGCTCCCTGGGAAGTCCTCATCATCGCCATGTACATGATCGTGCGGGACAACGACATGCTCGACAGCCTGGTCCCGCTCACCGCCTTCTACACCATGATGGTGCTGCCGCTGACCATCCTGACGCTGCGCGGCTACATCGCCGCCGTGCCCAAGGAGCTGGAGGAGTCGGCGATGGTCGACGGCTGCACCCGCCGGCAGGCCTTCGTGAAGGTGATCTTCCCGCTGCTCGCACCCGGCCTGATGGCGACCTCGCTGTTCGGCTTCATCACCGCCTGGAACGAGTTCCCGCTCGTCCTGATCCTCAACAAGTCCGCCGAGAAGCAGACCCTGCCGCTGTGGCTGTCGCAGTTCCAGACCGCCTTCGGCGACGACTGGGGCGCCACCATGGCCGCCTCGTCCCTCTTCGCGCTGCCCATCCTGATCCTCTTCATCTTCCTGCAACGCAAGGCTGTCAGCGGTCTGACCGACGGCGCCGTGAAGGGATGACGCCCCGATGACCATCATCGCCCCCGGCACCGACACCCTCACCCGCAACGCCCTCGCGGTGCTCCAGCCCGGCTTCGACGGCACCACCGCCCCCGACTGGGTGCGCCGCCGCATCGACGAGGGCCTGGCCTCCGTCGCCCTGTTCGGCCGCAACGTCGTCAGCGAGGAACAGGTCACCGCGCTCACCGCGCAACTGCGCGCCGGACGCGAGGACCTGCTCATCGCCATCGACGAGGAGAGCGGCGACGTCACCCGCCTCGACGTGCGCACCGGTTCCGCCTTTCCCGGCAACCACGCCCTCGGCGCCGTCGACGACCCCGGCCTGACCCGGTCCGTCGCCCGCGAGCTGGGCCGCCGCCTGGCCGCCTGCGGCGTCACCTTCGACTGGGCGCCCTCCGCCGACGTCAACGCCAACCCCGACAACCCGGTCATCGGCGTCCGCTCCTTCGGTACGAGCCCCGACCTGGTCGCCCGGCACACCGCCGCCTGGGTCGAGGGCCTGCAGTCCTCCGGCGTCGCCGCCTGCACCAAGCACTTCCCCGGCCACGGCGACACCAACGTCGACTCCCACCACGCCATCCCGCGCATCGACGTCGACGCCGACACCCTCTACGAGCGCGAACTGCCCCCGTTCCGCGCGGCGATCGCCGCCGGCACCCGGGCGGTCATGAGCGCCCACATCCTGGTGCCGGCCCTCGACCCGGACCGCCCCGGCACCCTGTCCCCGCGCATCCTCACCGAGCTGCTGCGCGGCGAACTCGGCTACCAGGGCCTGATCGTCACCGACGGCATCGAGATGCGCGCCATCTCCGGCACCTACGGCCTGAACCGCGGTGTCGTCCTCGCGATCGCGGCCGGCGCCGACGCCATCTGCGTGGGCGGCGGGCTGTGCGACGAGGGCACCGTGCTCGGCATGCGGGACGCGCTCGTCGCGGCCGTGCGCTCCGGCGAACTGCCCGAGGAACGGCTCGCCGACGCCGCCGCCCGGGTGCGCGACCTGGCCGCCTGGACCGCCGCCCACCGCGGCGACGCCGCGCGGACCACGCCCGACCCGGAGATCGGCCTGGTCGCGGCCCGCCGCGCGCTGACCGCGACCCGCACCGGCGCCGCCGCACCGGTCACCGGGCCGGTGTACATCGCCCGGTTCAACCCGGCCCCGAACATCGCCGTCGGCCACGAGACCCCCTGGGGCGTCGCCGACGAACTGGAGCGGCTGCTGCCCGGCAGCGCCTCCGGTACCTTCACCGGCGACGACGCCGGAGCCGCCGCCCTCGCCGCGGCCGGCGGTCGCCGGATCGTCGCCGTGGTCCGCGACGAGCACCGGCACCCCTGGATGCGCTCCGCGCTCGACACCCTGCTCGCCGCCCGGCCCGACACCGTCGTGGTCGAGATGGGCCTGCCGCAGGCCCCGCCGCGCGGCGCCCTGCACCTCGCCACCTACGGCGCCGCCCGCGTCTGCGGAGTGGCCGCCGCCGAGGCCGTCCTGGCCGGCTGACCTCCTCACCCCGGCCGCCCGCCCTGCCCGGCGGGCGGCCACCTTCCGTGCTTCCTTCCGTGCTTTCTTCCGTGCTTTCTCCGTGAACCGGTGGCCTTCGCATGCCCTGGCACTTGCCACCGGCACATGTCTCACGTCCGACCCGCAGGTGTTGTCGTCCCGATCACCCCGGAGTGTGAACACATGCACGAGCCCGCCCCCTACCTCCACCGAGCGGCGACCGGCCGCCCCTACTTCAGCGCCGACGGGGAGACCTACCTCGCCCCGACCCCGCTGCGCGACCTGGAGAAGACCGAGCCGCTGCGCGTGCTGTCCGAGGAGGACTTCGCGTTCTGGCAGACCTACGGCTACGTCGTCGTCCGCGAGGCCATCACCCCCGGCGAGGCCAAGGCCCTGCTCGACTTCGCCTGGGACTTCCAGGGACTCGACCCCGACCGCCCCGACACCTGGTACGAGGAACCCGGCTTCCGCTCCGAACTCGACCGCCACCTGTACATCTACGGCTTCGTCGAGGCCTACCACCACCAACTGCTCTGGGACAGCCGGCAGAGCCGACGGGTATACGACGCCTTCGTGGACGTGTGGGACAGCCCCGAGCTGTGGGTCACCCTGGACCGGCTCAACCTCAACCCGCCCAACATCCGCACCCGGTCCCGCTCCCTGATCGACCCCACCGACGAGGGCTTCGACATCGAGCTGCACTGGGACGTCGACTCCACCCGCGCCGTGCTGCCGCAGCGCGTCCAGGGCATCATCGCGCTCACCGACACCCGGCCCGAACTCGGCGGCTTCCAGTGCGCGCCGGAACTCTTCCGCCGCTTCGAGGAGTGGCGCCTGGCGCAGCCCGCCGGCCGCGACCCGGTCCGCCCCGCGATCGACCGCGCCGAGTTCCCGGTGGTCCGCCCCGACCTCCAGGCCGGCGACCTGCTGATCTTCAACGGGATGCTCGCCCACGGTGTGGCGCCCAACCTCTCCGACAACGCTGTCCGAGCCGTCCAGTACCTGTCGATGATGCCCGCCCTGGAGGAGCACACCGCCCTGCGCGACTCCCGCGTGCACTCCTGGCGCACCCTCGACACCCCCGACTGGAACGCCACCCTGCTCGGCGACGCCCGCCGGCCGGAAGCCCTCCGCTACGGCCCCGCCGAACTGAACGGCCTGGGCCGCAAGCTGCTGGGGCTCGACTCCTGGGCCGCCGCGGAAGGAGACCGGTGAACCGCGTCTGCCTCGCCCTGCCCACCAACCGCGCCTGCTCCGCCACCCTCACCGCCCTGCACGCCGAAGCCGCCTACGCCGTGCGGAACTTCGGCGCCGACGTCCAGCTGCTGATCCTGGACTCCGCCGACGACCGCACCCGGGCCGCCCACGCGGACACCGTCGCGGCCCTGCCCGCCGAGCCGGGCGTGACCGTCCACCACCTCGACGAGGAACGCCAACGCGCCTGGCTGCGCCGGACGATCGCACGCTCCGGCCTGCCCGAACCGGACCGCCTGCTCGACCTCATGCTGCCCTCCGCCGTCTCCTACGGCGCCTGCACCAACCGGGCCTTCCTGCTGGCCGCCTCCCTGGGCTGCCACTCCGTGCACCGCAGGGACTCCGACAGCACCTACCAGGTCCACGCCGGGCGGCCGGTGTTCCCCGTCCACCACGAGCTGCCCTGGCTCGGCCGCCCCGCCGGCGAGGCATCGGCGACGGTCACCCGCACCGACCTCGACCCGGCCCTGGCCCACCGCCCGGTCTCCCTGGCCGGCGCCTCCTTCATCGGCGAACTCTCCGTCGACATCGCCGGGATACGACGCCTGGACGAAGCCGTCTACCACGACGTCGTCGGCCTCTGGGCACCCGGCGACTGGCCCGAGGACCGCCGCCGCGCGCTGGTCGAGGAGTCCTTCACGGGCGCGGGCACCGCCCCCTTCACCGGCGACCACTCGACCCTCACCGTGGTCGACCCCATGCGCGTCGACATGTGCAACATCGCCTTCGACCGGGCGGTGTACGAGCGGGTCCCGCTGCCGCCCGCCACCGACACCATCGGCAGCGACTACTTCCTCCTCCACCTCGTCCACGACGCGGGTCTGCCCGGCATCCTGCACAACCGCCACATCGAGAACTTCCACACCCCCGAACGCCGCACCGACACCGGCTTCCCCGCCTACCAGCGGCGCTTCGTGAAGTTCCTGCTCTCGATGCTCCACTTCCACCACGTCTACGACCGCATGGCCGCGGAGGGCTCCGCCGGCCTGCTCGACCCCCTCCACCGAGTCCGCCCCGACCGCGTCGTGCGCCTTCTCCACGAGAGCACGACCCTGGACCGCACCGAGAACATCTGGCGCCTGGACCGAGTGGACACGGCGTACCGCAAACTGGGCGGCCAATACGCCAAGTTCGCCGAGCAACTGGCGGCGGAACGCGACGAGTTGCTGGACCAGACGGCACGGGACATGCAGGACTTCGCCTTCCTGGCCGAGGCATGGCCGTCACTGATAGAGGCGGCCCGCGCATGAGCGCTCCGAAGGGGCGCGGGGAACGGCGCGACAAGCCACAGCGAACCCGCACGCGCGAGACGACATTCCCGGGCACCCCCCTGGGCGCCCCCACAACCGACCACATCCTCTACGACCTCACCGGCATAGAGCACCAATACGACACCCTGCTCCGCGAGTTGCCCGGCACGGACGTCCGCTTCGCCCTCAAGGCCTGCCCGGTGGACGACGTCCTCCGCTGCCTCGCACGACGCGGCGCCGGGTTCGACACCGCGAGCCCCGCCGAAATCCGACAAGCCCTGCAAGCCGGGGCACGACCCCACCGCATCCACTACGGCAACACCGTCAAGTCCGACCACGACATCGCCGAAGCCCACCGCCTGGGTGTCCGCACGTTCGCCACCGACAGCCTCGACGACGTCACCGCGATCGCCGAACACGCCCCCGGCGCGCGGGTGTTCTGCCGGCTGGCCACCAGCGGCCAGGGCGCCCTGTGGGGCCTGAACCGCAAATTCGGCTGCGCCCCGGACGACGCCGTCCGGATCATGACCGCCGCCCGCGCGGCCGGCCTCGTCCCGGCCGGACTGTCCGTGCACGTCGGCTCCCAGCAGATGACCGGCGAGGCCTGGCAGCAGGCCCTGGACACACTCGCCGGGACACTGGGCGCGCTGGCCGGGCGGGGGATCGTACCGGACCACGTCAACCTCGGCGGCGGCCTGCCCGCGCTCGGCTACCTGGACCGGCGGGGCACCCCGCTCGACCCGCCGCTGGACAAGATCCTCACCGTGCTCCGCGAGGGCATGGAGCGCCTGGACGGCCTGGCCGCAGCCCCGCTCCGGTTCGTCCTGGAGCCCGGCCGGCACCTGGTCGCCGACCACGGGGCCATCCGGGCGCACGTGGTGCGGCTGACCGAGCGGACCCGGCCGGACGGCGAACCCGACCGCTGGCTGTACCTGAGCGTGGGCAAGTTCAACGGGCTGTACGAGATGGACCAGGTGATCCACCCGCTGGCCTTCCCGGGGCGGGAGACCGAGGAGCACGTGCCCGCGGTCGTCGCGGGCCCCACCTGCGACGGCGACGACGCCTACGGCGGCGGCCGGCACCCGGTGCCCGTCCCGCGGGCCCTCGCCTCCGGCGACCCGGTGTGGATCCTGTCCGCCGGCGCCTACGCCCCCAGTTACACGACCCAGGGCTTCAACGGCATCCGCCCGCTGCCGTGCGTGTGCGTCCGCGGCCCGGAAGGACTCCCACTGACATGAACGACCGTCTACGGGGCATCACCGAGGCCGACTGGCCCCGGCTGGCCGCCCTGGAGAGCGAGGCGTACGCGGACCTCTCCCTCGCCGAGGGGGAGGAGTCGCTGCGCTCCAGGGCCCGCGCCTCGGCCGGCACCTGCTTCGTCCTGGAACGCGACGGCCGGCCCGTCGGCTATGTCCTCGCCCTGCCCTACCCCCGGTTCCGCTGCCCCGCGCTGGGCCGCCCGGAACCGGCCGTCCACGACACCGCCAACCTGCACCTGCACGACATCGTCGTCAGCGCCCCGCTGCGCCGCCGGGGGCTCGGCACCCGGCTGGTGCGCCACCTGACCGAGACGGCCCGGGCGGGCGGCTTCGCCACCCTCTCGCTGGTCGCCGTCGGCGACAAGGAGACGTTCTGGCGCGCCCACGGCTACCGCACCCACCCGTCGGCCCCGGTCCCGCCGGAGTACGGCCGGGGCGCGGTCTACATGTCGGCGCCGGTGACCGCCTCGGCCCTGCCGCACCGGGAGGCGGTGTGATGCCCGGCCGGTCCTTCGCGCGCGCCAAGTGGTCGATCGCCGCGCTGTTCTGCTTCCTCGGCTTCCAGTACGGCACCTGGATCGCCCGCCTGCCCGCGCTGAAGACCCGGCTGGACCTCGGCGCCGGCGAGGTGGGTGTGCTGCTGATGGCCTGCGGGGCGGGCGCGGCGGTCTCCTTCCCGCTGGTCGCCGTGCTGATGCGGCGGCTCGGCTCCCGGCGGCTGTCCCTGGTGTCCGCCGCCGCCCTGATCGCCGTATTGGCCGCCCTGTCCGCCGTACCGGACTACCCGCTGGCGCTGCTCGCCGCGGCCGCCGACGGGGTCGCGGTCGGCTGTCTCAACGTGGCCATGAACGCGCAAGGGGCCGCGCTGGAGAAGGCGTACGGGCGCACCGCCATGTCCCAGCTGCACGCCGTCTTCAGCGCCGGGCTGCTCGCCGCCGCCCTGTTGGCCTCCGGTGTCACCGCCGTGACCGGGTCCGTCCCGGCCCATTTCGCTCTCGCCGGCGCGCTGCTGCTGCTCCTGCTCGGCGGTGCCCGGCCGGGCCTGCTCGCGCCCGAGGAGCCGGGCCCGGCCGCCGAGGCCGGGCCCGAGCGCAGGGCCCGGCGCGGGCTGCCGTCCGGTACGACCCTGCTGATGGGCTGCGCCATGGTGTTCGGCACGATCACCGAGGGCGCGATGAACGACTGGTCGACGCTCTACCTGAAGGACGTCGTGCGGGCGTCGGCGAGCGTCGCGCCGCTCGGCATCGCGGTCGTCTCCGTGATGATGCTGCTGGCCCGGGTGTGCGCGGACCGCTGGCGTACCCGCTGGGGCGACGGAGCGGTGGTGCGCACCGGCAGCGCGGTGGCCGCCGTCGGCCTGGCCCTCGCCCTGCTGGCCGGGGGAGTGGTCCCCACGCTGCTCGGTTTCGCCTGCGTCGGCCTCGGTGCCGCCGCCGTCACCCCGTGCGTGTACGTGGCGGCGGCCGGACACGGCCCGGACGCCCTGGCCCTGGTCGCCGCGATGGGCACCACCGGGCTGCTGGGCGGCCCGGCCCTGATCGGCTTCGTGGCGAGCGCGGCGAACCTCACCCTGGGCATGGCCACGGTGGCGGTCTGTGCCCTCATCGTCACGGCGACCGCCTTCCGGATCCCGTGGCGGGCCCGGTCCGGCGCGCTCGCCGAGACCTGAGCGGAACGGGGGTCCCTAGGGTCTGCGGCGCCGGCCCGGTGCCCGGGGCGCCGGGTCGTCGTCCCAGGCCGGGGTCTCCGTCCCGGCCGAGTCCAGCAGCTGCTCGCCGTACAGGTCCTGGAGCCAGTTGGTCTGGTACACGGTGTCCAGATAGCGCTCGCCGAGGTCCGGGGCGATGGCGACCGCGGTCAGCTCCCGGGCGTCCTGCCGGGCCAGCCACTCCGTCGCCGCGCTGACCACCGTCCCGGTGGAGCCGCCGAACAGGAAGCCCCGCCGGGCCAGCCGGTGGCAGGTGCGGATGGTGTCCGCCTCCTCCACCCGGATCACCTCGTCCACGAAGGACTCGTCCAGCAGCGGCGGACGCATGCTCATGCCCAGGCCGGGGATCATCCGGCGGCCGGGCGGGCCGCCGAACGCCACCGACCCCATGCTGTCCACGGCGACGATCCGCACCGGCCGGTGCCACTCGCGGAAGTACCGCGCGCAGCCCATCAGGGTCCCGGCGGTGCCCGTCCCGACGAACAGCACGTCCAGGGCCGGGAAGTGGCCGGCGATCTCCGGGGCGGTGGTGCGGTAGTGCGCCCGCCAGTTGCCCGCGTTGGTGTACTGGCTCAGCCACACGTACCGGTCGTCCGACGCGCACAGCGAACGGACGTACTCCAGCCGGGTGCCCAGGAAGCCGCCGTTCTCGTCCAGGTCGGTCACCACGTGCACATGACTGCCGAGGGCCTCCATCAGCAGCTTGGTCGACAGGTTGCACCGGGAGTCCGTCACGCACAGGAACCGGTAACCCTTGCTCGCGGCGATCATGCTGAGCGCGACGCCCAGATTGCCGGACGAGGACTCGACGAGGACGGAGTCGGGCTTCAGGCTCCCGTCCCGCTCGGCGCTCTCCACCATCTCGTTCGCGGCCTTCAGTTTGATGGAGCCGGCGAAATTGAAGCCCTCGCACTTGAGGTAGAGGCGGTATCCGACTATCGACTCCAGATCGACGAAGAGACTCCCTTCGTTGAACGCGTGGGGAGCGGTGATCACGGGCACGGCGGGCCTCCTGTTGCCAGGGCGGGGGGAAACGGCCTCAGCCGTAGCGGCGCAGGTCGTGGAAGAAGTCGTCGACGAGGCGGAGCCGGCCCGCCCGCGCGACCTGGTCGTAGACGTACTTGCCGACGGCCAGGTCGAGGACGCCGAGGCCGAAGGGGGAGAAGATCACCGGCTGGTCGTGCGGCGGCGCGGCCCGCCCCAGCAGCACGTCGTTGAGGGTGCCGTTGAGGAAGTCGCGGTTGCCGGTGCGCTGTTCCACCAGGTGGGGGGAGGTGTCCGCCTTCAGGCAGTGCTCCACGTCGTCCACGAAGTTGGCCGAGGCGAGCAGCACCTCGGGGGCGAGGTCGCGCAGCGAGATGTGCAGCACCAGCGGGTTGTGGCCGAACCAGGCGGGGGCGGTGACATGCGGCCGGCCGGCGACGGTGGCGAAGACCACCAGGTCGCTGGAGCGGATCAGGCCCTCCGCGCTGTCGTGGACGGTGACCGGCTCGGTGGCCCCGGACTGCCGCAGATAGCCGCAGAAGCCCTCGGTGCTGGCGGCGGACACGTCGTGCACGCCGATGGCCTCGAAGGTCCAGCCGGTGCGGGCCAGGAAGGTGTGGATGTACCGGGCGATCAGACCGGTGCCGCAGAATCCCACCCGGGTCGGCCGGGGCCGCTCGCGGCTGAGCCAGTCGGCGGCCAGCGCGGCGGACGCGGCGGTCCGGGTCGCGCTGATGATGGAGCTCTCCAGGCAGGCGAACGGATAGCCGGTGTCGTGGTCGTTGAGGATGAGCACCGCCGACGCCCGCGGCAGACCGGCGTCCACGTTCTCCGGAAAGCTGGAGATCCACTTCAGTCCGTCCACGTGGACGGACCCGCCGATGGACGCCGGCAGCGCGATGATCCGGGAGCTGGGACGGTCGGGGAAGCGCAGGAAGTACGACGGCGGGTTCACCGACTCCCCGGCGCCGTGCAGCCGGTAGGTGGCCTCGACCAGCTCCACCACCTGTCTCTCGGACCCTTCCAGGGCCTTCTTCACCTGCTCGCCGGGGATCACGGCGAAGGTCGGCACGGACGGCGGGCCGGACTCGGCCGCGCGGGCGGTGTGGGGCAGTACGTCGGTCATCGTCCGCTCGCCTCCGGGGTGAAGGAGCCGTCGGCCACCTGCCGCGGCTCGGCCATGCCGACCAGGACCCGCCGGTCACCGGTGAACGGCTCCCTGCTGTGCGCGGTACGGATGTTGTCCACCAGCAGCAGGTCACCGGCCTGCCAGGGCTCGCGCCGGGTGTGCTCCTCGTACGTGGCGTTCAGGTGCTCGACGACGTCCGCGCCGATCGGGGTGCCGTCGCCGTAGCAGGTGTTGAACGGCAGGCCGTCCGGGCCGTACTCGTCCACCAGGTACTCGCGCACCTCCGGGGCGAGCGTCCACTCGTTGAGGAAGGCGATCTGGTTGAACCAGCAGCGGCGGCCCGTCACCGGGTGCCGGACGACGGCGGCCCGGCGCTGCCGGGTGCGCAGCGAACCGTCGGCGAGCCAGGCGTGGTCGATGGCGTGGGCCCGGCAGTAGTCCTCGATCGCGGCGCGGTCGGCGGTGCCGAAGGACTCCTCCAGCGAGGCTCCGATCTCGTCGTTGTAGCTGCGGGTCAGCAGCCAGCCCTCCTGCTCGAACCGTCGCGTCAGGCCGGCGGGCAGCGCCTTCAGGACCTCCTCGGCGTCGGCCACCGCGGTCGCCCCGCCCGTCTCGGGCGCGGTCAGGCACGCGAACAGCATCAGCCCGGGCACCCGCAGCCGGTAGCTCAGCTCGTGGTGCATGCACATCGGCTGGTTGGCCGGCCAGGGAGTGGAGAAGTACAGCCCCGGGCCGGCGCTCTCGCGCGGCGCGAACGCCTCCGTCTCCGTCATCGGCTCGCCCGCCAGCCGGGTGAGGACGGCGCCGACCTGCTCGGGGTCCGCCAGGCCGAGGCCGCGCACGAGCAGGGCCCCGTGCTCGGTGACCCGCGCGCGCAACGCCTCGCGGTGCTCGGCCGCCCAGCTCGCGGGGTCGTCCGGCGAAGCGACGCGCAGCAGCGCTGGTCTGTCCGGCCGCAGCTCCACATCGAGCGGTGCTGCCAGGGATGAGGACGGCATCTCGGTTTCCTTTCCGGTCGCCCGTCGGATGGGGGACGGGCCCTCAGGTGGAGGCCAGCGGCACGGCCGCGGTCAGGACGGCCCGCGCCGCCCCGTCCGGGCGCGTACGCGGGAAGTAGTGGCCCCCGTCGGGCAGTTCGTGCAGCTCGACGTGGTCGGCCAGCAGCCGCCAGTCCTGGTGGCGTTCGGCGTAGCCGGCCGTGTGCGGGTCGTCGGCGGCCACCACCACCGTCACCGGCGCGGACAGCCTGACCGGCGGCGGCGAGGCGAGCGCGGCCAGCAGGTAGCGGTGCGCCGAGAGGCAGTCGTGCCGGTAGGCGGCGCCGATGTGCTCGGCGTGCCGCTCGTTCAGTTCGGCGAGTTCGGTGTAGCCGCTGTCCGCGGCCAGCCGCGCCGCGATCTCCGCGTCACTGCTGCGGGTCAGCCCGTCGACGGCGGCGCCGCGCTCGGCGGCGGTGCCCAGTAGCTGTGCGCCGAGGAACACCCGGGTCACCCGGACGCCCCGCTCCGTGAGCCTGCGGGCCGTCTCCAGGGCCGGGGCGGCGCCCGAGGAGTGCCCCCACAGCATGACCCGGGTCAGGCCGCGTGCCGTGATCTCGGCGGTGACCCGCTCGGCCACGTCCGCGATCGACGCGAACGGCTCGGACCGGTCCGCCAGATCGTGCCCGGGCAGGTCGACGGCGAGCACCGCCAGGCCGCTGCCGGCCAGCGCCGCCGCCATCGGGCGGTAGTTGACCGCGTTGCCGCCCGCGTACGGGAAGCACACCAGCGCGCCCTCGGGGCCGCCGTCCGCCTCCGACAGCGGTTGCAGCAGCTCCGGGCGGGACCGGGCGGCACCGTCGAGGACGGCGGCCAGGTCGGCGAGGACCGGATGGCGGGTGACGTCCTTCAGCGAGACCGCCCGGTCCAGCGCGACGCTGAGCTTGACGGCCGTCAGGGAGGTGCCCCCGGAGTCGAAGAAGTGGTCCGTGCGGCCGATCCGCTCCCGAGGCACGCCCAGCAGTTCGGCCCAGAGCGCCGCCAGCCGCCGCTCGGTGGGGCTCAGTGCCTCCCCGGACCCGGCGGCGGGGTCCGGCGGGGCGGCCCGCCCGGTCCGCTCGGCCAGCGCGGTCAGCGCCTTGCGGTCGGTCTTGCCGTTGGCGGTCAGCGGAAGGCTTCGGCGCCAGTGGAACGCCGAGGGGACCATGTAGGAGGGCAGCGCCGCCGCGAGCGCCTCGCGCAGTGTCTCCGGCGGGACCCGCCGGCCGGTGTGGAAGGCGATCAGCTGCTTGTTCCCGCCGCCCCGCTCGGCGACGACCACCGCGCCGTCGCGCACCCCGTCCACCCGCAGCAGGGTGTTCTCGATCTCGCCGATCTCGATGCGGAAGCCGCGGATCTTGACCTGGTTGTCCCGCCGGCCGAGGAACTCCAGCTTGCCGCCGGGATGCCAGCGGCCCAGGTCACCGCCCAGGTACAGCCGCTCACCGGGCCGGTAGGGATCGGTGCGGTACGCCTCCCGGGTCCGCTCGGGGTCGTTCACATACCCCCGGCCCACGCAGACGCCGGAGAACGCGATCAGCCCCGGGGCGCCCAGCGGCACCAGCGACAGGTCCTCGTCCACGACGTACACGCGGACGTTGTCGACCGCGCGGCCCAGCAGCACCCGGTCCGGCACGCCGTCCAGCACCTCGTGGTTGGTGTCGTCGGAGGTCTCGGTCAGCCCGTAGGCGTTGAGCAGCCGGATCCTCGGCTGGAGCGCGAACCAGCGCTGCGTCAGCTCCCGCTTCAGCGCCTCCCCGGTCACCGACACGCACCGCAGGTCCGGCAGCGCGCGCGGACGCTGCTCCAGGTACGAGACCACGACCTCCAGATAGGAGGGCACGAGCTGGGCCACGGCGACCCGGCCGCGCACCAGCGTGTCCACGAACCGCTCCACGTCCACGACCACGTCCTGGCCCACCAGCAGCGTCCGGCCGCCGGTCAGCAGCGCGGACAGCAGCTGCCACAACGAGATGTCGAAGCACTGCGGCGCCGTCTGCGCCACCACCGCGCCCTCGCCGATTCCCAGGTCGCCGATCTTGGCGTACAGGTGGTTGAGCAGGCCCGCGTGCTCGCACATCGCCCCCTTCGGCTCCCCCGTGGAGCCGGAGGTGAAGTAGATGTACGCCAGCCGGCCCGGTTCGATCGGCAGCCCGGGGTCGGTGTCGGGGTGCGGCTCCGCGTACGCCGTCTCCACCGGCAGCTTCTCGGCCCCCGGCACGGCGGCCAGCGCCTCGTCGAGGTTTTCGGTGCTGCCGGACTCGGTGAGCACCAGCCGGCACTCCGCCCGGGTCAGCATGGCCGCGATCCGGCCGGCCGGGAAGTGCGGCTCCACGGGCAGATACACGCCGCCCGCCTTGAACACCGCCAGCGTCGCCGCGAGCCAGTCGAGATCGCGTTCGGTGACGACGGCGACCACGTCCTCCGGGCCCAGCCCGCGCTCCAGCAGCGCGTGCGCCAGCCGGTTGGCACGCGCGTTCAGCTCGCCGTACGTCCACGCGCGCTCGCCGTGCACGGCGGCCACCCGGTCCGGATGCTCCCGCGCCCGCCGCTCGAACAGCTCGTGCGCGCGGGCGTCCGGCAGCTCCCGGCAGGGCCCGGCCAGCCCCTCGAGCTGCTCGCGCACCTCCTCGGCGGACAGCAGGCTCTGCTGGCCGTGGTCGGAGTCCGGGCCGGCCGCCAGCAGCGCGAGGGCCCTCAGGTGGTAGCCGCCGATCCGGGCGGCGGCACCGGCGTCCAGCGCGTCGGTGCGGTACCGCAGCCGCAGCACCAGCCGTCCGCCCCGGTCGTACCAGCGGATGCGCAGCACGCCTTCGTCCGCGTGCGTCTCGTCGGGGCGGGCCCCGTCGGCGCCGGCCGGGCCGAACACCACCTCGTACGGCGGCTCGGTCAGGCCCAGCTCCCGGCGCAGCCCCGCCACCGGGAACTCGCGGTGCGCCAGCAGCTCCGCCTCGGCGCGCTCGGCGGCCGTCACCAGCGCCCGCCAGGACCCCGGCGGGACGGTCAGCCGGCACGGCAGCGGCTCGCCGCGCACCCCGGCGGTGTACCCCGTCACCACATCCCGCTCGCCGGACAGCGCGGCCAGCACCTTGGCGTGCGCCGCCAGCAGCACCGCGCTCAGCGGGAGCCCGGAGCGGCGCACCAGGGCCCGCACCGCGGCCGTCACCTCCTCGGGGAGGGCCGTCTCCTGCTCCCGTGCCCCCGGCACCGGCTCCGTGACCCAGCGCGGTACGGCGGTCGCGCCGCCCGCGGTCAGCACACGGCTCCAGTAGTCCCGGTCGGCTTCCACGCGCGTTTCCATCGATGGCCTTCCTCACCTGGTGGCGGCAGCGGCGGCGTCGGTCTTCTTCTCGGCCAGGTCCGGCGGGAGGGGCCCGCCGCCCACCTCCGGCATGTCCACGGCCGGGTTGCCGCCCCACTGGGCGTGCGGGGGGACCTCCTCGCCCTTCATCAGGAAGGAGTCGGCGGCCAGCACCGAGCCCTCGCCCATGGTCACGCCGTAGTGCACATGCGCGGCGACGCCCAGCGTGCAGCGGGCGCCGAGGGTGACGCCGTTGGACTTGAAGGTGCCGTCCTCCTGCGAGTGGCACTGGATCTTGCTGCCGGCGTTGAGGGTGCACTCGTCGCCGACGGCGGCCAGGGTCCGCTCGGTCATGAAGCAGCCGTCGTCGAACACCCGCTTGCCCATGCGCACGCCCAGCAGCCGCCACACGAGGCTCTTGTAGGGGGTTCCGTTGAAGATGTTCAGGTACTGCACCGGGACCTTCCACAGGCGCTCGTGCAGCCAGAAGTTCCGGTCGTAGATGGAGCACAGCTGGGGCCGCAGCGCGCGGAACCCGGTCATGCAGCGTTCCACCAGGACGTAGTACGCGGTGGACAGCAGCAGTGCCAGCGCCAGGAACAGGGCGATCACCACGTGCCCGGCCACGCCGTACAGCTCGACGGAGACCAGGCCGAACAGGGTCAGCAGGAAGACGTGCAGCCAGCGCGCGAACAGCATCAACGCCATCGACCGCAGGTTGTAGCGGTTCTTCGCGCAGAGGTGGCGGCGCAGTTCCTCGCCCGTGCGCAGATGGTCGAACCGGGCGTCGCGGTCCACCGAGCGGGGTATCTCGAACGGCGGGGAGCCGAGCAGCCCGACGTTCGTGCGCACCTCGCCGTCGAGCGGCACCAGCACCTTGGTGGCGAGCAGGCAGTTCTCGCCGGTCCGGCCGCCCGCCGGATAGGCGATGTTGTTGCCGAGGAAGTTGCGCGCCCCGATCGCCACCCGGGACAGCCGGAAGGACGTCCCCGAGTACTCGGCGTTCACCACCGACAGCCCGTCGGCCACCATCGTCCCGGTGCCCACGCTGGCCAGGAACGGCGTCTCGTGCTGCACCTCGGTGCCGAAGTTCGACCCGGTCTGCTCGACGCGTGACAGGTCGTAGCCGAGCCTGCGGAGGTAGTACACGATGTACGAGCTGTCGCCGAACAGCCAGGTGAAGAACTTGATGTTCGTGACGCGGGCCGCGATCCGGTGCAGCGTGTAGTGCACTCCGTACAGCGGATAGACCCGGTCGGGCCGCACCAGCAGGCGCAGCAGCCGCGGCACCGTGTACAGGGCGGCCAGCCCCACGCCCACGAACCCGAAGAACACGGCGAGCGAGACGGCCAGCGCGTCGGGTATCAGCTCCGGCTCGCTCAGCACGGCCGTCTGCGGATCGAGCCGCTTGCCGATCGCCGGTATCCCGGTGGACACCATGTACACCCCGCCGAGGGCGATCGGGATGTAGACGAACAGCAGTTGCAGCAGGGTGACGGTGCCGAACCAGGCCCGGCGCAGGGTGCCGCACCGGGCCGGCGGGACCCGCACATGGTCCACCTCGGTGGGCTCCGCCGGGGAGCCGTGCCAGCGCTCGCCGTCCGGAACCGCCTGGCCGCGGTGCAGCGCGGAGGAGTGGCCCAGCTGGGCACCGTCGCCCAGCGAGGTGTCGATGTCCAGGACGGTCTTCTCGCCGACGAACGCGTCCCGGCCGATCGTGACCCGGCCGGTCTGGACGCGGCCGGCGTATGCCCGGTAGCCCAGGAAGAAGGAGTCCTTGCGGATCACCGTCCCGGCGCCGATGGTCAGCAGGTCGGTGCAGACCGGGACGGAGCGCGAGAGGATCGTGACGCCTTTGCCGATCCGCGCGCCGAGGGCCCGCAGATACAGCACGTACAGCGGGGTGCCTACGAGGAACACCATCGGATTCGCGTGCAGCAGCACCTTCACGAACCAGAAACGGGCGTACGCCAGTCCCCAGAGAGGAAACTCACCCGGTTTCCACCGGCCGACGAGAATCCATTTCGCGAGGACCGGAAAGGCGCACAGCGCGACGAACGCGACGCCTCCGAACACCAGCGAGCGCAGATAGACGCCGCCCGGGTCGGTGGCCTGGGAAATCCACTCGTATCCGCCGGCGGCCACGTATCCGTAAACGAGGGAGTAGACCAGGAAGACCAGCAGCTGGAACGCCCCGCACAACCGGTGGTGCAGCGGGTTCACCCGGGTCGCCGGGGCCGGTGCCGACACGGTCGTCGGCGCGGGTGCCACCGGGGCTGTGCCGTCGGGCGAGGCCGGTGCCAGGGCCTCGGCCAGGCTGCGGATCGTGGGGTGCCGGTAGATGTCCCGGATGGAGGGGGAGGGCAGGTCCGGTATTTTCCGCAGCCGTGCGCAGAACTGGGCCATGACCAGGGAATTGGCGCCCAGATCGGTGAAGAAGTGACTGTCGGCCGGAACGTGGTCGGCCTCCACGAGTTCGGCCAGTGCCGCCGCGAGTTTCCTCTCGGTCTCTCCTCTGGCCGGGCCGTTGTCGCTCATGGTGACGGCGGTTTCGTCCGGCCCGGATATGGGGACCTCGGAGGACTGCTCCACCATTCGATCTCCTGAGGACGTATGGATGGCCATGGTCGTCCGGATCTTTTCGATCACGAACCGCCGTTTTCAGTCTGGCGAGCCGGACGGCACCCTGCCACTCAACGAGGACGGCCGTGCCCGCGGGAAAGCGGCCCCCGGCAGCGCACACCGCGGATCCCTCATGCCTCTCACACCTCATGTCTCACCCGATCGGCGGGCCCCGAACGCAGTAACGACGGCCGGGGCCGGCCCCTGACGGGACCGGCCCCGGATCGGCGAACCCGAGCGGACGGCCGTCAGCCGTCCTTGCCCATGGTCCTGCGCACCAGGTCCTTGGTGCGGTCCATCAGCGCGGCCACCGGCCCGAGCGCCATGTTCTTCGCCCCGGACTCGACCCCGGGATGCGGGTGCGTGGGCGCCATGGCCTCGGCGGCCTTGACGGCCCTGGCCATGGCCGCGAGGTTGGTGACGTCGGTGCTGCGCCGGATGTGCGTGAACTCGTAGCGTTCCTCGGCCCGCGCGTGCTCCTGGACGTCCGTGCGCAGCCGCATCAGCCGGGGCAGGAACTCCGGGTCGTCGGTGTCCATGTCGTCCAGCGCGGCCAGCGCCTCCTTGGCGGCCCGTTCCTCCGCGAGCCGGTCCCGGACGACCTCCTCGCCGCCGGGCATCGCGCGCCGGGCGAAGGGGTGGACGACCTCCTCCTCGGCGGTCTCGTGGACGGCCAGCAGCCGCACCAGCCGCCGGAAGGCGGCGCGCCGCTCGTCCCCGGTCGCGGCCTCGACCTCGTCGAAGAGGTTGCGGATGTCCCCGTGCTGGCGCATCAGCAGCGCCACCACGTCCGTGTCCTTCGCCCCGTCGTCACCGGCCTGCGGAGTGTGCAGCTCGGACATGTCGGCTCCCTCACTTCTCGCGCATACGGGGATCGGGGTGCTCGCCCTCGGACTGCACGCGGTACTCGCGGCCGAACATCTGGTCGTGCTCCGCCATGACCCGCTCGCTCGGCGGCTCCTCGCCGCCGTGGATCCGCTCCTGCATCTTCTCGAACCGCTCGTGCGCCTCGCGCACATAGCCGGCCCCGAGCGTGGTCAGGTCCATCTGGGTGTCGAGCAGTTCGCGCAGGTACTGCTTGTTCGGCTCGAAGGTGAGCACGTTGGGCAGCTCGGGCGCGAGGACCTCCTGCGGCTCCCGGCCGTCGTAGCGGCGCATCAGGTCGCAGGCCGTGTGCAGGTGTTCCAGCTCCATGTTCAGGTGCAGCTCCCAGACGGCCTTGACCTTGGGGTCGCTCTCCTGCTCCATGAAGGAGTAGTAGAGGTAGCACTCGTTGTACTCGTGGTTGACGAGCTGCTCCCACCACGTCTCCCCGGGGTCCACCAGGGACTCGTAGTGGGTGACGTGCTCCTCCTCGATCAGCCCGATCTCCTGGTACAGCCGGCGGGCGATCGGCTCCATGTAGGTGGGGCCGGTGTTCATGTAGAAGTTCATGGTCTGCTGCTCGGCCGACATGATGGTCAGCGCGTGCAGCTTCGACAGCGGGCTCGTGGCCGCCTTGTCGTAGGGGTCGCGGACGTTGTCGTAGGGGTCGCGGTGGTGGAACTTCGTGGGCCGGCCCGGCATGACCTCGGTGAGGTTGTCGACGATCGACTCCGCCTTGCGGTGCTCGATCATCTCGTACAGGTTCGCGTACCGGTACAGGTGGTCGAAGTCCTCCAGGACCCCGAACTGGTACGCCTGCTTCAGATAGGGATCCGGTTCCATCCGCGCCACCCACGCCGTCAGGTCCACCGCGACCTGCTCGTAGGCGATGGTCGTCTCCAGCACCGAGGACACGCCGGGCAGCAGCCAGTTGACGACTTTCTGCTGCTGGGCCTCGATGTAGCGGGTCCGGGCCAGCTGCCGCTTCACCTCGGGGTCGGCGGTGTTGCGGGCCAGCTGATGGCTGAAGAGGATCGCCTCCACCTCGATGCCGTTCATGGTGATGACGCGGCACCGGGTGTAGGGGTCACAGCGGTCGGGGTCGATCGGTTCCACGTTCAGCTCACGCCAGTTGCGCAGCTGACGGTCCAGCGGGATGCCCCGCTGCTCCAAAGGATTGAAGGTCATCGAGGCCACTCCTGTGACGATTCGGGGGCGGTGAGGTACCCCCGCCGTCGCACTGCAGGCGAACGTCAGGGCACCCCGCTCATGTTTCAGCCACGCCACCGTCCCGGCCACCGCCCACGCCCGGACGGCCGGAGTCTTCCTCCCTTAGTGCGAGTGGCTGGGCTGTTCGCCCCGGCCCGGCCTGCCCGCCCCTGCCGTTTCCGCCGCGGGAACCAGGGGACTCGTGGCGCGTGGTGGCGTACGAGGCGGAGCAGCGGGTGCGGCTGCCGGCGCTGTGGGCGGGCTGGATGACGCAGACGTTCGTCCACTGGGCGTATCCGGTGCAGGAGGTGCGGGCGCTGGTGCCGGAGCCTTTGGAGGTCGAGGAGTACGAGGGCAGCGCCTGGGTGGGGTTCACCCCGTTCCTGATGGCCGACGTGCGCCCGGCCGGCGTGCCGGCCCGGGTGCCCGGGCTCCCCACCTTCGCGGAGACCAACCTGCGGACCTACGTGCGGCCCCCGAGTGGCCGGGACGGGCTGTGGTTCTTCTCCCTGGAGGTCGCGTGCCCCCTCATGCTGGCGGCGTGGGCGATCGGCGCGCCGTACCATCCCGGCGTCCTGGAGGTCACCCGGAGCGGGGGGACCGTCCGCTACTCGGGCCGGAGACGGCCGGGCCGCGCCTCCTACCGGCTTGCCGTCCGCCCCGGTGACCCGATCGAGCGGCCCACCGGACGGGATGTGTGGCTGACCTCGCGCTGGCGGGCGTACACCCGTCGGTTCGGCCTGCTGTGGGAGACACCCGTGGAACACGAGCCCTGGCCGCTGGCCGGCGCCGCCGTGGAGGAACTGGAGGAGACCCTGACCACCGAGGCGGGTCTGCCGGCCCCCGCCGGCGAGCCCGTCGTGCACTTCTCGGACGGGGTCGGGCATGTGCGGATGGGCGTCTCGGTGCCCTGCGCGCGGACGCGCTGAACCCGGGCGGACCGGCACCGTGGGAGCCCCCGGATGAGCGGGGGCGCCGCGCGCCGCCGGACGCTCCGCTTCGAGGGCTGGATCGCGGGCCTGGGGACGACCTCCGGGACGCGGGTGGTGCTGGGCCACTGGCAGCGGTCGCCGTTCGGCCCGTTCAGCGACGTGATGCTGGAGCGCCCGGACGGCGAACGGCTGCTGCTCGCGCCCACCCGGGAGACGGCGGACTTCATCGCCGGCACCTACGTCTTCGACACCGTACGCGTCGTACCGGTGCGGGCCGGTGTGGCGGACGGCGTCTGGACCGTCACCGCGGGCCCGCTCCGGCTGCGCTTCGTCACCGGGCGGCGCCGGCCGCTGGGCCTGCTGCTGCGGGCCGTGCCCGGCGCGCTCGCCCGCCGCCCCGCGTGGAGCGCGCTCACCGACCGGCCCGCCCGACTGCTGCTGCCCGGTGTCCGCACCCGGGGCAGCGCCGGGGCGGGCCGCCGCGAGTGGTACGGCGCACGGGACCTGCGCGCCGTCCGCGCGCTCTCCGCGTCCCTCGACGGCGCCGGCCTCGGCGCCTTGGCCCCGGTCGACCCGCCCGTCCGCTTCGGTTTCGGTTCGGTGCCGAGACGGCCGTCGCTCACCCGGGTCGTCACGACCGTCCGGCTCGGCGCCGGGTGAGGAACGCCGTCCGGGGTACTCGGCACGCCCCCGCGAAGGGAGGCGACGTGAACAAGATGGACAGGGCGCCGGACCAGGCGGCCGGGCGCGGTATGGCGGTGGCGCACGGCGCCTTCAACGTGGTGGGCGGGCTGTGGCCGTTGGTGCACCTGCGCAGCTTCGAGTGGGTCTTCGGGCCGAAGACCGATGTGTGGCTCCAGATGACGACAGGCGGGCTGCTGGCCTGCTCCGGACTCGCCCAGCTGGCGGCGGCAGCGGACCCCGACGGGACGGCCCACGCCCGCCGCATCGGCCTGGGCACGGCGCTGACCCTGCTGGCCGTCGACCTCGTCTACGTGCCCCGCGGACGCATCCGGCCGACCTACCTGCTGGACGCCGCGATGCAGACGGGCTGGATCACCGCCTGGCTGCGCACGACCGCGCGGTGCGCCGCACGGACGAGGCCGGCGGGGTAGACGGGGTGGCGTCGCCGCCTGGTGCCGCGGGTCAGCCGATCCCAGCCGTCGCCAGCAGGCGGGACGCGGTGACCGCCAGCTCGCGCAGCCGGTCCCGGGGTAGCCGGGACGCCGGGCCGGACACGCCGAGGGCGCCCACGACGCGGCCGTGCCGGCGTACCGGCACCGCGGCGCAGCACAGTCCGGGCCGGTAGTCCTCGATATCGAGGGCGTAGCCGAGTTCGTGGACGGCGGCGACGTGCTCCTTCCAGCGGGCCCACTCCTTTGGCTGCTCACGGGAGAGGCGCTCGGCGGTGGCCGGCCGGAAGGCGAGCAGGATGTGCCCGATGGCGGTGCCGAAGAAGGGGTCGTGGCCGCCGACGGGTACGGCCAGCTTGAGCGGCTGGGAGGACTCCACGGTGTCGATGTAGACGTAGTCCCGCAGCGCGGGGACGGCGAGGTAGCAGGTCTCGGCGCTGATCGAGGCGAGCTGGTCGAGCACCGGGTGGACCGTGTCGCGCAGCGCGTCGTCGCTGCCGACGGAGCCGCGGGCGAGTTCGGTCAGGCGCTCGGTGAGGATGTACCGCCCCGCCGGGGAACGCTGTGTCACGTACCCGAGCGACTCCAGCGTGGACAGCAGGTTGTGGGCGGTACTGCGGGACAGGCCGACGGACTCGGCCGCGTCGCTCAGGCGGACTCCCTCGGCGGCGGCGCCGACGGCCTCCAGCAAGGCGAAGGCGCGGGCCACGGACTGCACGCGATGCGGGCGTGTGGAGTCTGTTTCCACCATGCCGAATCTTCCTCTTCGTGATGGGGCACCGTCCCACATGAGGGGCAACATGCTAGCGTTGTAGCGCAATGTGGAATTGAGCGAGCCGAATGCGAGCTGCGTTTCAACATACCGGAAATATTTGGTTGACGCCCTCGCGATTCCCTGACAACGGCAGCGGCTCACCGGCCGCGCGGGAGCGCACCGGACGCGAGGACGCGCCCGGCCGGGACGGGCGTCGCGCCGCCGTTCCGCGCGGCCGAGCAGGAGGGGGAAGCGTGCACACTGGCGACGCGGTAGAGGTCACCTCAGCGGGGAGGATCTCCTTATCCGAGGACGGCTCGGCCCCGAGCGGCGCCGAGCCGGCGACGTCCGTCGCCGCGGAGGTGAGACGCGGACTGGGCGGCCGCGTCGAGCAGGTGCCCCTCGGCCGCCTGCGCCCGGCCGCCTCCCCCAGGAGCCGCCTCGACCCCGAGCACGTGGAGACGCTGGCCGCCCTGGACGACCCTTTCCCGCCGGTCGTCGTCCACGCGGCGACGGGCCGGGTCGTCGACGGTCTGCACCGCCTGGAGGCCGCCCTGCGCAGGGGCGACCGGACCATCGCCGTGCGCTACTTCGACGGCGGACCCGACGAGGCCTTCGTCTACGCCGTCCACGCCAACACCGCGCACGGGCTTCCGCTGTCGCTCGCGGAGCGCCGTACGGCCGCCCTGCGCATCCTTCGGTCCCGGCCCGCCTGGTCCGACCGCCGCATCGCCGCGGTCGCGGGTCTGTCGGCCCGCGTGGTGGCCGAGCTGCGGGGCGTACGGCCCCCGGCCGGGGACCGCCCCGCGGTGCGGGTGGGCCGCGACGACCGCGCCCGCCCCGTCGATCCGCGCCACGGCCGGGAACTCGCGGCCCGACTGCTGCGTGAACAGCCGGACGCCTCGCTGCGGACCATCGCCGGGCAGGCCGGTGTGTCACCCGGGACGGTGCGGGACGTACGCGCCCGGCTGAGCCGGGGCGAGGACCCGGTACCGGCGCGCCGGCGCGGCCGGCGGCCGGCGCCGGTGGCGGCCCCCGCGCGCCTGCGGAGCGCCGAGGCGCCGAGGCGGCCGGACGACGTCCCCGCCGAAAGGCCCGCCGACTTCCAGGCCGCCCTGCGCGCGCTGCGCCAGGACCCGTCGCTGCGGTTCACGGAGGTGGGCCGGTTCCTGCTGCGCATGCTGGAGCCCCACGTGCCCCTGGCGACCCAGCAGCAGCGGATCCTGCACGGCGTTCCGGGCCACTGCGCCCCGCTGCTGTCCGCCGCCGCCCGCGCCTACGCCGACTCGCTGCGCAGGTTCGCCGACCGGCTGGAGTCCGAGGTGGCGGTCACCGGCCCGGACGAGGTCTCGCGGGCGTCCTGAGGAACGTCCACGGGGTCAGGACGCAGCGCGGGGCCCGGCATGTGCGGGCCCGGCGTCCGCTGTGGACGCCGCGCCCGCGATGAACTCGGTCACCAGCCCGGTGAACCGCTCCGGCGACTCGAAGGGGAAGGCGTGTCCGCCGGCCACGTGTGTCAGCCGGGCGCCGGGGACGAGTTCGGCCAGCTGCTCCTGGTGGTACGGCGGGACGACCGTGTCGCCGGTGCCCGCGATGACGAGCGAAGGCGCCGTGATCCGGGGCAGCAGCCGCGCGATGTCGACCTTCTCGTCGAGCAGCAGCTGCCGGGCCGTGCCCTCCGGCCGGAACATCGCGGCGAAGGCCGCGACCTCGCGCTCGAACGCCGCCGCGTCCCGGAAGTGCGGGGCCGTGGCCCGGAAGGCGGTCAGCAGGACCACGCGGGCCAGCAGCTCGGTGTCCACCGCCAGCAGCCGCCGCCACAGGGCGAACTGGGCCGTCATCCTGGCGTCGCTCGTCGCCCATCCCGCGTGCAGCACCAGCGTGCGGACGCGGTCGCCGCACTGGGCCGCCACCGCCGCTGCCACACAGGCCCCGAGCGAGTGCCCCACCAGGTGGAACCCTGTCAGGCCGGCGTCGGCGGCGGCGGCCGTCACCTGGCGGGCGAGGTCGTCGACCGTCAGCGGCGCCCCGGTGTCCGTGGTCGTGCCCGCGCCGGACAGGAAGGGAGCCACCACCGTGTGGCGGGGGCGCAGCACGTCGATCAGGTGGCCGAAGTTGCCGTCCGGGGTGGCCCCGGTGCCGTGGACCAGGACGACGCCCTCGCCGGAACCCGTGTGCAGGTACTCGACCACGCTCGGGCCGGACGACAGTTCGGTGCTTACTCGGGGCACTGGTGCTCCTTGTCGGGGAAGATGTCGGACCGCCGGAGAGGAGGCCGGCGGGGAGCGCCCCCGCGCCGTCGGCGCGGGGCCGTGGAAAGGCGGGCGGGCGGGACGCCGTTCCGGTCAGCCGCCGGACGCGGAGGTGGGGGGCGGCGCGGACGGCGCCGCGGGCGCGGTGTCCTGCCGGCCCCGGCGTTCCATGCCCACGGAGACGACGGCCAGCAGGATGCCGACGGTGGTGATGACGGCGCCCACCCAGTTCGGGGAGGTGTACCCGAGGCCCGCGTCGATGGTCACCCCGCCGAGCCAGGCACCCACCGCCGCGCCCAGGTTGAAGGCCGCGATGTTCGCCGCGGACACGAGCGTCGCCGGCCCGCCGGCCAGCTGCATGACCCGCGTCTGCAGCGGCGGGATGGTGCCGAACCCGACGCCGCCGAGCACGAACAGGGTGATGACGGCGGTCACCTTGTGGTGCGCGGTCACGGTGAAGAGCAGCAGGACGGCGGCGAGCGCGATCAGCAGGGTGAAGATGGTCGCGGTCAGGGCACGGTCGGCTGCCTTGCCGCCGAGGTGGTTGCCGGCCACCAGTCCCAGGCCGTACAGCGCCAGCAGCCAGGTGATGCTGGACGCGGAGAACCCGGCCACGTCCGTCATCATGGGCGTCACGTAGGTGAAGGAGGCCAGCAGGCCGCTGAATCCGATCGCGGTGACGGCGAGCGCCAGCCAGACCTGTGACTTGCGGAAGGCCGCCAGCTCCGCGCGCAGGTTGCTCTCCTCGGCGACCGGTTCGCTCGGCACCAGGGCCATGATGCCGAGCAGGCCGATCAGCCCCAGCACCACGACGCCCCAGAACGCCGCCCGCCAGCCGAAGTGCTGGCCGAGGACGGTGCCCATCGGCATGCCCAGTACATTGGCGAGGGTGAGGCCGGTGAACATCAGCGAGATGGCGCCGGCCTTCTTGTCGGGGGCCACCAGGCCCGCCGCGACGACGGACCCGACGCCGAAGAAGGCGCCGTGGCACAGGGCCGACAGCACCCGGCCGGTCATCAGCAGGCCGTAGGTGGGCGCGACCGCCGCGACCAGGTTGCCCGCGATGAAGAGCAGCATCAGGCCGACGAGCAGGTGCTTGCGGCGCACCCGGGTGGTGGCCGCGGTCAGCACGGGCGCTCCGACGACCACGCCCAGCGCATAGCCGGAGGTCAGCAGGCCCGCGGTCGGGATGGAGACGTCGAAGTCCGTGGCGACTTCGGGCAGCAGGCCGTTGGTGACGAACTCGGTCGTGCCGATACCGAAGGCGCTGATCGCCAGGGCCAGCAACGCGAGGGGCATGGGTGTCCTTCCTTTGTGCAGACGCTCATAGCGAGCGTGCACAACAGTTGCGCACGCCAGCTATGGGCGCAAGCAGGTAGCGTGCACACGCATTGCCCATCTACCATCCCGGGAGGCGCCCATGTACATCCCCGACGACTCCTCGGAAGCCCGCGTGCGCGGCTACGGCCGGCCCGGGTGGCCGCGCTCAGCGACGGCGCCGCCACCCGCATGGACAACCGGCTGGAGGCGCGCGGCCCGCCGGCCCGGGTGCTGTGCGTGACGGACCGGCACGGGTTCTCCACCGAACTGACCGCCGCGGGGCGGGACCTGCCGGCCGCGGCGCGACCGGCACACGACGCCGCGCTCTGCCGGGCGCTGGAGGAACCACCGCTCATCGGCGAACTGGCCGCCCCGCTCGGGACCCTGGCCAAGGCGGGCGAGCCCGCGCCATGACGCCGGCGGGGTGTGCAACTGAAGCGATCCGCAGTTGAACACCCGCCGTCGAAAGGAGTGACCGTGCCCGACCGGCAAGCCGGCGGGACCCGGCGGAAACTGCCCTCGCCCACCGGCCTGCGGTTCTACGCCGCGGCGCTCGTCTTCTGCTTCCACACCTCGCTCACCAAGATGGTGGACCCGTTCGCCGACCAGGACTTCGCCGACGGCTACGGCCTGCTCTTCGCCAAGGCCGGCCGGGCGGGGGTGTCCTTCTTCCTCATCCTCAGCGGCTTCGTGCCGGCGTGGTCGGCGCGGCCGGGCGAGCGGCTCGGCCCCTTCTACCGGCGCCGGGCCGGACGACATCCTGATGATCACCGGACGGAACAAGCGGGCCCCGGAGGACCACTTCGACCGCAACCACGAACTGGTCACCGCGCTCAGGCGCAAGGGGGACGAGCGGTGGCTGGCCGCCGTCACGGCCTCGGACGCCCTCGCCACCGTGCAGCACGTCCGGCAGGGCGATCCGCTCGGCCTCGGCCACGCCGTGCTGTGCACGGCGGACCATGTGGCGGCGAACCGTTCGCGGTCCTGCTCGGCGACGACCTCATCGACCCCCGGGACCCCCTCCTCGGCCCCATGCTCGACGTGCACGAGCGGCACGGCGGCTGCGTGGTGACCCTGATGGAGGTCCCCGGCGAGGACACCGGCCGCTACGGCTGCGCCGCGCCGGCCCCCGGCGGCACCCCCGACGTGCCCCGGATCGCCGGGCCGGTGGAGAAACCCGTTCCCGGAACGGCACCGTCCAACCTCGCGGTGATCGGACGCTACGGCCTGTCGCCGGAGATCTCCGACGTCCCGCGGACCACCCCGGCGGGGAAGGGCGGCGAGATCCAGCTCACCGACGCCCTGCGGGCCCTGGCCTCCGGCGCGGCGCCCGGCGGGCCCGTCCACGGCGTGGTCTTCCGCGGCCGCCGCCACGACACCGGGGACCGCGACGCCTGTCTGCGCGCCGTGGTCCGTCTCGCCTGCGAACGCGAGGACCTGGGCCCGGACTTCCGCGACCGGCCGCGCGAGTACGTCGCCAACGAACTCCGAGCCCGCCGCCGCACCCCGACACGGATCACTTGGTCGCGCCCTGGGCGAAGCCGTTGTAGAGGTAGCGCTGGAGGAAGAGGAAGACGACGAGGGTCGGCACGATGACGAGGATCGTGCCGGCCGAGATGTTCTCCCAGTGCGCGCCGAACGGGCCCTTGAAGCGGAACAGGGCGGTGGAGATGGTGCCGAGGTCCTCGGACGGCATGTACAGGAAGGGGATGTAGAAGTCGTTGTACACGGTGATCCCCTTGATGATGACGACCGTCGCGATCGCCGGTTTCAGCAGGGGCAGGATGATCTTCCAGTAGATGGTGAGGGAGTTGGCCCCGTCCAGGCGCGCGGCCTCGTCCAGCGACACCGGGATGCCGCGGATGAACTGCAGGAAGATGTAGATCGAGACGATGTCGGTGCCCATGTAGAGCAGGACCGGCGCCCAGATGGTGTTGAACAGCCCGAAGCTGTTGACCACTTGGAAGGTCGCCACCTGGGTGGTGACCCCGGGCACCAGGGTGGCGATCAGGAACAGCGCCATGACCGGCTTCTTCGCCCGGAAGCGGAAACGGTCGATGGCGTACGCGGTCATCGACCCGATGAGCACCGTCCCGGTGATGGAGAACAGCAGGATGACGGCCGTGTTGACGAAGGCGGACAGCATCTTGCCGTCGTTGAACGCCGTCACGTAGTTGCCGAAGTTCAGCCAGTCGCCCGGCAGCGACAGCGCACCGCCGTCCGCGACCTCCTCGGAGGTCTTCAGGGAGGTCAGGAAGACGACGGCCAGCGGGATCAGCACCACCGCCGAGGCGACGATCAGCGACAGATAGGTCAGCGCGGGGCCGATCCGGCGGCGGGCGGGCAGGGGCGTGGTCATACGAGGTCCACCTTCTCGTCGGGTACGAGGCGGCGCTGGATCCAGGTGATCAGCAGGATGATCAGCAGCAGGACGACGGCGGCGGCCGAGGCCAGACCGGTCTTGTTGAACTGGAAGGCGAGCTTGACCGTCTGGATGACGAACGTCGTCGTGCCGGTCGCGCCGCCGGTCATGATGTAGGGGATCTCGAACACCGACAGGGATCCGGAGACCGCCAGGATGACGCTCAGGCTGACCACCGGCCGGATGCTCGGGGCGATGATGTGCCGGAACTGCTGCAGGCGCGAGGCCCCGTCGAGCTGGGCGGCCTCGTAGAGTTCCCCCGGGATCGACTGGATCGCGCCGAGGAACAGCACGAAGTTCAGCCCGGTGAACCGCCAGACGGACACCCCGGCCAGGGAGGTGTTGGCCGACTCGGGATCGCCGAGCCAGGCGTGGTCGGAGCCGGCGCCGAACCAGGACAGCACCGAGTCGAGTGTGCCGCCGTCCTGGAAGAAGTACAGGAAGACGAAGCCGATGGCCACGCCGTTGATCAGGTAGGGGAAGAACAGGATCCCCTTGAACAGGTTGCGGAACCTCAGGTCGAAGCTGAGCACCGTCGCGAAGTACAGGGCGATCACGATCTGCACGGCGGAGGCGGCGAGGTAGTAGAAGCTGACGAAGAACACCCGGAACAGCTCGGGCCGGGTGAAGATCTGCTCGTAGTTGTCGACGCCGGTGAAACGGCGGTCGGGACTGACGCCGTCCCAGTCGGTGAAGCTGTAGTAGATCATGTTCCCGACCGGCACATACGTGAACGTGACCAGCAGGGCCAGGGGAACGGCCAGGAACAGCCAGGGGGTCAGCCGGCGCAGCACCCGTCCGCCCGGTCGGCTGCCGTCCGGCGTGGGCGCCCTGCCGGGTGCCCGGGTGGCGCGGGGCACCTTGACGGGTGCCGTAGGGGTCGTCTCGGTCATCTCGGCCTTTTCGTCATCGCGGGTGATACGGCGGCGGGTCCCGTCCGGCCCGGACGGGACCGGCCCGGTATCCGGCAGGGCCCGGCGCGGGCGTCCGGCGGGGCCCGGCGCGGGTCGCGTACGGGCTACGGGCGGTCGGGGCCGGCGCTGTTCAGGAGCCGGCGGTCCGCGCCGCCTCGTTCCACCGCTTGTCCAGGTCCGCGAAGTAGCCGTCGAGGCTTCCGTGCTGCGCGCCGCGGGCGAGGTCGACCAGCTTCTGGCGGTAGTCGGGCTTGTTCAGTCCGATCTCGGCCGCGTTGTCGATCGCGTTGACCTCACCGGTCTTCGCCTCGGAGCGCTCCAGGAAGCTGACATCGTTGTCAACGAAGTCCTTCAGCGTGCCGGGCATCGCGGCCGACTTCAGGGCCGGGACGGCGCCTTCCCTGGCCGAGTAGCCCGACTTCTGGGTGAACCAGTCGATCCAGGCCCGAGCCGCCGCCTTGTGCGAGGAGTGGGCGTTGACGGCCTGCTGGTAATCCGAGGCGAGAACGGCGCAGTACGTGCCGTCCTTCCGCAGGGGGAACGGCATGAAACCGATGTCCTCCGGGTCGGTGCCGGCCTTCTTCGCCGCGTCGCGCATCTGCGTGATGGCCCAGGAGCCCAGTTGCATGGTGGCGACCTTGCCCTGCGCGATCATGCCCTTGGAGGCCTCCCAGTTGGTGGTGTTGGGATCCTTCTCCGCCAGGCCGCCCTCGACGATGTCGTGGAGCAGGGTGTCGATCGTGCGCAGTTCGCCGCCCTTCCGCCAGGGAGAGACGGCCCCGGCGAGCTTGTCGCCGGCCTTGGCGTCGCAGGTGACGGAGCCGATGCTGTTGCTCCAGGCGGTCAGCGGCCAGCCGTCCTTGAAGTTCGTGTAGTACGGCAGGGCGTCCGTCCTGGCCTTGACGGCCTTCAGGTCGGTGAGGAACTCCTCGGGGGTGGCCGGCCAGTCGGTGATGCCGGCCTGCTTCCAGACGGCCTTGTTGTAGACGAAGCCGTTGGCCGTGCCGAACTGGGCGATCCCGTAGACCTTGCCGCCGACCTCGGTCTTGTCGCTGAACCGGTAGGTGCCGCCCAGTTCGGCGGCCGTGCCCAGCGGGGCGAAGAACTTCGGGTAGTCGTTCTTGGCCACGGCGGCCGGGATCATCAGGACGTCACCGTAGTCGTCGGTGTTCATCCGGATCCTGACTTCGCCCTCGTAGTCGGTGAGGGCCTCGAACTTCACCTTCACCCCGGGGTAGACCTTGGTGAACTCCTCGGCGTACCGGGCCATCGTCCCGTTCTGGACGAGGTCGGTGCGGTGGGTGAGGACCTTGATCGTGCCCGAGGCGTCGGCCGGGTCGGCCGGTGCCTTCGCCGTCTCACCGGAGACCGTGCCCCCGCCGCTGCATCCCGCGACGGTCAGCACCGCGGCGGCCAGCAGCCCACCGCGCCACCGACGCCCCGCGAACGTCGTGTTCTTCCCCATGTGCCCAGCTCCTCCAGGATTGCGGCTCAGCTCTGCGAGTGGGATGTCGGCACTATGTCAGCGACCTGTGAACCGGTAAAGCCGTAATTTCCAGCGCGATGCGCAATCGTTACCGTACGTCGCAGCGTACGACTCTGACATGCGGAATCATCAACCGATCATTACGGTTGCGTAGCTAGACCGGTTTATGGACAGCCGTCGATCGGCGCGTTAGGTTGTGCGCCGTTGTCCGTCGACCGGCCTGAGTCAGGCGATTGGAGCCGCATCATGAAGGACGTCACCCAGCTCACCGAGGGCTGGAGCCTGCGCCACGGGGAGGAACTGCTGGAAGCCCGGGTGCCCGGTTGCGTCCACACCGATCTCCTCGCCGCCGGGGCCATCCCGGACCCCTTCATCGCCCGCAACGAGACGGACGTCGCCTGGGTCGGGCGCCGCGCCTGGACCTATGTCCGCCCACTCGCCCACGACAGCGGCCACGAGCGCACCGATCTCGTCTTCGACGGCCTCGACACGGCCGCGTACCTCACCCTCGCCGGCCGCCCCCTCGGCGCCACCCGCAACATGCACCGCACCTACCGCTTCGACGTCACGGGCCGCACCGGTGAACTGGAGATCCGCTTCGCCTCCGCCTACGACGAGGCGGCGGCCGTCCTCGCGGTGACGGGGGAGCGGCCCAACGTCTATCCCGAACCCTCCCAGTACATCCGGAAGATGGCGTGCGGCTTCGGCTGGGACTGGGGGCCCACCCTGGTGACCGCCGGCATCTGGCGGCCGGTGCGGCTGGAGCACTGGTCCACCGCCCGCCTGGCCGAGGTGCGGCCCCTGGTCACCGTGACCGAGGGCACCGGCCGCGTCGAGGTACGGCTGCGCGTCGAGCGCACCGAGCGGGGGCGCGACCGGCGCCTGCGCGTCACGGCGGAGACGGCCGGCGTGCGCACCGAGGCCGAACTGACCGACGACGAGACGGTCCTCACCCTGGAGGTCCAGGACCCCCGCCTGTGGTGGCCGCGCGGCTACGGCGAACAGCCCCTGTACGACCTGGAGCTCACCCTGGGCGACGACACCGGGCCGCTCGACACCTGGCACCGCCGGATCGGCTTCCGCACGATCGAGCTGGACCGCTCCGCCGACGAACACGGCACCGGCTTCACCCTCGTCGTCAACGGCGTACGGCTCTTCGCGCGGGGCGTCAACTGGATCCCCGACGACGCCTTCCCCTCGCGCATCACCCCCGAGCGCTACCGCACCCGCCTCACCCAGGCCGCGGACGCGGGGGTCGACCTGGTCCGGGTGTGGGGCGGCGGCATCTACGAGGACGAGGCGTTCTACGACGCCTGCGACGAACTGGGCCTGATGGTCTGGCAGGACTTCCTCTTCGCCTGCGCCGCCTACCCGGAGGAACAGCCGCTGCGCGGAGAGGTCGAGGCCGAGGCGCGCGACAACGTTGTCCGGCTGATGCCGCACCCCTCGCTGGTGCTGTGGAACGGCAACAACGAGAACCTGTGGGGCTTCCGGGACTGGGACTGGGAGGGCCCGCTCGCCGGGGACTCCTGGGGCGAGGGCTACTACCTCGGCCTGCTGCCCCGGATCGTCGCCGAACTCGACCCCACCCGCCCCTACACCGCGGGCAGCCCCTGGTCCGGCTCCTGGGACCACCACCCGAACGACCCCGCCCACGGCACCCACCACTCCTGGGAGGTGTGGAACCGCCAGGACTACGCCGAGTACCGGGCGAGCGTGCCCCGCTTCGTCGCCGAGTTCGGCTGGCAGGCGCCGCCGGCCCTGGCCACCCTGCGCCGCGCGCTGCCCGGCGAGTCCCTCGCGCCCGACTCCCCGGGCATGCTGCACCACCAGAAGGCCGAGGACGGCAACGGCAAGCTGAACCGCGGTGTCGCCCGCCACTTCCCGCTGCCCGAGGACGACTTCGACCGCTGGCACTATCTGACCCAGCTGGTGCAGGCCCGTGCCGTCGCCGCCGGCATCGAGCACTGGCGCGCGCACTGGCCGGTGTGCGCGGGCACGGTCGTCTGGCAGCTCAACGACTGCTGGCCGGTGACCTCCTGGGCCGCCATCGACGGCGACGGCCGCCCCAAGCCGCTCTACCACGAGCTGCGCCGGGTCTACGCCGACCGGCTGCTCACCCTGTGCCCGGACCCCGACGGCCTGGTGCTCGCCGCGGTCAACCAGGCCGCCACGCCCTGGCGGCCGGCGGTGACCCTGCGGCGGGTCGCGGCCGACGGCACCACGCTCGCCGAAGCCGTGGTCGAGCCGGCCGCGCGGCCCCGTTCCGTCGCCCGGATCACCGTCCCCGAGCACCTCGTACCGGACCCGCGCACCGGGAGGGAGTTCCTGGTCGCGGACGCGCCGGAGTCCCCCGGCCCCGGCGGGGCCGAGAGCGGGGGAGGGCTGCGCGCACTGCACTTCCCCGTCCCCGACAAGGACTTCGCCTACCCCGCTCCCCGGTACGACGTCACCCTGGAGCCCGTGCCCGGACCGGGGGATAGAGTCGACGTCGTGGTGAGCGCCCAGACCCTCGTCAGAGACCTTCTGCTCCAGCCCGACCGGCTGGGCCCGGACGCCGTCTGCGACCGTGGCCGGCAGACACTCCTGCCCGGTGAGCGCACACGTATCCGGGTCGAGGGCTGCGGCCCGGTCACCCAGGACGCCGTCGAGGCCGCCCTGTTCTGCGTGGACCTCGGGTGAGCGGGACCGGGGAACGCGTCACCATCAAGGACGTCGCGGCGCGGGCCGGGGTGTCCAAGGGGGCGGTCTCGCTCGCCTTCAACCACAAGCCGGGGGTCTCGCAGGCCACCCGGGAACGGATCTTCGCGGTGGCCCGGGAACTGGGCTGGGCCCCCAGCGCCACCGCGCGCAGCCTGTCCAGCCAGCGGGTCGACATCGTCGGGCTGGCCCTGTGCCGGCCCGCCCGGCTGCTCGGCCTGGAGCCGTTCTACATGGACTTCATCTCGGGCATCGAGAGCGTCCTGGCCGAGCGGTCCTGCTCGCTGCTGCTGCGGCTGGTGCGGGACCTGGACGAGGAGATCGCGCTCTGCAAGGAGTGGTGGCGCGGCCGGATGATCGCCGGCGCGATCCTGGTGGACTTCCGCGAGGACGACCCCCGGGTGCCCGCCCTCCAGGGGCTGGGCATGCCGGCGGTCGCCGTCGGCCACCCCCGCCTCACGGGCACGTTCCCGGCGGTGTGGACGGACGACGCGTCGGCGGTCGCGGAGGCCGTCCGCTATCTGGCGGCCCTGGGCCACCGGCGCATCGCCCGGGTCGGCGGCCCGGCCGACCTGGGGCACAGCGTCATCCGGGCGCGCGCCTTCGCCGACACGGTCCGGCAACTGGGCCTGGAGGAGGCACGGCAGATCGCCACCGGCTTCGACGAGAAGGAGGGCGCCCGGGCCACCCGCACCCTGCTGCTCGCCGCCGACCGGCCGACCGCGATCGTTTACGACAACGACATCATGGCGGTCGCGGGGGCGGGCGTCGCCGCGGAGATGGGGTTCACCGTCCCCGACGACCTGTCGCTGCTCGCCTGGGACGACTCCCAGCTGTGCCGGATCACCCACCCGACCCTGTCGGCGATGAGCCACGACGTGCACCACTTCGGCGCGGAGGTGGCACGCGTGCTCTTCGACGTGGTAAACGGCGTGGACACCCAGGGCCACCAGGTCCCGACCCCGTCGCTGACCCCACGCGGCTCCACCGCGCCGGCGCCCGGGGGGTAGGCCGGCGGCCGGGGGAGCGGCTATGGCCGCATCAGCACGGTGAACAGCTGTTGCAGGGTGCGGGTCAGTGCGGTCTCGTCGGCGTCGTCGAGGGCGGTGTTGCCGATGACCGTGCGCATCAGCCAGAAACCCGCGATGACGGCGAGAGTCATGGCTGCCCGGTCGGTGCCGCGCAGGTGGGGGGCGACACCGACCAAGTGGGCCTCGACGTGGGTCTCGATACCCGCGCGCAGTATCTCGGCGGCCCGGGGGTTGGGCGCCGAGCGCAGCATCAGCAGGAACGGCGAGAGGTGCTCGGCCTCGGGAGCGGTGCGGCGGACGAGTGCGGCCGCGATGTCGCCGGCGAGAGTGGCGGGATCGCTGGTGAGGATGGTCCGATCCGCCATGGAGGCTTCGACCACAGCGGCGAAGAGCCCCTCCTTCGACCCGAAGTACCGGTTGACGAGCATGGCCGTAACGCCGGCCGCCTGTGCGATGTCGCGGACTCCGATGCCGTCGTAGCCGTGTCGG
Source organism: Streptomyces nogalater (assembly GCF_039532885.1). Classification (NCBI taxonomy): domain Bacteria; kingdom Bacillati; phylum Actinomycetota; class Actinomycetes; order Kitasatosporales; family Streptomycetaceae; genus Streptomyces; species Streptomyces nogalater. The sequence continues at coordinate 554,321 of NZ_BAAASM010000002.1, read as the reverse complement.
GTGAAGGCGTCGATGCCCGCGCGCAGGATCGCTTCTTTCGTGGCGGCGGCGTCTCGGCGTCGCGGAGGCGTCATGTCTACGAGTGTAGACTACTGTCATGTCTACATCTGTAGACATCAGCCGCTGGAGGGATGGACATGGATCTGAGACTGACGGGCCGCCGGGCCCTGGTGACCGGTTCGAGTTCCGGGCTGGGTGCCGCGATCGCCCGCCTGCTGGCAGCCGAGGGCGCCGATGTGGTCGTGCACGGGCGCGACGCGGCGCGTACGCGCGAGGTGGCGGCCGCCGTCGGTGCGGTCGCCGCGGCGGTCGGGGACCTCGCCACCGACGAGGGCGCCGACGCCGTCGCCGCCACCGCCGGTGCCGTGGACATCCTGGTCAACAACGCCGGCGCCTATGATCATCTCGGCTGGGAGGATGCCTCTCCCGAAGTGTGGTCACGCACGTACGAGATCAACGTCGTCTCGGGTGTACGCATGATCCAGCGCCTGGTGCCGGGAATGCGTGAGCGCGGCTGGGGCCGGGTGATCCAGATCGGCGGTGGCCTCGCGTCACAGCCGTTGGCAACGCAGCCCCACTACAACGCCTCTCTCGCCGCTCGGCACAACCTGGCCGTGTCCCTCGCCAGGGAACTGGAGAACACCGGCGTGACGTCCAACGTGGTCGCTCCCGGTGCCATCCTCGTAGACTCGGTGCGGAAGCTGCTGACCACGATCGCGCCCGAGCGCGGCTGGGGGGACTCGTGGGAGGAGATCGAACGCGATGCCGCCAGGGACCTCATCCCCAATGACATCGGCCGTTTCGGCCGCCCCGAAGAGGTCGCGGGCGCCGTGGCCTACCTGGCCAGTCCGTATGCCGACTATGTCACCGGTTCCACGATCCGCGTGGACGGCGGGACGATCCGTTCGGTGAGCTGACCTGCCGGGAGGCAGCGGCCCCTCCGTTGGCCGGAGTCGTCCGGCCGGTCAGGTGACTGCCGCGCACCGTCTCCGCCGGGTCGGATACAGGCGTTGTGGTCCGAAAGTTTCGAACAATGCGCACGTTGTTGCGTGGCATCCCTTCTTCTCCCCGCTCCCTCTCTCTCCCCGGGTCGCGCGAGAGCGGGCCTGAACAGCCAAGGAGATGTCACCAACACGCCTGCCGGTTACAGGAGGGTTTCCGAAAGCACGTCGAAACTGTTGACAGGGTCATGGCGCTCTACGAAAACTGTGGCCACCGGACGACAGGAGACCGTCGCCCCCTCGCGTCGTGTGACCGGAGGCGGCGGCCGGTCGTCGCGGTACGACCACGGGCGGCCCGCGCCGTGTTCCACGCCAGGCCGCGTGACGGGAGCCGCCCGCCCCCCACCAGCCTTCATCGGGAGGACGCATGCAGCAGCACGGCAAGCAGCAGGACCGGATCCAGCAGCACCCCGCCCCCCTCAGCGGCTTGAGCCGACGAGGCTTCCTCGGCGGCGCCGGCACCGTCGCGCTCGCCACCGCGTCCGGACTGCTGCTGCCCGGCACCGCCCACGCCGCCACCACCATCACCACCAACCAGACCGGCTACGACGGCATGTACTACTCGTTCTGGACCGACGGCGGCGGTTCCGTCTCCATGACGCTCAACGGCGGCGGCAGTTACAGCACCCGGTGGACCAACTGCGGCAATTTCGTCGCCGGCAAGGGCTGGAACACCGGCGGGCGCAGGACGGTCCGCTACACCGGCTACTTCAACCCGTCGGGCAACGGCTACGGCTGTCTCTACGGCTGGACGTCGAACCCGCTCGTGGAGTACTACATCGTCGACAACTGGGGCAGCTACCGGCCCACCGGCGAGTACCGGGGCACCGTCTACAGCGACGGCGGCACGTACGACATCTACAAGACGACGCGGTACAACGCCCCCTCCGTCGAGGGCACCCGCACCTTCGACCAGTACTGGAGCGTCCGGCAGTCGAAGGTGACCAGTGGCTCCGGCACCATCACCACCGGCAACCACTTCGACGCCTGGGCGCGCGCGGGCATGAACCTGGGCCAGTTCAAGTACTACATGATCATGGCCACCGAGGGTTACCAGAGCAGCGGAAGCTCGACCATCACGGTCAGTGGCTGACCTCTGTCCGGTGAACATCCGGCCGCGGGTTCCGCCCTGTTGGCGGGTCCCGCAGCCGTGGTGGACTCGCCTCCCAGGGGACGGGCCGGCCGGGTCGGCAGCCGGCTTCGCGCGGCGCGTACCCGTGTGGCTCGGTGCCGGCGAGGCGCGGCGGGTGCGCTGACCGGGCCGGGGCCGCCCTGGGAGCCGGTGCCGAATCGGTCGTAGGCGCACCGTGGCCGGGGAACGCCGTGCGCGGCGGCGCCCGGCCCGTCGAGGTGCTTGCCGAGGCCGGCGGCGGGAGCCGCCGCACGGGCGAGCGGCCTCGGGTGGTCGGTGAGGTCGGGAAGGCGGCCGCGACGAGGGACTCGTCGTTGCCGGTGTGGCGGGCCCGGGCCGGCCGCTCGCAGGCCGCGTGGAAGGGCCGCGCCCACAGGGGACGCGGCCCTTCGGAGTGCAGGGGTGCCGGCGTGCCGGCGTTCGCGGGTGCCGGGCTTGCGGGGTCAGCCCTTCGCGCAGGCGGTGCCGTTGAGACTGAAGGCGGCCGGCACGCCGTTGGCGGTGGTGGAGGAGCCGTTGAAGCCGAAGCTCACGGAGCCGCCGGCCGGAATCGTCTCCGTCCAGGCCTCGTTGGTGGCCCGAACCTGGTTGCCCTGCTGGACGGCCTTGGCGTTCCAGACCGAACGGAGCTTCTGGTCCCCGACGAAGGCGAAGGCGAGCTGCCAGCCCGTGACGGCCGCCGTCCCGGTGTTGCGGATGGTGACGTCCGCGTTGAACGAGCTGCCCCAGTCGCCGAGGCGGTAGTCGACCGAGCAACTCGCGGGCGCGGGAACGGATCCGCCGTCACCGAAGACGCCCGACTCCCGGGCCGTCCGCTGGATGCCGTCGGCGCCGGAGAAGACGCGCCGCCCCCAGGCGGTGAGGCGCGCGGCGTCGAAGCCGGTGGCCATGTCCAGGTACTCGACACCGCCGCCGTTGCCGCTCCAGGACCAGCCGAGGTAGCCCACACCGAGCTGCCGCGCGGTGGACATGATGGCGCCCTCGTCCGGATCGCCGTCCGAGTGCATGTCCCCGAACTCTCCCACGACGATCGGAAGGCGCTGCGAAATGAACCGGTCAAGGTAGCTTCTGACCTTGTCGGCGGTGTTGAACACGCCGTACATGTGGATCGAGAACACCGTGTTGCGATCGGGGTCCGCGGCGAATACCTCCGCGGCGTGGTCGCGCATGGTGAAGGACCAGTCCTGGCCCCAGTTCGGCGCGTCCACCATGAGCGTGTGCCGGAATCCGGCCGCCCGCATCCGGGCGAGGGCGCTCTTGGTGTCGGGGGTCCACGCCGCGTAGCCGGAATTGCCGTAAGGCTCGTTCCCGATGTTCAGGATGACGTACTTCTCCTGGCCCTGTACCGCGTCCTTGACACCTGTCCAGTAGTCGACGGCACGGGAGAGGGTGGCGGCTCCGGCCTGCTCGCCGTAGCCGGTGGTGTCGTGGGCCTCCAGGACGCAGACGAGCCGGTTCTGCTTGCACTGGGCGACCACGGAGGCGACGTCCGCGGTGTCGTTCTTCGTCCACCGGTCGCCGGTGGCGAGCACCACCCGTACCGAGTTGGCGCCCAGGGCCTTGACGTCCTTCAGCGCCTGCGCCGTCCTGGCGGGGTACCAGGCGTGCGCGTGGTTGACGCCGCGCAGGACGAAGTCGGCGCCGTTCGCGTCCAGCAGCCGGCCGTCGGCGACGTGGAACCCCGGGCCCGCCTGCGCCTGCATCCGTTCCTGTGCCTGTGTCTGTTCCTGCGCTTGTGTTTGTGCTTGTGCTTGTGCTTGTGCGGAGGATGGTGCGGCCAGTAGTGAGGTGGCGAAGGCCAGCAGCGCTCCCGCCGCGGTGGCCAGTCTCTTGCTCATCTCTGCTCCCCAAGTGGTGGCGCGTGGGGCCGGAACGCAAGGACATGTGCGTTCCGGCCCGGAATTCCGCTGCCCGGACGTCGAATTGCGGCTCACACCCGCCGGGAAAGCGGTGGCCTGAAATGCCTTCATCGGTGACTGGGGGAGAGGCTAGAACGAGACACCGGGGGTGACAACCGTCTGAGCGAAACCGGTTAAGTTTAGCTGGAGTTCAGTTGGCGCCCTGCGTGGCGAGCGCTCTGGAGGGGCGAGGGGGCGGGCCGACGGCTGCGGACGGGTCGGCATTGGTATGGACATGTCCAAGCGACCGCAATAGCCTGGGCTTGGTATAGACCAAGGCACGGTCCGGCTCAACCAACTCCCCACACGTTCCGAGGAGCGGCTACATGCGCACCAAGGGCAAGTTGTACGCGGCCGTATTAGGCCTCACCACCGCCGGCGCCTTCGCGCTGTCCGCCGGCGGTGCCAGCGGGCACGGCTACACCGACCTCCCCATCAGCAGGCAACTGCTCTGTGCCGACGGCACGGCGCGGGGCTGCGGCGAGATCCAGTGGGAGCCGCAGAGCGTCGAGGGCCCCAAGGGCTTCCCGGCGGGCGGTCCGGCGGACGGTCGGCTCTGCTCCGGCGGCGAGACCCGGTTCGGCCAGCTCGACGGCGCCCGCACCCCCAGGGGCGCGGAATGGCCCACCACCAAGGTCACCGGCGGCCAGAGCTACACCTTCCGCTGGCAGTTCGAGGCGCGGCACGCGACGACCGACTTCCGCTACTACGTCACCAAGCAGGGCTGGAACCAGGGCCACGCCCTGACCCGCGCCGACCTGAACACGACCCCGTTCCTGACGGTCCCCTACGGCGGCAAGCAGCCGCCGGCCACCCTCAGCCACAGCGGCACCCTGCCGACCGGGCTGAGCGGCCACCACGTCATCCTCGGCGTCTGGACCATCGCCGACACGGGCAACGCGTTCTACGCCTGCTCGGACGTGACGTTCTGAACAGGGCCCCGGCCACCTTGAACCACTGCCGGTCCGGGTGGCGCCCCTGAACCACCGGCCCCCGGGCCGGGCGCGAAGTCCCTGTCCGGCCCCGCCCCTTGACGCGGGCCCGGACAGGGATTCCAGGCCGTTGACCACCGAGGGCGATCGATGCGCATCGACCTGATGACTCGGGAGCACACGCCCGAGGTCTACGGGGGAGCGGGTGTCCACGCGGCGGAACCCACTCGCGCGCTGCGCCGCTTCGCGGAGGCGCGGGTCCGGGCGTTCGGGAACCCGGTCGCCGAGCCGCACACCACCGGGTACGCGGTGCCGGACACCCTGCGGGACGCCAACCCCGCGCTGCAGTCGCTGGGCATCGACGTACGCATCGCGGCCGACGCGCGCGGCGCGGACGGGATCTGCGCGCACGCAGGGGCCGGGAGGGACGCCATCGCGTGGAGACCGAGTCCACCTGGGACCACGGCCCTGAAGACGACCGAGGTGTACAAGTCCCTGGCCCGGTGAGCGGGACCACCCCACCGATCAGTCCCAGGGCGGCGGGCAAGGTTTCACCCCAGGTCGGCGAGGAGGCTGTCCAAGGCACCTTCGAGGGCCGCGGTGTTGGCCGGGCCGAACCAGGTGGTGCGGATGCGCTCGTTGCTTCCGGCGGGTGTCTCGTGGTCGGCGGCGAGTCGGTGCAGAGGGCGGGACTCGTCGCTCAGGGAACGGCCGACGTTCCGGAAGAGGCCGCGCACATACTGGTCGGCGATGTCGGGGGCGATGCCGTGGCCGGCGGCCCACGAGGTGAGCGTGGCGAGGTAGGCGTAGTGGGCGGTGAGCGTCCCGGTCAGCGCGGAGAAGACGTTGAACGCGGCCTCGTCCGTGACGGGGAGCGCTCCGCCCAACCGCTCGAAGAGGGAGTCCACCACCGGGTGCGAGGGGTACGTCACGGTGACGGAGCGGCGCTCGCGCACGGCGGGCAGCGGGATGGCGCGGATGATCGGGGCGCGGGTGACGAGGGTTCGGCGCAGGTCGTCGGCGGCGAGCCCGGCGATCAGGCTGACCAGGATCGTGCCGTCGTCCGGTGTCAGCCCGGCGAGGGCGTCGTGATGGTCCTGGCGGCGTACCGCGATGAACACCACATCGGCGCGGTCCACCACCTCTTGGTTGTCGGCGCACACGGTGACGCCCTCGAAGCGCTCGGACAGTCCGGCGGCGGTGCGGGCTCCCCGGGGGGAGAGGAAGACCTCCGTCGACGCGCCGCCTCCGTCGCACAGGCCCTAGACCATGGCCCGGCCGATCTCGCCCACTCCGATGATGCCGATGCGCTGCACTGTGTCGTCCTCCAGGGTGTGACGTCGCTGCTGTCGTGCGGGGCGTGGGACCCGTAGGCGCCGGGCCTGCTCGTGCGGCCGGAGGCGGATCGGGAGGCCGTCGGGCCGCCGGGTCCGGGGCGGGGCGCCATCGCCCCTTCGTCACCGCTCCAGGGCCGTGCGCAGGAATCGGAGGATCTCCGCCTGAGCGGCCTCGGCCTGTGGTTCCACGCCGGGCAAGGTGAGGAACGCGTGCTTCGCACCCGGGTATTCGGAGAGCCGCACGTCGGTTCCGGCCGAGCGCAGCCGCTCGGCGTAGCGGCGGCCGTGGTCGGCGACCGCGTCCTGGGTGGGCACCACGACGAGCGCCGGGGCGAGCCCGCTCAGGTCGTCCGCGTACAGCGGCGAGAGTGCCCTGGCGTCGGTTCCCGGCGGCACGGCGAGCCGCTGGACGAGCCGCAGGAGGGGCAGGGCCCGGCTCGGGCGGTACGCGAACTCGGCGACCGAGGGATGGTCGAACATCGTCTCGGTCACATCGACCACGGGGTTGACCAGCACCTGCGCCCCGAGCGCCAGGCCGGCGTCCCGGGCCCGGACGGCCGTCAGCGCGCTGATCAGCGCGCCGCAGCTCTCGCCGAAGACGGCCGTGCGCGCCGGGTCGGCACCCCACCGCGCGGCATGCCGCACCACGTGCTGGAGCACGTCCCAGCCGTCGTCGGCCGCGTTCGTGAGCGGACTGTCCGGGGCGAGAAGGCGGTGCTCGACCGAGACGACGAGCGCGGGCAGTCGAACGGCGAGGTGGCTGTTGGTCCAGTCGCACTGCGCCGCCGTGCCCACGAAGCCGCCTCCGTGCACATGGACCACGAGTGGCAGGCCGGTGCGGGCCGCGGCGTCGTCGTCCCCGGCCGGGGACGGCCGGTAGACCCGGACCGGTAAGTCGCGGCCGGGCAGCGCGATCTCCTGCCAGACGATCGAGGCACCGGGATCCGGCTCTCCGAGGATCGCCCGCGCCGCGTCGGAGGCCCGGAAGCGGTTCTCGGCCTCACGGTAGACGCGCAGTTCCTCGGCGGTGATCGCCGAGAAGTCCGGCTCCGGCGGTCGTACGGCGGTAGTGGTCTCGCTCATGTCTCCCTCTTCCTTCCCGGCCGGATGCCGGGTGTGCCGTCGCGGTCGGACAGTGCGTTGCCCTCATTGTACACGCACCGCGTGCACAGGCAAGTGCATAGATTAGGCTGGCACTTGACGAGAGGGGCGAGATGACTGGCCGAAGGCGATGGTCGACCGAGGAGATCCTGGACACGGCGGCGAAACTGCTGAGCGCGGGCGACGCCGAGTCGTTCAGTGTGCGCAGGCTCGCCGCGGCGCTCGGAACCGACTCCTCGAGCCTCTACCGGCACTTCCGCAACAAGACCGAACTGCTGCGCGCGGTCGCCGACCGGATCCTGCTGACCGCGATGGACGGCTACCGCCCCGAGGGCGACTGGAAGCAGCGCATCACCGCCCTTGCCCTGCGCCTGCGTGAGGCGTTCGGCGAGCAACCCCAACTCGCCGCGGTCTGGGGACGCTACGGGTCCGGCGGCACCGGATCCCGGTTGGTCATGGAGGAAGTGCTACAGGCCCTGCGCACGTCCGGTCTGCCTGACGAGGAGGTCCCGGCGCGCTACCACCGCATCGTGATCCTGCTCGTCGCGCTGATCTCGTCCGAGGCCGGCATCAGCACCATCACCCCCGAGGAGTACGAACAGGGCATGGAGCAGTTCCGCGTTGCCGTGCTCGGCGCCGACCCCGAACGCTTCCCCGCCCTGGCCCACTTCGCCCGCGACGTCCGCCCCCTCGCAGCGGACCGCCGCGCCGCGTTCGAAGAGATCCTCACCGCCCAACTCGCCCATGTCGAAGTCCGGACGGCCGTACCGGAACGAGAAGCGCCGGGGGCTGTCCGGAGGGGCCGGGGTGGAGCGCGGCCGGAGAGCCCGCCGCCGGCGCAGAGTCCCAGAGAAGTCCCGGAGATGCCGCCGCGCCCCGTCCGATCCGCTGAATAGCAGGTCGGGGAGGGTGCGGCGGCAGCGGCGTATCAGATGTCCCGGAAGATCTCGATCTGTGCCCCGATCGAGTTCAGGCGTTCCGCCAGGTCCTCGTAGCCGCGGTTGATGACGTAGACGTTGCGGAGCACGGACGTGCCCTCCGCCGCCATCATCGCCAGCAGGACGACCACCGCCGGGCGCAGGGCCGGCGGGCACATCATCTCGGCCGCGCGCCAGCGGGTCGGGCCCTCGACCAGGACCCGGTGCGGGTCCAGGAGCTGGAGCCGGCCGCCGAGGCGGTTGAGGTCGGTCAGGTAGATGGCGCGGTTGTCGTAGACCCAGTCGTGGATGAGGGTCTTGCCCTGCGCGGTGGCCGTGATGGCCGCGAAGAACGGGACGTTGTCGATGTTCAGGCCGGGGAACGGCATGGGGTGGATCTTGTCGATCGGCGCCTCCAGCTTGGAGGGGCGGACCGTGAGGTCGACCAGGCGCGTACGGCCGTTGTCCGCGCAGTACTCGGGGCTGCGGTCGTGGTCGAGGCCCATCTCCTCCAGGACCGCCAGCTCGATCTCCAGGAACTCGATCGGAACCCGGCGCACCGTCAGCTCCGACTCGGTGACCACGGCGGCGGCCAGCAGGCTCATCGCCTCGACCGGGTCCTCGGAGGGGGAGTAGTCCACGTCGACGTCGATGTTCGGCACGCCGTGCACGGTGAGCGTGGTGGTGCCGATGCCCTCCACCTTCACGCCCAGCGCCTCCAGGAAGAAGCACAGGTCCTGGACCATGTAGTTGGAGGAGGCGTTGCGGATGACCGTGACGCCGTCGTGGCGGGCGGCGGCCAGCAGCGCGTTCTCGGTCACGGTGTCGCCGCGCTCGGTCAGCACGATCGGCCGGTCCGGGCGGACCGAGCGGTCCACCTGGGCGTGGTACTGGCCCTCGGTGGCCGCGATGTCCAGGCCGAACCGGCGCAGGGCGATCATGTGCGGCTCGATGGTCCGCGTGCCCAGGTCGCAGCCGCCGGCGTACGGCAGCTTGAAGCGGTCCATGCGGTGCAGCAGCGGGCCGAAGAACATGATGATCGAGCGGGTGCGCACGGCGGCCTCCGCGTCGATCGCCGCCATCTCCAGCTCGGCGGGCGGGATGATCTCCAGGTCGACGCCGTCGTTGATCCAGCGGGTGCGCACGCCGATGGAGTTCAGTACCTCCAGCAGGCGGTACACCTCCTCGATGCGCGCCACCCGGCGCAGTACCGTGCGTCCCTTGTTCAGCAGCGAGGCGCACAGCAGGGCCACGCACGCGTTCTTGCTGGTCTTGACGTCGATGGCACCGGACAGACGGCGACCGCCGACCACGCGCAGGTGCATCGGACCCGCATAACCCAGGGACACGATCTCGCTGTCCAGGGCTTCACCGATTCGGGCGATCATCTCAAGGCTGATGTTTTGGTTGCCGCGCTCGATGCGGTTGACCGCGCTCTGGCTGGTGCCGAGCGCCTCCGCGAGTTGCGTCTGCGTCCAGCCACGGTGCTGCCGGGCGTCACGGATGAGCTTGCCGATGCGTACGAGGTAGTCGTCTGACATGACCTTGAGGCTATCTCAGATATGAGATGGCGCACGTCAGGGGGGTCCGTTCGAGTGACGGAGGTGACACAACGTCAGCCAGTCGGCCGCACGGGAGGCCGCCGCCACCTCCGGCGGGGTGGGCCGTACGGAGGCCGGTCGGCTCCGCCTGCGCGGAGCCCACCGGACTGGGAACCGGGCTCAGGACCGGGCTTGGAACCGAACCCGGAACCGACCCGGAACCCGGCTCAGAAGTCGTCCGCGCCGTTGCGCAGTTCGGGGGTCCAGTAGCCGGTGAGCGCCTTGGCCGGGTCGACGGCGATGCCTTCGCTGCCGGGCGCGCCGACGGCGATGACCGTGGGGTCGCCCTCCAGTGTGACCGAGAACGCCGACACGGGTTCGTTCTCCTCGTCGACTCCGCCGTCCGACAGCTTGACCAGGGCGTAGGCCGGGGCTCCCGCCGTGAGGACGACCGGGGTGGCCGGCTTGCTCTTGGCCACGGCCGGGACGTCCCGCTTGTGGCTCTCCAGGAACTGGATGTGCGGGAAGCCCGTCAGCCGGCAGGCGTGGGGGGAGGTGTTCTTCGCCGTGAGGACGATGTGGGTGTAGGGCGGGCCGTCCTGCGTGGCGGCACTGACGGTGACGTCCCCCGCGGTGCAGAGCGGGGCGGAGGCGGAGGCCCGCTCGCCGGTGGAGCCGGTAGCGCCGGTCGAGCCGGTCGAGTCCGCGGAGTCCTTCGACCCCTTGGAGCCCGTCGAGCCCGTCGAGCGCGCCGAGTCGGTCGATCCCGTCGTCCCGGACGTGCCGGTGCCCTTGTCGCCGGCCGGCTGGGCGGACGCCGCGGACGACGCCACGGTGGCCGCGGGGGAGGGCGAGGACTTCGACTCGGTGTCCCCGTCGCTCTGGCAGGCGGTGAGGGAGAGGACGAGAGCCGTGCCCGCGACGGCGAGCAGTGCGGAGCGGTGACGTGAGGTGTTCATGGAGGTTCCCCCTGGTCTGTGCGGGGCCGGGGCGCAGTGCCGCCGGCCGAGGTCGTCCTGCTGGTGGTGCGGTTCTTCAGTCGACGGCGGATGGTCCGTGCCGCTCCTGGGCCCGTACAGGCCCCGGCCGCCCCGTCCCCCGACGGGCCGGCCGTCCGGAAGGCGCCGCCGGGTCCGCCGGAGCCCGGAAGTCCCGGAAGGCCAGGTCCGCCTGTGTCCCCGATGCCCCAAAGGTCCCGGAGGTCCCGGAAGGCCGACCGTTCCGCGTCGGTCTTCAGTCGACCACTTCCGGTCTTCGCCGCCCATGCGGTTCCCCCGGCGGAAGTACCGTCGGCCATACTTCTGCCGGGGGCTCTCAACCGGACGAGCCGGACGATCGGGGACATCGACGGTGCGCGACGGCACACCCTCCAACGCGGATTACGGCACGCCCTCCCCCCGGGACGACGGCGCACCCTCCATCCAGGACAACGGCACGCCCTCCGACGCGCCCCCCACCGCGGGCAACGGCACACCCCCCACCGAGGACTTCGGGCAGCGGCTGCGTCGTCTGCGGACCCGTGCCGGACTGAGCCAGGAAGCCCTCTCGCACGCCGCCCAGGTGAGTGTCCGGGCGCTGGCGGACATGGAACGCGGGCGTACCCGGGGGCCGCAGCGCCGTACGGTCCAGGCGCTGGCCGAAGCGCTGGGGCTGGACGAGGGCGAGGCGGCGGGCCTGGAGGGGGCCGCAGCTCTCGGCCGGCCGCGTCCCCGGGCGGCCACCGGTCCGGCCGGCCCCGGCCCCCTGGCCCTGCCGCGCGACATCCAGGACTTCACCGCGCGCGGTCCGGCCCTCGCCCGGCTGCTGGACCTCGCGCGGGACGCCGCCGGGGGCCGGCCGGTGGTCAGCGTGGTCGCCGGGCAGCCCGGTCTGGGCAAGACCGCGTTCGCGGTGCACGCCGCCCACCTCCTCGCCCCGCACTTCCCCGACGGGCAGTTCGCCCTGGACCTGCACGGCATGGATCCCGAGCCGACCACCCCCCGGGACGCGCTGGCCCGGCTGCTGGGCGCGCTGGGGGTCGCCGACGCCGCGCTGCCGGCCGGCACCGACGACCGCGCCGGCCTGTGGCGGTCCCTGGTCGGCGACCGGCGCGTGCTCCTGCTGCTGGACAACGCCGCCGACGAGGCCCAGGTCGCCCCCCTGCTGCCCGGCACCGGCCCGTCCCTGACCCTCGTCACCAGCCGCCACGCCCTGACGGGTCTGGAGTCCGTGCACCGCGCCGATCTGGCCCTGCTGCGGCGCGAGGAGGCGGTGGAACTCCTGACCCGCATCATCGGCCCGGACCGGGTGCGGGCGGAGGCGCAGGCCGCCCGCGACCTCGCCGACCTGTGCGGACACCTCCCGCTGGCCGTCCGGATCGCCGGCCAGCGGCTCCTCGGCCGCCCGCACGAACGCCTCGGCAAGCTCGTCGCCCGTCTCGCCGCCGAGGGCCGGCGGCTGGACGGCCTCCAGGCCGGAAGCCTGCGGGTGCGCGCCGCCTTCGCGCTCTCGTACCGTCAGCTGCCCCCCGACTCGCGGACCTTGCTGCGCCGCGCCGCGCTGGCCGCCGGGGCGGACTTCAGCCCGGAGACCGGCGCGCTCCTGGCCGGCCTGTCCCACGACGAGGCGGTCGCCCGCGCCGAGGAACTGACCGACGCCGGTCTGCTGCAGAGCGACGCCGCCGCCGAGCGGTACCGCTTCCACGACCTGCTCAGGCTCTACGCGGCCGAACTGGCCGAGACCGAGGACGGCCCGGAGGTCCGGGACGCCGCCCTCGACCGGACGGCGGACTGGATGCTGCGCCGGGCCACCGCAGCCGCGCTGCACTTCGACGTCGACCACGAACGGACCGCGGCGCAGGCGGACCCGGACCCGGACACGGCGCCCACCGGCCGGGACGAGGCACGGGCCTGGCTGGAGGCCGAGCGGGCCCAGTGGCTCGCCGCGCTGCGCCGGGCCCACGAGGCCGGCCGGCACCGGCAGGTCCTGGACACGGCGGACGCGATGCACTGGTTCTCCGACATCAACCAGCACTGGGAACAGTGGGTGGAGGTGTTCCAGCGCTCCGCCGACGCCGCCCGCGCCCTGGGCAGCCGGCGTGAGGAGGCGGTTCACCTCAACTACCTCGCCTGGGCCTACAACCTCTGCGTCCACGACCCCCGCGCCGCCCTGACGAGCGCCGACGCCGCGCTCACGGCGGCCCGCGACTGCGGGGACGGGCTGCAAGAGGGCTGGGCGCTCGGCTACGGCGCGGGCGCGCTCAGTCGGCTGGGCCGCCCGGAAGAGGCTCAGGAGCGGCTGCGCGGCGCGGCCCGCCGTCTCGCCGCACAGGAGTCCCCGCAGGGGCGGCTGGCCGAGCTGACGGTCCTCAACAGCCTCGGCACCCTGCTGCGCCAGACCGGCCGGGCGGCCGAGGCCCTGGACATCCACCGGCGCAGCGAGCGGATCTGCCGCGCGGGGATTCCGGGCCGGACGAAAGAGCTGATCGCGCTGTACCTCGCGGTCGCCCGGCAGCAGATCGGCAACGACCTGGCGGCCCTGGAACGCTGGCAGGAGGCCGAGGCGCCGCTGCGGCAGGCCCTCGCCGCCTTCGAGGCCGCGCAGATGCCGGCCTGGGCCGCACCGGCCCGGCTCGACCTGGGCCGGGCGCTCGGTGCCGTGGGACACCCCGAGGCCCGGCAGACGCTGCTGGCCGCCCGCGCCGACCTGGCGGTGCTGAGGAGCCCACGCCGGACCGAGGCCGACGCGGCGCTCACCGCGCTCGACCGGACCACCGCCGGCACGTGAGGCCGCGCCGCCGTCCGGTGGCCGGGGCGGCGTGGAGCACGCGGGAAAAGACCCGGCCTCCGGGGCCGGAGAACGTGTGCGGACATGACCAGGCCGCGCCCATGTACTAGTGTTATCTCGACATCGAGATATCTGCCGAGGCGCACCGCGGTCGCCACACTGGTAAGGCCTACCTAACTTAGCCTGACCTTACTGGTTCGGCCAAGCCGGCGTGGCGGCACGATTGACGGTGGTACGCGCACATCAATGAAGGAGACTGTCGTGTCGGCGAACAGCTTCGACGCCCGCAGCACGCTGCAGGTGGGCGGCGAGTCGTACGAGATCTTCCGGCTGGACAAGGTGGAGGGCTCGGCCCGGCTGCCGTACAGCCTCAAGGTCCTGCTGGAGAACCTGCTCCGCACGGAGGACGGCGCGAACATCACCGCCGACCACATCCGCGCCCTCGGCAACTGGGACTCCCAGGCCCAGCCCAGCCAGGAGATCCAGTTCACGCCGGCCCGCGTGATCATGCAGGACTTCACCGGTGTCCCCTGCGTCGTGGACCTCGCCACGATGCGCGAGGCCGTGAAGGAGCTGGGCGGCGACCCGGCGAAGATCAACCCGCTGGCGCCGGCCGAGCTGGTCATCGACCACTCCGTCATCGCCGACAAGTTCGGCACCACCGACGCCTTCAAGCAGAACGTCGAGCTGGAGTACGGCCGCAACAAGGAGCGCTACCAGTTCCTGCGCTGGGGCCAGACCGCCTTCGACGAGTTCAAGGTCGTCCCGCCGGGCACCGGCATCGTCCACCAGGTGAACATCGAGCACCTGGCCCGTGTCGTCATGGTCCGCGACGGCAAGGCCTACCCGGACACCCTGGTCGGCACCGACTCGCACACCACCATGGTCAACGGCCTCGGCGTCCTCGGCTGGGGCGTCGGCGGCATCGAGGCCGAGGCCGCCATGCTCGGCCAGCCGGTCTCCATGCTCATCCCGCGCGTCGTCGGCTTCAAGCTCACCGGCGAGCTGAGCCCCGGCACCACCGCCACCGACCTCGTGCTCACCATCACCGAGATGCTCCGCAAGCACGGTGTGGTCGGCAAGTTCGTCGAGTTCTACGGCGAGGGCGTGGCCGCCACCTCCCTGGCCAACCGCGCCACCATCGGCAACATGTCGCCGGAGTTCGGCTCCACCGCCGCCATCTTCCCGATCGACGACGAGACCCTGAACTACCTGCGCCTGACCGGCCGTTCCGAGCAGCAGGTCGCCCTGGTCGAGGCGTACGCCAAGGAGCAGGGCCTCTGGCTTGACCCGGCCGCCGAGCCGGACTTCTCCGAGAAGCTGGAGCTGGACCTCTCCACGGTCGTCCCCTCCATCGCCGGCCCGAAGCGCCCGCAGGACCGCATCGTCCTCGCGAACGCCGCCGAGCAGTTCAAGCAGGACGTCCGCAACTACGTGGACATCGTGGACGAGGCGGGCCAGGAGTCCTTCCCGGCCTCCGACGCCCCGGCGGTCGCCCCGAACGGCGCCCCGAGCAACCCGGTCCAGGTGACCGCCCCCGACGGCACCACCTACGAGCTGGACCACGGCGCGGTGACGGTCGCGGCCATCACCTCCTGCACCAACACCTCCAACCCGTACGTCATGGTCGCCGCCGCCCTGGTGGCCAAGAAGGCGGTCGAGAAGGGCCTGACCCGCAAGCCGTGGGTGAAGTCCACCCTGGCCCCGGGCTCCAAGGTC
This sequence comes from Streptomyces nogalater, assembly GCF_039532885.1. Lineage (NCBI taxonomy): Bacteria > Bacillati > Actinomycetota > Actinomycetes > Kitasatosporales > Streptomycetaceae > Streptomyces > Streptomyces nogalater. The sequence continues at coordinate 538,978 of NZ_BAAASM010000002.1, read as the reverse complement.
GTCACCGACTACTTCGACAAGGCCGGCCTCACGCCGTACCTGGACAAGCTCGGCTTCAACCTGGTCGGCTACGGCTGCACCACCTGCATCGGCAACTCCGGCCCGCTGCCGGAGGAGGTCTCCAAGGCCGTCAACGACCACGACCTCGCCGTCACCTCGGTCCTCTCCGGCAACCGGAACTTCGAGGGCCGGATCAACCCCGACGTCAAGATGAACTACCTGGCGTCCCCGCCGCTGGTCGTCGCCTACGCCATCGCCGGTTCCATGAAGCTGGACATCACCCGCGAGGCCCTGGGCACCGACCAGGACGGCAACCCGGTCTACCTGAAGGACATCTGGCCCTCCGAGGCGGAGGTGAACGACGTCGTCGCCAACGCCATCGGCGAGGACATGTTCTCCAAGTCCTACAGCGACGTCTTCGCCGGCGACGCCCAGTGGCAGTCGCTGCCGATCCCGACCGGCGACACCTTCGAGTGGGACGCGGAGTCCACCTACGTCCGCAAGCCCCCGTACTTCGAGGGCATGACCATGGACCCGGCCCCGGTCGAGGACATCACCGGCGCCCGCGTCCTGGCCAAGCTGGGCGACTCGGTCACCACCGACCACATCTCCCCGGCCGGTGCCATCAAGGCCGACACCCCCGCCGGCAAGTACCTCACCGAGCACGGCGTCGAGCGGCGCGACTTCAACTCCTACGGCTCCCGCCGAGGCAACCACGAGGTCATGATCCGCGGCACGTTCGCCAACATCCGCCTGCGCAACCAGATCGCGCCGGGCACGGAGGGCGGCTACACCCGCGACTTCACCCAGGACGGCGGCCCGGTCTCCTTCATCTACGACGCCTCGCAGAACTACCAGGCCGCCGGCATCCCGCTGGTCGTCCTGGCCGGCAAGGAGTACGGCTCCGGCTCGTCCCGCGACTGGGCGGCCAAGGGCACCGCGCTGCTCGGCGTGAAGGCCGTCATCGCCGAGTCCTACGAGCGCATCCACCGCTCCAACCTGATCGGCATGGGCGTCCTGCCGCTGCAGTTCCCGGAGGGTGCGTCCGCCGAGTCCCTCGGTCTGACCGGCGAGGAGACCTTCTCCTTCTCCGGCGTCACCGAGCTGAACGAGGGCCGTACCCCGCGCACGGTCAAGGTCACCACCGACACCGGTGTGGAGTTCGACGCGGTCGTCCGCATCGACACCCCCGGCGAGGCCGACTACTACCGCAACGGCGGCATCATGCAGTACGTGCTGCGCAACCTGATCCGCAAGTAAGCGGCGCTGCACAGCGGTTCGGCGGCACAGGGCCGCGTCCCCGGCACCCGGGGGCGCGGCCCTTCGCCGTCCCGTCCACGCGCCGGCCCGGGGCCCGCACCCGCGTACCGGCCGCCGGGCGGACGGTGGGGCTGCTCTGGGCGGACCCGGTGGCCGAGTCACCGGGTCCGCGAACCGGGCAGGTGAGGGGGGGATGCCTGCCCGGAGAGGGGGGGAGGGGGTGCGCGGCCGACGTGACCGCCGACCCTCGCGACATCGTTGTCATCAGGCTTCGACCTCGACTGTACCGCCGCCCCCGCCGACCCCGTCAACCCGCTTCGCTAGCCCGACCGGGTGATATCGGCGCGCGCCTGCCGGAGCGCACGCGGGCCTCTGTGGTACCGGCGATCCTCGCTGTGGCCCCTGGGGCTTGTGTGCCCCCGGGGCGCGCCCTGCGTGCCAGGCCCTTGTCACCACCGCCGGCGCCCCCACCGGTAGCCAAGGCGTCCCTCATGACCGGCGCTTGACCTCAAGCGGACTTGAGCTTCTACGTTCGTCCTGTTGCCGGCGACGGCGGGCCACCGGCCGCCGCTCCGCCCGAGTTCCTTACTGTCATGGGGGGTTGAACCGATGAAGGCTGTCGCGTTCCGCGCGTTCGGCGGGCCCGAGGTCCTGGAGCTGATGGAGCTGCCGACGCCCGAGCCGGGGCCGGGCGAGGTGCGGGTGCGGGTGAAGGCGGCCGGCGCCCAGCCCACCGACTGCGCGGTCCGCTCCGGCTGGGCCCCGCCCGGCTTCACCGTCACCTTCCCGCACATCACCGGCGGCGACTTCGCCGGCGTGGTGGACGTGCTCGGCGAGGGCGTCACCGGATTCTCGGCCGGCGACGAGGTCCTGGGCTACCGCGTCCAGCTCACCTATGCCGAGTACCTCGTCGTCCCCGCGGACCAGGTCGTGCCCAAGCCCGCCGCGCTGTCCTGGGAGGTCGCCGGCTGCCTGTCCGCCTCCGGCCAGACCGCCCACACCGCGATCGAGATCCTCGGCGTCGGCGAGGGCGAGACCGTGCTCGTCAACGGCGCCGCCGGCGGGGTCGGCACCATCGCGGTACAGCTCGCGGTGGCCCGGGGCGCCAAGGTGATCGCCACCGGCCGCGAGGAGAACCACGCCTACCTGCGCGAGCTGGGCGCCGTCCCGGTCGCCTACGGCGAGGGCCTGATCGACCGGGTCCGCGCGGCGGCGCCCGAGGGCGTGGACGCCGCCCTGGACACGGCGAGCGCCGAGGGCCTGCGGGTCGCGGCCGAACTCGTCAAGGACAAGGACCGCGTCGGCACCATCTTCGCCCACGAGGTCTATGAGGAGCTGGGCGTGCGCTGGATCGGCAGCCGGCGCTCCGCGCGACGGCTCGCCGAACTGACCGGGCTGGTCGCCGACGGCAAGCTCACCGTGCACGTCCGCAAGGCCCTGCCGCTGGCCCGGGCCGCCGACGCGCACCGCGAGCTGGAGACCGGCCACGGCCGCGGAAAGATCGTCCTGCTGGCCGACTGAGCCGTCGTCACCTCTCCCTTTTCTCCCCATATTTCCCTTTCCTTCCTGTCAGGAGTTCCCTCATGCCCACGACCCCCCTGAAGATCGGCGTCATCATCGGCAGCGTGCGCACCGGCCGGTTCGCCGACAAGGTCGCCCAGTGGTTCCTCTCCGAGATCGGCCGGCGTGAGGACATGGACGTCCACGTCATCGACCTCTCCGAACCGGCGCTCGTGGCGGAGCTGAAGCTCACCCTGGACGCCACCGAGCCACGGGAGGGCGCCCTCACCCTGGCCCAGCGCATCGGCGGACTGGACGGGTACGTCGTCGTCACGCCCGAGTACAACCACGGCTACCCGGCCTCGCTGAAGCTCGCCATCGACTACGTCTACCGCGAGTGGCGGGCCAAACCCGTCGGCTTCGTCTCCTACGGCGGCCTGGCCGGCGGCCAGCGGGCCGTGGAGCAGCTGCGCCAGGTCTTCGCCGAGCTGCACGCCGTCACCCTGCGCGACACCGTCGGCTTCCACATGGCCTGGGAGCAGTTCGACGAGCAGGGCCGCCCCCAGGACCCCGACGGCGTCGGCAAGGCCGCCTCCGTGCTGCTCGACCAGCTCGCCTGGTGGGGCCTGACCCTGCGTGAGGGCCGCGCCGCCCGCCCCTACGAGGGCTGATCCGTGGGCAACGGGACGACCGGCCCATCCTGGACGCCCCCGAAGACGGAACCGGCCCGGTCCTGACCGGAGGGGACGCCAGCGGCGGTCAGCCGACGGGCCGACGGGTGGGCGGCGCCGCCGCGCGGGCCAGCAGACACTCCTCCAGGAAGGCCAGGGCCCGCAGATGGTAGGTGCGGGCGGCCCAGCCGAGGCTGATGTTGTGCCCGGCGTCGGGCAGCCGGTCCACCACCGCACGCGGCGCGGCGAGCGGCACCAGCAGGGCGCGCACCGCCTCCTCGTCGGTGCGCCACCACTGCTCCTGCTCGGCGAAGGTGAACCGGACCGGGACCCGTACCCGGGCGGCCAGCTCCGGGTACATCCGGGGCCAGGCCAGGGTCTCGCCGGCCTCCGTGGCGGGCACCGGCGCCACCAGTTGCTGCCCCTGCCGGAAGGCCTCCGGCGGATACAGCCGCAGCTCCCCCCAGTGCCGCCGCCACGCCCCGGGCGCGCCGGCGCCGGGCAGCTGGTCGGGCGCCACGGCGAAGGCGCTGCCCAGACCGGACAGGTCCAGCCCGATCAGCGGGGCCGGCAGGGCGTCGTCCGCCGCGGTGGACAGCGCGAGCCGGCCGCCGCCGGAGTGGGCGAGCAGGAAGAACCCGGCGCCGGCCGGCCACCGTCCGGCGAAGTCGGCCAGGGCCGTGCCGAGCGTGGCGGTCTGTCCGGCCAGGTCCTGCCCGTCCGGCAGCGCGGCGGCCGAGGCGCCGTAGCCCGGGCGGTCGAGCGCCAGCACGGTGTAGCCGAGCCGGCCGCCCAGCTCCAGCAGCGACAGGCCCGGCCGTGCCCGGTTGTCGAAGTAACCGGCCCGCATGCCGCTGCCGTGCAGGGCGATCACCACGGCCCTGGGCTCCTGCCCCGCCCCGGGTTCGGCCAGCAGGCCCGACAGCCGTACTCCGTCGCCGCCGTCGAGCGTCAGCTCCCGGGGGCCGGGCGGGTCCGGCGGGATGGGCGGGTCCGGCGGGGTGGGCGTGGGGGAGTCCGGACGGGTGAGCCCTGGCGACGATACGGCCTGCACCGGGGGGTACCTCCTGTCGTGGGCGGCGCGGTGACGAGGTGGGGTGACGAGCGGTGCGGCGGAGCGGCGGCCTGCGAGCCGATCAGTCGCCTCGCCCTGCCTTTCTACCAAGCCGTGCGCGCGATCGCCGCGCATCAGGCGCCGGCGGCGGCCTTCCACCAGCCGGGGTGGTCGCGGTACCAGGCGACCACGTCGGCGAGCCCCCGCTCGAACGGGATCCGCGGGGCGTAGCCCAGCTCCTCGCGGATCTTGCCGTCGTCCAGGGCGTACCGCAGGTCGTGCCCCTTGCGGTCGGGCACGTGCCGTACCCGCGACCAGTCGGCGCCGCACAGCGCGAGCAGCCGTTCGGTGACCTCCCGGTTGGTGCGCGCGTCGCCGCCGCCGACGTTGTAGACCTCGCCCGGCCGGCCCCGGTCGAGCACCAGCGCGACGGCCCGGCAGTGGTCGTCGACGTGCAGCCACTCGCGCACGTTGCGCCCGTCGCCGTAGAGCGGCACCGGCCGGCCCTCCAGCAGGCGGGTCACGAACAGCGGGATCAGTTTTTCGGGGTGCTGGTAGGGGCCGTAGTTGTTCGAGCAGCGGGTGATCGACACGTTCAGGCCGTGCGTGCGGTGACAGGCGCGCACGAGCAGGTCCGAGGAGGCCTTGGAGGCCGCGTACGGCGAGTTGGGCAGCAGCGGGTGCTCCTCCGTCCAGGACCCCTCGGCTATCGATCCGTACACCTCGTCGGTGGAGACGTGGACGAACCGCTCGGTGCCCGCCGCGAGACAGGCGTCCAGCAGCGTCTGGGTGCCGAGCACGTTGGTGTGGACGAACTCCGGCGCCGAGCGGAGCGACCGGTCCACGTGCGACTCCGCGGCGAAGTGCACCACCGCGTCGTGCCCGGGGAGGATCCGGTCCAGCAGCTCCGGGTCGCAGACGTCGCCGCGCACGAACTCCAGCCGGGGATGCGCCGCGGGCAGGTTGTCCCGGTTTCCGGCGTAGGTGAGCTTGTCGAGGACGGTCACCCGGGACGTCTCGTGGCCGGGGTAACCGCCGTCGAGCAGCGTGCGCACGAAGTGGGAGCCGATGAACCCGGCTCCGCCGGTGACCAGCAGTCTCATGCCGTCGCCTCCCGTGCGGTGCGGGCGGGGGTGCGTGGGGTCATCGGTGCTCCTGTGGCGAACGGGGTCCTCGAACGCAGTATGGGCGGCCGGCGCGTCACCTCGCCGACCGGCCCCCGCCCCCGGCCCGCACCACCCGCCCACCCGGCTCGCACCCCCCGCCCGCACCACCCCGCCCACGCGCGACCGGCCCGCCGGAAGGGCCGCGGGGCTCTTCCGGCGGGCCGGTGACCGTACCCGGTGTGCGGTCAGGCCAGCAGTTCCACCTCCGCCAGGGTGGACTCGCCGTCCAGGACCAGGCGGTAGCGGGCGTACGTGCCCGGCGCGGCGATGGTGAAGGGGCGGGTCTGGCGGTCCCAGGCGAACGTCTCGCCGCTGCGGTGGTCCAGGGTCCGCCAGGTCGTGCCGTCGGCGGAGCCCTGGAGGGTCCAGCCGGACGGCGCGGTGGTGTGGTCGGCCCCCGAGGTCAGCGTGTACCGGACGGGCCGTACGGCGCCCTGGGCCGGCAGCTCGGCCGAGGTGAGCGTCGTGCTCGTCGCCGAGGTGTCGTCGAAGAGCGGCCCCGCCCCCTTGAGGACGTCCGCGCGGGGCTCGGGCACCTTGTCGTCCCGGGTGATCGAGACCGGCGCCGCGTTCTCGCCCGTGCCCCAGGCCGACGGCTGCGGACCCATGGAGAAGTCCAGCACCCCGCCCTTGGCCAGCAGCGAGTGGGGGAGCGAGGTCGACGTCCAGGGGCGGCCGTTGACCTCGACTCCCTGCACATAGACGTTCGTCGCGCTGTTCCGCGGGGCCCGCACCACCAGGTCCCGGCCGTTCTCCAGGTGCACGGTCGCCTTCTTGAACAGCGGGGAGCCGATGGCGTACTCGCCGCTGCCCATCACCAGCGGGTAGAAGCCGAGCGCGGAGAACAGGTACCAGGCGGACTGCTCGCCGTTGTCCTCGTCGCCGTGGTAGCCCTGCCCGATCCCGCTGCCGGTGTACAGCCGGGACAGCGCCTCGCGCACATAGGCCTGCGTCTTCCACGGCTGGCCGGCCGCGTCGTACATGTACAGGACGTGGTGCGCGACCTGGTTGGAGTGGCCGTACATGCCCATCCGGACGTCCCGGGCCTCGGTCATCTCGTGGATGACACCGCCGTAGGAGCCCACATAGTCCGGGGAGGCGGTCTCCGGGGTGGCGAAGTAGGCGTCGAGCTTGTCCGCGAGGCCTTGCCGGCCGCCGTACAGGTTGGCCAGGCCCCGGCTGTCCTGCGGGACGGTGAAGGCGTAGCCCCAGCCGTTGGTCTCGGTGTAGTCGTGGCCCCACACCCGCGGGTCGTACGTCGCGGAGTCCACCCGCCAGGCGCCCTTGGCGTCCCGGCCCTGGAAGAAGCCCGCCCTGGTGTCGAACAGCCGCACGTAGTCGCGGGCGCGGTCGAGGAAGTACCGCGACTCCTCCAGGTAGCGCTTCTCGCCCGTCTTCTTGTACAGCGCCTCGCCCATCTTCGCGATGCCGTAGTCGTTGACGTACCCCTCCATCGCCCAGGACAGGCCCTCGTGGGTGTCGGTCGGGGTGTAGCCGAGGAACGGGGAAGTGGCCATGCCCTTGCGGCCCACGCCCGGCGCGGGCGGGACGGCGGTGGCGTTCTTCACGGCCGCGTCGTACGCCGCCTTCGCGTCGAACCGCACGCCTTTGACGTAGGCGTCGGCGAAGGCCACGTCCGAGGAGGTGCCGGTCATCAGGTCGGCGTAGCCGGGGGAGGACCAGCGGGAGGTCCAGCCGCCGTCCTTGTAGTGCTGCACGAACCCGTCGACCAGTTCGCCCGCCCGAGTGGGGGTCAGGAACGAGTAGGCGGGCCAGGTGGTGCGGTAGGTGTCCCAGAAGCCGTTGTTGACGTACACCTTGCCGTCGACGATCCTCGCGCCGGTGTGCGTGGGGGTGTCCGGACCCGGCATGGGGGAGAAGGGGGACGCGTAGCGGTCCTCGCCGCCGACCTTCTCGAACCCGGAGTTGGGGTACAGGTACAGCCGGTACAGGCCGGAGTAGAGCGTGGTCAGCTGGTCCTCGCTCGCGCCCTCCACCTCGACCTTGCCGAGCAGTTCGTCCCAGGCGTGCCGGGCGCGCGCCTTGACGGCGTCGAAGGACGTGCCCTCGGGGATCTCCAGGCGCAGGTTCTCCCTCGCCTGCTCGACGCCGATCAGCGAGGTCGCCAGGCGCAGGGTGACGGTGCGGTCGGCGCCCGGGGCGAACCGCAGATAGCCCTTCACCCCGCTCGCCGCGCCGTCCGTCACCGGCTTGTCGAACTCGCCGTACACGAACAGCCGGGTGGCGCCCGTGGACAGGCCCGACTTCACGTCCGAGTAGCCGGTGACCCTTCCGTGCTCCTTGTCGAGCGTCAGCCCGGCCTGCTCGGTGACGTTGTCGAACAGCACGCTCGCGTCGTCGCCGGGGTAGGTGAAGCGCAGCACGGCCGCGTGGTCGGTCGGGGTCAGCTCGGCCTTGAGGCCGTTTTCGAACCGGACCCCGTAGTAGTAGGGCCGCGCGGTCTCGTTCTCGTGCCGGAAGGCCAGTTCGCGCGCCTCGCGGCCGGTGTCCGGGGGACCGGCCGCGGCCGACGGCATCACCTGGAAGGTCTGCCGGTCGCCCATCCAGGGGCTCGGCTCATGACTGGCGCTGAACGCCTGGATCGTCGGCAGGTTGTCCGCGTTGTTCGCGCGCGCGTACTCGTACAGCCAGCTCAGCGAGGACGCGTTGGTCACCGGCGTCCAGAAGTTGAAGCCGTGCGGTACGGCGGTCGCCGGGAAGGTGTTGCCGCGCGAGAAGCTGCCGCTGGAGTGGGTGCCGCGGGTGGTCAGCGCGTAGTCCGCCAGGTGCGCCTTCGGTTTCGCGGGCGCCACCGGCCTCAGGGACACGTCGTCCAGCCAGCCGCGGAACTTCGCCGGGCCGTCCGGGGAGTCGTAGGCCACCAGGATCCGGTCGACGGTCTTCCCGGCCGCCACCGGACCGATCCGCGCGGCCACCTCGTTCCACTGGTTGACGTACAGCGCCTTCGACGCGCCCTGCCCGCGGGGGGAGAGCGGGAAGCCGTGCCGGTCCAGGGCGCCCAGGTCGGCGAGGTAGGTGCCGTCGGTGAAGGCCAGGTCGACGGAGACGTTGGTGGCGTCGTAGTCGCGGTCGCCGTCGGCCATCGACGGGAAGATCCGGTACGCCAGCTCGGTGTCGCGGCCGACCTTCACGTTCACGTCGAAGACCTTGTTGGACGAGTAGGCGCGGCCGTCCGCCGTGTGCCGGCCGGCGTAGCGCAGCGCGCGCAGACCGGTGAACCCGGCCCGCGCCTTGGCGGTCGGGGAGCCGCTGGGGCCCTTGTCCACCAGGGTCAGCATGTCCCGCGGCACCGGTCCGCCGCCGCCTCCGGTGGAGAACTGCACGTCGGCGAGCTGGAGGACGTCCGGGGCGCCGTTGTTCCGCGTCACCTCCAGCCGGAAGTGCCGGTAGAGGCCCGGCTCGGCCAGGTCGTACGACTTGGTCAGGTACCGCTCGGAGAAGGTCTCGCCGGAGCGGGTGTCGAGCGTCGTCCAGCGCGTGCCGTCGGCGGAGGCCTTCAGGGTCCAGTCCCTGGGGTCGCGCTCGGCGTAGTCGTTGGCCGAGGTGAGCGCGTACGTCTGGATCCTGACCGGCTTGTCCAGGTCGAACTCCGCCCAGCCGACGGGCTCGAAGGTCAGCCATTTGGTGCCGGGCTCGCCGTCGACCAGGTTCTCCTTGACCTCGCCCGCGCCCGCGTTCTCGCCGCCGGCCCGGACCTCGGTGACATGGTCGGTCACGTTGCCCGGGATGCCGGTGCTGTAGCCGCCGTCGACTCCCGCCGCCCGTTTGCTCCCGTCCGGGCCGGTGTCCACGGTGTTCAGCCAGTCCGGCGCCGGATCGCCCGCCTCGAACGAGGATGCGAACTCCCGGTCGGGTGCCGGAGGTCTGGCCGGCAGGGCGACCGCCGCGCCCTGGGCGCCGACGGCCATGACGAAGGCGGCCGTGAGGACGGCCGCCGGACCCCATCTGTGCCGAGTTCTCCGCTGCATCTACGGATGTCCCCTCCTGCGCCCCCTCGGACAACGTTGTCAGCTACCGGGCGCAGGACCAGTAGGTGGTCAAGTGGCCGATGATGTCAAGGGTGTTGGCTGTGGCATTCGGGGAGTAATGCCGCGAATTTTTCCTGCGCGGCACGTGTCGCGGGCTCGTATTTCCGGCAGGTCTCAACTCGGAAAAGACCCTGGGGGAACCATGCACTCGATCTTGTCCACCGGGGTCAAGTGGACTATACCTGTCGGCGTTTCCCGCACGACCCTGCACGACCCGACCTGCGGTGCCGGCAAGGATCCGGTTCACCGCCTGAGTCCTGGAGAAGGCGAGGACTTGAGCATGGGATCCACTGCGCACCACGGTGCCGAGGGTGTCGGCCGCCGCGATCTGATCAAGCGCTCGGCGGCGCTCGGTCTGATCGCCACGCCGGGGATGGGCCTGCTGTCCGCCTGTGCGAGCAGCGGCGGCGACGGACAGGACAAGGCCGAGCAGGGCAAGAAGACCGCCAGGAACCCGCTCGGTGTCAACGACACCGCCGGGCTGGAATTCGTCCTCTTCGACGGCGGTTTCGGCAAGGAGTACGCCGAGGACGCGGTGAAGATCTACGAGCGCGACTTCCCCAAGGCCGAGGTGAAGTTCGCGGCCACCCAGAAGATCCAGTCCACCCTCCAGCCCCGCTTCAACCAGGGCACCCCGCCGGACCTCATCGACAACTCCGGCGCCGAGCAGATGGACATGGGCGTCCTCGTCGGCAAGAACCAGCTCGCCGATCTCACCGCGCTGCTGGACGCCCCGTCCTACGACGACCCGGACAAGAAGGTCCGCGACACCCTGCGCCCCGGCATCGTGGAGATGGGCCAGTTCGACGGCGACCCGGTCTGGATCCTGTACTACGCCTACACGGTCTACGGCGTCTGGTACTCGCAGAAGGCCCTGGACTCGCTGGACGCGGCGTACCCGGAGACCTGGGACGACATGCTCGCGCTGTGCGCCAAGGCCAAGAAGAAGGGCATCGCGGGCTGGACCTACGCGGGCAAGTACCCGTACTACATCCCCTTCTCGCTGTACCCGATGATCGCCAAGGTCGGCGGGCGCGAGGTGCTCGACGCCATCGACAACCTGGAGCCGAACGCCTGGAGGCACCCCGCGGTCAAGGCCTGCTTCGAGGCCTACTACGAGCTGTACAAGAAGGGCTACATCCTCCGGGGCACCCCGGGCCTGGACCACATCCAGTCGCAGACGGCGTGGGCCAAGGGCAAGGCGCTGTTCCTCCCGAACGGCTCCTGGGTGGAGAACGAGTCGGCCAACGTCATCCCGTCCGACTTCGGCCTCGCCGTCTCCGCGCCCTCCGGCCTCGACGGCTCCGACAAGCTGCCGTTCGGCACCATCTGGGCCTGCGGCGGCGAGCCCTTCATCGTCCCGGCCAAGGCGAAGAACGCCGAGGGCGGCATGGAGCAGTTGCGCATCATGCTCTCCGAGGCGTCCTCGAAGAACTTCACCGCCAAGGTGAAGTCGCTGACCGCGTTCAACGGCGGCACCTCCGGCATCACCCTCACCCCGGGCCTGAAGTCGGGTGTGGCGGCGCTGGAGAAGGCCGGGGACAACGTGGTGAACCCCCGGATGCAGGACTGGTACGTGCAGTTGCAGAAGGAGAAGATCGGGGTCTCCGGTCTCGGCGAGATGATGGCCGGCCGGCTCACCCCGGCCGAGGCGATCAAGAAGATCCAGTCATTCGCCGACGAGGCGGCCAAGGACTCCTCCATCAAGCACTACAAGCACCAGTAATCCGGCACCCTGACAGCACCGGAGTGGCGATGCAGCACGGCAAATACCGGTTCATCGTGGGGTTTCTGGCACTGCCCCTGGGACTGTACGCGCTCTTCGTGGTATGGCCGTTCATCCAGTCCATCTACTACTCGTTCACGGACTGGACGGGCCTCAGCCCCGATTTCGAGATGGTCGGGTTCGACAACTACGAGAGGATGCTCGACGACGACATCTTCTGGAAGTCGTTGCAGCACAGTCTCCTGTTCGCTCTGGTGCTGCCGGTGGTGACACTGGGTCTGGCGCTGTTCTTCGCCTTCATGATCAATGTGGGCGGCCGGCGGCGCAGGGGCGGTCCCGCCATTTCCGGGGTGCGCGGCTCGGCCTTCTACAAAATCGTCTATTTCTTTCCGCAGGTGCTCTCGATCGCGATCGTCTCGCTGCTGTTCGCCTTCGCCTACAACCCGGACAGCGGAGCGATCAACTCGCTGCTGCGCGGCATCGGCCTCGACGGCGTGCAGCCGCTGTGGCTGGGCGATCCGAACCTCGCCCTGTGGTGTGTGATGGCGGTGCTCGTGTGGTCCACGGTCGGTTTCTTCGTGGTCCTGTTCTCCGCGGGCATGGCCTCGATCCCGGCCGAGCTGTACGAGGCGGCGCTGCTGGACGGCGCGAGCCGCGCCACCACCTTCTTCCGCGTCACCCTGCCACTGCTGTGGGACACCGTGCAGTCCGGCTGGGTCTACATGGGCATCCTCGCCCTCGGCGCGGAGTCCTTCGCGGTCGTCCAGATCATGACGACGGGACCGGGCGGGCCGGACTACTCGACCACCGTGATGGTCCTCTACGTGTACCAGAGGGCGTTCCGGGACGGTCAGGCCGCGTACGCCACCACCATCGGCGTCGCCCTGCTGATCGTCACGCTCGCGTTCGCGGCGATCGTGATGCGGCTGGGCCGTCGCGAGCGGCTGGAGTTCTGAACCGATGAAGACGACCGAGACCCCCGCCCCGCCGCCGGCCGAGTCCGGCGCCACCGTTGACAAGACGGATTCCCCTCCGGCCGCGCGCCGGCCCTCCGGGCGGCGGCAGGAGGGGAGCGTCCTCAACGTCTTCTCCCACGGCGTCCTCGTGATCTGGGCCGTCATGGTGGTCATGCCGCTGGTGTGGGCGGTGATGACGTCCTTCAAGGACGACGGCTCCATCTTCGGCTCGCCCTGGTCCCTGCCGGACCGGCTGCACTTCGACAACTGGGCCCGGGCCTGGACCGACGCCCATATGAGCGACTACTTCCTGAACACCGTCCTGGTGGTCGGCGGCTCGCTCGTGGGCACCCTGGTGCTCGGCTCGATGGCGGCCTATGTGCTGGCCCGGTTCGACTTCCCGGGCAACCGCTTCATCTACTACCTGTTCGTCGGCGGCATGAGCTTCCCGGTCATGCTCGCGTTGGTCCCGCTGTTCTACGTCGTGAACAACATGGGGCTGCTGAACACGATCCACGGCCTCATCCTGGTCTACATCGCCTACTCGCTGCCGTTCACGGTGTTCTTCCTCACGGCGTTCTTCCGCACTCTGCCCACCTCGGTGGCGGAGGCGGCCTTCGTGGACGGCGCTTCGCACACGCGTACGTTCTTCCAGGTCATGCTGCCCATGGCCAAGCCCGGTCTGATCAGCGTGGGCATCTTCAACTTCCTGGGCCAGTGGAACCAGTACATGCTGCCCACGGTCCTGAACACCGACCCGGACAAGAAGGTCCTCACCCAGGGACTCGTCCAGCTCGCGGTCAGCCAGGGCTACAAGGGCGACTGGTCCGGCCTGTTCGCGGGCCTGGTCATGGCGATGCTGCCGGTGCTCGCGGCGTACATCGTCTTCCAGCGGCAGGTGGTGCAGGGGCTGACCGCGGGGGCGCTGAAGTAGCCGCGGCCACCCGGCGGGGCCACACCCCGTGATTGCGCGTGCGCACACCGTCCCGGCGGGTACGGGGCGGTGCGCGCGGCTGTGCCGGGTACCCGGAAACGGTTCAACCTCTTGACGTGAGTCGCCCCGAACGGCTCAGCTTAGAGTTCACTAGTTGGACATACACGGGGCCTCGCCGAAGCGGCCCCGCGCTCAGGAGGTCGTCGTGGAGACTCCAGGGTCGCAGTCGTCACTGCACCGAGCCAACCTGGAGCGGGTGGTCCGGGCCGTACGACTGGCCGGGTCCCTCACTCAGGCGGAGATCGCGCGGACGACCGGGCTGTCCGCAGCCACCGTCTCCAACATCGTGCGGGAGCTGAAGGACGGCGGAACCGTCGAGGTCACCCCCACGTCGGCGGGCGGGCGGCGGGCCCGCAGCGTCAGCCTGAGCGGGGACGCCGGCATCGTGATCGGGGTCGACTTCGGACACACCCATCTGCGTGTCGCGGTCGGCAACCTGGCCCACCAGGTGCTGGCCGAGGAGGCCGAGCCGCTGGACGTCGACGCCTCCGCCGACCAGGGTTTCGACCGGGCCGAACAGCTGGTCAACCGCCTCGTCGCGGCGACCGGCGTGGACCGGACCAAGGTGGCCGGCGTCGGCCTCGGCGTGCCCGGCCCGATCGACGTGGAGTCCGGCACCCTCGGCTCCACCGCGATCCTGCCCGGCTGGGGCGGCACCAAGCCCGCCGAGGAGCTGCGCGAACGGCTCGGCGTACCCGTGCACGTGGACAACGACGCCAACCTCGGCGCCCTCGGCGAACTGGTCTGGGGCAGCGGCAAGGGCGTGCGGGACCTGGCCTACATCAAGGTCGCCAGCGGTGTCGGCGCCGGGCTGGTGATCGACGGCAAGATCTACCGCGGCCCGGGCGGCACGGCCGGCGAGATCGGGCACATCACCCTCGACGAGTCCGGCCCGGTCTGCCGCTGCGGCAACCGCGGCTGCCTGGAGACCTTCGCGGCGGCGCGCTATGTGCTCCCGCTGCTCCAGCCCAGCCACGGACCCGACCTGACCATGGAGGGCATCGTCAGGCTGGCCAGGGACGGGGACCCCGGCTGCCGCCGGGTGATCGCCGACGTCGGCCGCCACATCGGCAGCGGAGTGGCCAACCTCTGCAATCTGCTCAACCCGAGCCGGGTGGTCCTCGGCGGCGACCTCGCCGAGGCCGGCGAGCTGGTGCTCGGGCCGATCAGGGAGTCCGTCGGCCGCTACGCCATCCCCAGCGCCGCCCGTCAACTGTCCGTTCTTCCCGGGGCACTTGGCGGCCGGGCCGAGGTGCTCGGCGCGCTCGCCCTCGCCCTCAGCGAGATGGGTGATTCCACCCTTTTGGACGGCGCCCTGCTGGGCACGGCGCCTGTCTTCACTTAGAGAACGGATGGCACCGTTGCCATCTCGTTAAGGATTTACTTCTTGACGTCGCACGTGTGGCCGAGTTGACTTCCAGCCACCTCGGCCGCAACGACGCGGCCTCGTCAGGGAGGTTTCTCAAGTGAACGCACGTATGCGTCGTGCCGCCGTTGCCGTTGCCGCGGGCGCGATGGCCGTCTCGCTGGCCGCCTGTGGCAGCGCCAAGGAGTCGAAGGGCAACGACGACTCTTCCTCCGCGTCGGCCGCCAAGAAGGGCGACGACATCACGGTCGGTCTGCTCCTTCCGGAGAACAAGACCGCGCGGTACGAGAAGTTCGACCGGCCGATGATCGAGAAGAAGGTCAGGGAGCTGACCAACGGCAAGGGCAAGGTCCAGTACAACAACGCCCGTCAGGACGCCAACCTGCAGGCCCAGCAGGTCGACACCATGATCACCAACAAGGTGGACGTCCTGATCATCGACGCGGTGGACGCCAAGGCGATCCAGAACTCCGTCAAGAAGGCCGTGGACCAGGGCATCAAGGTCGTCGCCTACGACCGCCTGGCCGAGGGCCCGATCAGCGCCTACACCTCCTTCGACAACGTCGAGGTCGGCAAGACCCAGGGCGAGGCCCTGCTGAAGGCGCTGGGCGACAAGGCCACCAAGTCCGCCAAGATCGTCATGATCAACGGCTCGGTGACCGACCCCAACGCCAAGCAGTTCAAGGACGGCGCGCACTCCGTCCTGGACGGCAAGGTCACCATCGCCAAGGAGTACGACACCAAGGAGTGGGCGCCGGACAACGCCAACTCCGAGATGGAGGCGGCCATCTCCGCCGTCGGCAAGAAGAACATCGTGGGCGTCTACTCCGCCAACGACACCATGGCCGGCGCCATCATCACCGCCCTCAAGGCCGCGGACCTGAACGTCCCGGTCACCGGCCAGGACGCCGAGCTGGCGGGTGTGCAGCGCATCGTCACCGGTGACCAGTACATGAGCGTGTACAAGTCGTACCCGCAGGAGGCGGCGACCGCCGCCCAGATGGCCGTCGCGCTCGCCAAGGGCGAGAGCCTGGACTCCATCGCCAAGAACAAGGTCTCCAGCGCCAGCGCCAAGGACATCCCGTCCGTCCTGGTCCCGGTCGTGTCCCTCACCAAGGACAACATCAAGGACACCGTGATCAAGGACGGCATCTACACCGTCGACGAGATCTGCTCCGGCAAGTACAAGGCCGCCTGCGACAAGCTCGGCCTCACCAAGTAAGCGGCCCCCGGCCCCATCCCCGTCCGCCGGGCGTTCGACCCCTGAACGCCCGTGGCGCGGACGACGGCCGGCCGCGTCCCGCTCCTCCGGCGCCCCGGCGCATCCACCAGCCCCGCGAGCTCGGCCCGGGGCGCCGGACGGAACGCCCTCCCCCAAACTTCTGCACAACCTCCCGCCGGGTCAGGCGGCGAAGGAGATGGTTCACGTGTCCGCTACGCCCGTGCTGGCGTTGCGCGGGGTCTCCAAGCGGTTCGGTGCCGTTCAGGCGCTCACCGACGTAGAGCTCGAGATCCACGCCGGTGAGGTGGTCGCCCTGGTCGGCGACAACGGCGCCGGAAAGTCCACGCTGGTCAAGACGATCGCCGGCGTCCACCCCATCGACGAGGGTGCCATCGAATGGGATGGCAAGCCCGTGTCGATCAGCAAGCCCCACGACGCCCAGGCGCTGGGCATCGCGACGGTCTACCAGGACCTCGCGCTGTGCGACAACATCGATGTCGTCGGCAACCTCTTCCTCGGCCGTGAGCTGAGGAAGTGGGGCGTGCTGGACGAGGTCGAGATGGAGCGCCGCGCCCGCGAGCTGCTCACCACGCTGTCGATCCGCATCCCCAGCGTCCGTATCCCGATCGCCTCGCTCTCCGGCGGTCAGCGCCAGACCGTGGCCATCGCCCGATCCATGCTCGGCGACCCCAAGCTGGTCATCCTGGACGAGCCCACCGCCGCCCTCGGCGTCGAGCAGACCGCCCAGGTGCTCGACCTGGTCGAGCGGCTGCGCGAGCGCGGCCACGCCGTCATCCTCATCAGCCACAACATGGCGGACGTGAAGGCGGTGGCCGACAAGGTCGCCGTCCTGCGCCTCGGCCGCAACAACGGCGTCTTCGAGGTCGGCACGACCTCGCAGGAGGAGATCATCTCCGCCATCACCGGCGCCACCGACAATGCCGTGACCCGCCGTGCCGCGCGCACGTCCAGCGCGAACGGGGAGGCTTCCCAGTGAGCATCGACAAGACCTCCGCCACCGACCCCGGCACGACGTCCGCGCAGGACGCGACGCCGGTCGAGAACCCCGAGGCCGCCGCCGCCGCGGTCACCGCCGTCGACCCGCGCCTGCTGGTGCAGGAAGAGGGCCTGCTCGGGTACTGGAACGAGTTCAAGCGCAAGATGAAGGCCGGCGAGCTGGGCTCCCTGCCGGTCATCGTCGGCCTGGTGATCATCTGCGTGATCTTCCAGGCGCTGAACTCCAACTTCCTGTCCGCGCAGAACATCAACGACGTGACGATCACGATGGTCGGCACGGGCATGATCTCCGTCGGCATCGTCTTCGTGCTGCTGCTCGGCGAGATCGACCTCTCGGTGGGCTCGGTCAGCGGCGCGGCCAGCGCCCTGATGGCCGTCCTCGCCGTCAACCAGGGCTGGCCCGAGTGGGCGGCCGTCCTCCTCGCCATCGCCGCCGGTGTCGCCATCGGCGCGCTGCACGGCTTCTTCTTCGCGGTGCTCGGCGCCCCCGCCTTCGCCGTCACCCTGGCCGGCCTGCTGTTCTGGCTCGGCTTCATGCTGAAGGTGCTGGGCGAGGACGGCACGATCAACCTGGACGGCGAGGGACTGGTCGCCAAGCTGACCACGTACTACTTCTCGGACATCGCCGCCGCCTACGGGCTCGCCGTAGTCGTCGTCGCGGTGTTCTTCCTCACCTCCTTCCTCGGCAACCGGCGCCGCGAGGCCGCCGGCATCCCGGCCCGGCCGCTGAGCGACACGGTGCTGCGCACGGTGCTGCTGGCCGTGGTCGCCTTCGCCGCCGCCTACATGTACAACCAGTACAAGGGCCTGCCGCTGGCCACGGTGATCTTCCTGGTGTTCCTGGTCGCGACGGACTTCCTGCTGCGCCGCACCACCTACGGCCGCAAGGTCTTCGCGCTCGGCGGCAGCGTCGAGGCGTCGCGGCGTGCGGGCATCAACGTCACGGCGGTCCGGATCTCCGTCTTCGCGATCTCCGGCGGTTTCGCCGCGATCGGCGGCCTGTTCCTGGCCTCGAAGATCGCCTCGGCCAACCAGAGCGCCGGCACCGGCGACCTGCTGATGAACGCCATCGCCGCGGCCGTCATCGGCGGCACCTCGCTCTTCGGCGGACGCGGCCGGACCTGGAACGCGCTACTGGGCGTGCTGGTGATCGTCTCCATCCAGTACGGTCTGCAGCTGCAGTCCATCGCGGAGCCGGTGAAGTACATGATCACCGCCGCCGTCCTGCTGACCACCGTCGTGATCGACTCCATCACGCGCAAGACGCAGAAGACCGCGGGCCGCGCCTAGCGCCCGCCCGCCCCAGGGGCGCGGAACGACCGCGTACCGGCCCGTCCTGGCCGGTCGCGCGGTTGACCGCGCCCCTTCGGGGTGCCTGTCGGGCCCGGCATTAGACTCGGGCGAGCCCGGCAACAGCTCGATCAGCTCTAGTTCAAGGAGGCACGGGTGCCGCTGCTGACCCGCATCAGGGGACCGCGCGATCTGGACCGGCTCAGCCTGGAGGAGCTGGACCAGCTGGCAGAGGAGATCCGTACCTTCCTCGTCGACGCTGTCTCCAAGACCGGCGGCCACCTCGGTCCGAACCTCGGTGTGGTGGAGCTGACCATCGCCCTGCACCGGGTCTTCCACTCGCCCGAGGACAAGGTGCTGTGGGACACCGGCCACCAGTCCTACGTGCACAAGCTGCTCACCGGCCGGCAGGACTTCTCCCGGCTGAAGATGAAGGGCGGCCTGTCGGGCTACCCGGCGCAGGCCGAGTCCGAGCACGACGTCATCGAGAACAGCCACGCGTCGACCGTGCTCGGCTGGGCCGACGGCATCGCCAAGGCCAACCAGCTGCGCGAGCGGGACCACCACGTCGTCGCCGTCATCGGTGACGGCGCGCTCACCGGCGGCATGGCCTGGGAGGCGCTGAACAACATCGCCGAGGCCAAGGACCGCCCGCTCGTCATCGTCGTCAACGACAACGAGCGCTCCTACGCCCCGACCATCGGCGGCCTCGCCAACCACCTGGCGACCCTGCGCACCACCGACGGCTACGAGCGCTTCCTCGCCCGGACCAAGGACATCCTCGACCGCACCCCGGTCGTCGGCAAGCCGCTGTACGAGACGCTGCACGGCGCCAAGAAGGGGCTGAAGGACTTCATCGCCCCGCAGGGCATGTTCGAGGACCTGGGCCTGAAGTACGTCGGCCCGATCGACGGACACGACATCGAGGCGCTGGAGTCCGCGCTGGCCCGGGCCAAACGGTTCGGCGGCCCGGTGATCGTGCACTGCCTGACCGAGAAGGGCCGCGGCTACCAGCCCGCCCTCCAGGACGAGGCCGACCGCTTCCACGCCGTCGGCAGGATTCACCCGGACACCGGGCTGCCGATCACCTCCTCCGGCGCCGACTGGACCTCGGTCTTCGGCGAGGAGATGGTCAGGCTCGGCGAGGAGCGCGAGGACATCGTCGCGATCACCGCCGCCATGCTCCAGCCGGTCGGCCTGGACAAGTTCGCCAAGCGCTTCCCCGACCGGGTCTACGACGTCGGGATCGCCGAGCAGCACGGCGCCGTCTCCGCCGCGGGCCTCGCCTACGGCGGGCTGCACCCGGTCTTCGCCGTGTACGCCACCTTCCTCAACCGCGCCTTCGACCAGGTGCTCATGGACGTCGCCCTGCACAAGTGCGGAGTGACCTTCGTACTGGACCGGGCCGGGATCACCGGCACCGACGGCGCCTCGCACAACGGCATGTGGGACATGTCGATCCTCCAGGTGGTGCCCGGGCTGCGGCTGGCCGCGCCGCGCGACGCCGACCAGGTGCGGGCCCAGCTGCGCGAGGCCGTCGCCGTGGACGACGCGCCGACCGTGGTGCGCTTCTCCAAGGGCGCCGTCGGCCCCGCCGTACCCGCCGTGGGCCGGGTCGGCGGCATGGACGTGCTGCGCGAGGCCGGCACCGACCGGCCGGACGTGCTGCTGGTCTCCGTGGGCGCCCTCGCCCCGATGTGCCTGGAGATCGCCGCTCTGCTCGACAGGCAGGGCATCTCCACCACCGTGGTCGACCCGCGCTGGGTCAAGCCCGTGGACGAGGCCATGGCCCCGCTCGCCGAGCGGCACCGGGTCGTCGTCACCGTCGAGGACAACAGCCGGGTCGGCGGTGTCGGCTCCGCGATCGCCCAGGCCCTCAGGGACGCGGGCGTGGACGTGCCGCTGCGTGACTTCGGCATCCCGCCGCGCTTCCTCGACCACGCCTCCCGCGCCGAGGTCATGGCGGAGATCGGGCTGACCGCGCCCGACATCGCCCGCCAGGTCACCGGGCTGGTCGCCAAGCTCGACGGCCGGTTCGAGCGGTCGGCCGACACCGTGGACTCCGTGGAGCCCGCGCGCGACTAGCGTGCGCCCGGGTGCCCGACGGGCCGGTCCCGCCACCTCCCCCGGTGGCGGAACCGGCCCGTTTGGGTGAACCTGCCTGTGCCGGGGCAAACCGCACCACCGGCCCTCTCGATCATGTCGAGGCCGGCAAGCGTGGGAGGTGGTCTCGTGAGCAGCACGCTGTTCCGGACGAAGAACGTCGAGCAGTCCATCCAGGACACCGAGGAACCCGAGCACGCGCTCAAGAAGTCACTCTCCGCCCTGGACCTGACCGTCTTCGGCGTCGGAGTCATCATCGGCACCGGCATCTTCGTCCTCACCGGCACGGCGGCGAAGAACACCGCCGGTCCCGCGGTCTCGCTGTCCTTCGTCATGGCCGGTGCCGTCTGCGCGCTCGCCGCCCTCTGCTACGCCGAGTTCGCCTCCACGGTCCCGGTCGCGGGCTCCGCCTACACCTTCTCCTACGCCTCGCTCGGCGAGCTCCCCGCCTGGACCATCGGCTGGGACCTGGTGCTGGAGCTGGCGCTGGGCACGGCGGTGGTCGCGGTCGGCTGGTCCGGCTACATCCACTCGCTGCTCGACAACTGGGGCTGGCACCTGCCCGAGGCGCTCGGCGGCCGGGACGGCGCCACCGGCTTCGGCTTCGACATCCTCGCCGCCGCCCTCGTCCTGCTGCTCACCGCCATCCTCGTCGTCGGCATGAAGGTGTCCGCACGGGTCACCTCGGTGGTCGTCGGGATCAAGGTGGCCGTCGTCCTCGTCGTGATCATCGCGGGCGCCTTCTTCGTCCAGGGCGCGAACTACGACCCGTTCATCCCCGAGGAACAGCCCGCCGAGGCCGGAGGCAGCCTCAAGGCCCCCCTGGTCCAGCTGATGTTCGGGTGGGCCCCCTCGCACTTCGGGGTCATGGGTATCTTCACCGCCGCCTCCGTGGTCTTCTTCGCCTTCATAGGCTTCGACGTCGTCGCCACCGCCGCCGAGGAGACCCGCAATCCGCAGCGCGACGTCCCCCGCGGCATCCTGGGCTCCCTGGTCATCTGCACCGCCCTGTACGTGGCCGTGTCGATCGTCGTCACCGGCATGCAGAAGTACAGCTCGCTGTCCGTGGAGGCGCCCCTCGCCGACGCGTTCAAGACCACCGGGCACCCCTGGTTCGCCGGTCTGATCAGCTTCGGCGCCGCGATCGGGCTGACCACCGTGTGCATGATCCTGCTGCTCGGTCAGTCCCGGGTGTTCTTCGCGATGAGCCGTGACGGGCTGCTGCCCCGGTTCTTCTCCCAGACCCACCCCAGGTTCCGCACCCCCTACCGGTCGACCATCCTGCTCGGCGTCGTCATCGCGGTCGTGGCGGGCTTCACCAGCCTGAGCGAACTGGCCGAGCTCGTGAACATCGGCACCCTCTTCGCCTTCGCCGTGGTGGCGCTCAGCGTGATCATCCTGCGCCGCACCCGCCCCGACCTGCCCCGGGCCTTCCGCACCCCGCTGGTCCCGCTGGTCCCGGTGCTGTCGGTGCTCGCCTCGCTGTGGCTGATGCTGAACCTGCCCGCGGAGACCTGGCTGCGGTTCGCGGTCTGGATGCTGATCGGTTTCGCCGTCTACTTCGTCTACGGCCGCTCGCACAGCCGGCTCGCCCCGCGTGAGCACGCCGTGCCCGGCAAGGGCCCGCGCCCGCCCACCTGACCCCGGCGACACTCCCGGGCCCCGTATGTCCTTCGGCGCCCGGAGCCGACGGCCCGGATAACGTGCTGACCATGCTCGCCGCCCCGCTCGCCCCCACCCGGACCGCGATCACCCGGACGGCGTACTGGACGCGGCTGCTGCCCCTGCTGGCCGCGCTCGCCTGCGTCACCCGGCTCCCCTCCTTCGCCCGCCCGCTGTGGAACCCCGACGAGGGCTACCTCGCCGTCGAGGCCCGGCTGCTCGCCCACGGCGGCCGGCTCTACGAAACGGTGGTGGACCGCAAACCCCCGCTGCTGCCCTGGCTGTACGAGGCCGCGTTCGCGCTGTGCGGCTCCGGCTCGCTGACCCCGCTGCGGATCCTCGCCGTCCTCGCCCAGCTGCTCACCGCCGTCACGCTGGCCTCCCTGGCCCGCCGCCACTGGGGCGAGCGGGCCGGCCGCACCGCCGGGGTGCTGTACCTGCTGGTGTCGGTGGGGCTGAACCCGCAGGACACCCAGGCGGCCACCTTCGAGGTGTTCATGCTGCCCTGGACGGCCGCCGCCGTGTGGTGCGCGGACCGGGGACGCTGGGGCGCGGCCGGGACCGCCGTCGCCGCCGCGTTCCTGACCAAACAGACCGGCGGTGCGGTCCTGCTGCCGGTGCTCTGGCTGCTGTACCGGCGCGATGCCGCCCGCACGGGCCTGCCCCGGCTCGCGGCCGGATGCGCCGCGCCCGTGCTCGGCGCGGCGCTGCTGACGGACCCGGCCGGCTTCCTGTTCTGGACGGTGACCGGCTCCGCCGCCTACGCCACCGTCACCGGCTCGGGACTCCACGTCCTTGGCCGCGCCCTGGCCAACACCGGGCTCCTCGCGGCGGCCTCGGCGGGGCTGCTCCCGCCGATCGCGCGGGCCGTGCGCGGCGCCGGCGCCCGGGCGGCCGAGGCGTGGCTGTGGCTGTGGCTCGCCTCCTCGGCCGTCGCCGTGACCCTGGGCTGCCACTTCTTCGGCCACTACTATCTGCAACTCGTCCCGCCGCTCGCCCTGCTGGCCGCCGCCGCGCTGCACGCCCGGCCGGGGCGGCACCACCTGGCCGCCGTCCTCATCTCCGGCTGCGTCTGCGCCCTCTTCGTCGGCTGGGGTTTCCTCGCCCCGCGCGCCGAACTCGCGCACACCGAGCGGCTGGCGGCGGCCCTCGCCCAGCGCACGGCACCCGGCGACCGGATCCTGGTGTGGGGGATACACCCCGAGACGTACTGGCTGGCCGGCCGCGCCCCCGCCACCCGCTACCTCACCGCGGGCCTGCTCACCAACTACAGCGGCGGCCGGGACGGTTCCCGGGTCGGCGAGGCGTACGCCGTCCCCGGAGCCTGGCCCGTCTTCCGCCGCGAGCTGACCACGCGCGCCCCCGCCCTGATCGCCGACGACTCCCGCGGCAAGCCGTACGCCCCCGCCCGCCTGCCCACCCTGCGCCGCCTGCTCGCGAGCCGGTACACGGAGGTCGCCCGCGTGGACGGCGCGGTTCTGTACGCCCGCGCACCGAGCCCGCCCGGCACAGCGCCGTAGCCCGCCCGGCTCAGCCCAGGACCGTACGCGGCCCCGCCACCTGTGCGCCCAGTTCCGTCACCCGGCGGCGCAGCTCGCGGTCGGCGGTCACCACCAGGCGGGGTCGGCCGGGGCTGCCGGCGGCCAGTTCCACGATGCGGTCGTCCCCGCTGCCCGGCGCCGACTCCACCCGCACGCCCGGCACCGAGGCCACGCCCCGGGCCGCGCCCTCGACCACGAGCACGATCTCCACCGGCCCCGGGTGTCCGGGCAGGCCCTCGCCCGCCAGCCGGTCCCGCAGCCGCTCGGCCGCTCCTTGGCGGTCCTTCCACCAGCCGTCGGGCCGCGACCCGACGACGTTGGCGCCGTCCACGATGACGAGCGGCGGGGCGGGGGAGGGCGGGGCGTCGAAGGGACCGGTCATACCGCAAGGGTCCCATGCCCCGAGCCGGGGGCCGTGCCCCGTGGCCGGTCCGGGGCGGCTTAAAGTGAACCGGTGAACGGCGACTGGCTCCTTCGCGGCCGAGACGGCCGGCTCAGTGTGTACCAGCTGTCGGGCGACGCCGTCCTGTGCCGGGCGGAGCGCGGCCCCGGCGGCCCCTGGTCCGCCCCCCGCAGGATGGGCGGCGACCAGAAACTCCATCCCGTCCTGGCGGTCGGTCAGGGCGCGGACCGCTATGCCCACCTGGTCTCCTGGCGGCCCACCGTCAAGGGCGAATCCGGACTGGTGCACTCCACCCACTTCCGCCCGCACCTGGCCGCCCTGGACTGGCAGCCCATCGGCCACCCGGACAGGACCGGCGAGCGCACCGGCACCCCCGCGGTCACGGTCGACGCGCAGGGCCGCGCCCATGTGTTCGTCCGGAACAAGGCCGGCGGCGTGAGCATGCTCGGTCAGAAGGAGAAGGGCGGCTGGGGCCCCTGGCGGGACCTCAAGGGCAGCGAGGTGCACGACCAACTCGCCGCGGTCACCTCGGCGTCCGGCACGGTGGAGCTGTACGCGGCCGTTCCCGAGGGCCTGCTGCACTGGCGTCAGGACTCGCCGGGTGCCGTGCCCGTGCTCCAGGAGCCCCTGCGGACCCCCGTCCGTCCGGGCACCCTGCGCGCCCTTGCCACCTCCCCGCAGGGCACGACGGTCTTCTACACCGACACCGACGACACCCTGTGCGCCTGGCGGCCGGGCGGCAAGCCGGTCACACTGCTGCCCGCGGCGGGCCCCGGCCCGGTCTCGGCGGTCCGCTGCGACCTGGACGGGTACGACTGCACGCTGCTGGCGCAGCGGACGGCGAGCCGCCGGGTCGCCTTCGCCGCCTATCCCACCGAGGAGGAGTCGGCGGGGGCCTGGTGGACCGAGTCGGGCCCCGAACTGCCGTTGGACGCGCTGGTGTCCCTCACGACGGACGAGACCGGCCGGGTGGTGGCGGCCACGCTGTCACCCTCGACGGGACAGCTCCTGCTGACCCGCCGCAAGGACGAGCCGGGACTCGCCCTGGAGGCCTGGCGGCGGTTCTGACCATGCGGAAGGGCCCCCGCCGAGGCGGGGGCCCCTCACCTGTCCTACGGGGTTACGCCGGGACGCTCGCCACGCCCGGGGCGAGGAACTTCTTGCCGTTCACGCGCTCGGAGACACCCTCGCGGTCCAGGTACGGCGTGATGCCGCCCAGGTGGAAGGGCCAGCCGGCGCCCGTGATCAGGCACAGGTCGATGTCCTGGGCCTCGGCGACGACGCCCTCGTCGAGCATGAGCCCGATCTCCTGCGCCACCGCGTCCAGCACCCGCGCCCGCACCTGCTCCTCGGTCAGCACGACATCGCCCTGCTTGAGCAGCGCGGCGACCTCCGGGTCCAGCTCCGGCTTGCCGCTGTCGTAGACGTAGAAGCCGCGCTTGCCCGCCTCCACGACCGCCTTGAGGTTCGGGGAGACCTTGAAGCGGTCCGGGAACGCGCCGTGCAGCGTCTCGGAGACGTGCAGGCCGATCGCCGGGCCGACCAGCTCCAGCAGCACCAGCGGGGACATCGGCAGACCGAGCGGCTCGACGGCCTTCTCGGCGATCTCGACCGGGGTGCCCTCGTCGATGACGTTCTGGATCTCGCCCATGAAGCGGGTCAGGATGCGGTTCACGACGAACGCCGGGGCGTCCTTGACCAGCACCGCGGTCTTCTTCAGCTTCTTGGCGACGGCGAACGCGGTCGCGAGGGAGGCGTCGTCCGTCTTCTCGCCGCGGACGATCTCCAGCAGCGGCAGCACCGCGACCGGGTTGAAGAAGTGGAAGCCGACGACCCGCTCGGGGTGCTTCAGCTTCGACGCCATCTCGCTCACGGACAGCGAGGAGGTGTTGGTGGCGAGGATCGCGTGCGCCGGGGCGACCGCCTCGACCTCCGCGAACACCTGCTGCTTGACGCCGATCTCCTCGAACACGGCCTCGATGACGAAGTCCGCGTCCGCGAAGCCCTCGGCCTTGTCCAGGACACCGGTGACCAGCGCCTTGAGGCGGTTGGCCTTGTCCTGGTTGATACGGCCCTTGCCGAGCAGCTTGTCGATCTCGGCGTGGACGTAGCCCACGCCCTTGTCGACGCGCTCCTGGTCGATGTCGGTCAGCACGACCGGCACCTCCAGGCGGCGCAGGAACAGCAGGGCGAGCTGCGAGGCCATCAGACCGGCGCCGACGACACCGACCTTGGTGACCGGGCGGGCCAGGTTCTTGTCCGGGGCGCCGGCGGGACGCTTGCCGCGCTTCTGGACGAGGTTGAACGCGTAGATCCCGGCGCGCAGTTCACCGCCCATGATCAGGTCGGCGAGGGCCTGGTCCTCGGCGTCGAAGCCCTGCTGGAGGTCGCCGTTCTTGGCGGCGGCGATGATGTCCAGGGCGCGGTAGGCGGCCGGGGCCGCGCCGTGCACCTTGCCGTCGGCGATGAACCGGCCCTTGGCGACGGCCTGGTCCCAGGCCTCACCGCGGTCGATCGCCGGGCGCTCCACGGTGATGTCGCCCTTGAGGACCTGCGCCGTCCAGAGCAGGGACTGCTCCAGGAAGTCGGCGCCCTCGAAGATCGCGTCGGCGATCCCGAGCTCGAAGACCTGCTTGCCCTTGAGCTGCCTGTTCTGGTTCAGCGAGTTCTCGATGATGACCGAGACGGCCTTCTCGGCGCCGATCAGGTTCGGCAGCAGGGTGCAGCCGCCCCAGCCGGGGACCAGGCCGAGGAAGACCTCGGGCAGCGAGAACGCCGGGATCGCCTTGGAGACGGTCCGGTAAGAGCAGTGCAGACCGACCTCGACGCCGCCGCCCATGGCCGCGCCGTTGTAGTACGCGAAGGTCGGCACGGCCAGCTTCGACAGCCGCTTGAAGACCTCGTGGCCGCCCTTGCCGATGGCGAGGGCGTGCTCGTGCTCCTTCAGCAGCTCGACGCCCTTGAGGTCGGCGCCGACGGCGAAGATGAACGGCTTGCCGGTGATGCCGACGCCGACGATCGCGCCCTCGGCCGCCTCCTTCTCGACCTGGTCGATGGCGGCGTTCAGGTTCGCCAGCGAGGCCGGGCCGAAGGTGGTCGGCTTGGTGTGGTCCAGGCCGTTGTCCAGCGTGATCAGCGCGAACCGGCCCGCCCCGAAGGGCAGGTCGAAGTGGCGTACGTGCGCGCTGGTGACGACCTCGTCGGGGAACAGGTCCGAGGCCTGCTTCAAAAGCTCGGCGGTGGTGCTCACTTGTCCCCCTCGAAGTGCGGGTTCTCCCAGATGACCGTCGCGCCCATGCCGAAGCCGACGCACATGGTGGTCAGGCCGTAGCGGACGTGCGGCTGCTCCTCGAACTGGCGGGCCAGCTGCGTCATCAGCCGGACGCCGGAGGAGGCCAGCGGGTGACCGAAGGCGATGGCGCCGCCGTACTGGTTGACGCGCGCGTCGTCGTCGGCGATGCCGTAGTGCTCCAGGAAGGCCAGCACCTGGACGGCGAAGGCCTCGTTGATCTCGAACAGGCCGATGTCGGAGATGCTCAGGCCCGCCTTGGCGAGCGCCTTCTCCGTGGCCGGGATCGGGCCGTAGCCCATGACCTCCGGCTCGACGCCCGCGAAGGCGTAGGACACCAGGCGCATCTTGACCGGCAGGCCGTTCTCGCGGGCGAAGTCCTCGCTCGCGATGACCGACGCGGTGGCGCCGTCGTTCAGACCGGCCGCGTTGCCCGCGGTGACCCGGCCGTGCACACGGAACGGCGTCTTCAGGTTCGCCAGGTTCTCCAGCGTGGTGCCCGGGCGCATCGGCTCGTCGGCGGTGACCAGGCCCCAGCCGGTCTCGCCGCCCTCCGGGTTGGTGCGGCGCACCGAGATCGGCACCAGGTCGGCCTGGATCTTGCCGTTGGCGTACGCCTTGGCGGCCTTCTCCTGCGAACGCACCGCGTACTCGTCGGCGCGCAGCTTGGTGATCGACGGGTACCGGTCGTGCAGGTTCTCCGCGGTCATGCCCATGAACAGGGCCGACTCGTCGACCAGCTTCTCGCTCACGAACCGCGGGTTGGGGTCGACGCCCTCGCCCATCGGGTGCCGGCCCATGTGCTCGACGCCACCGGCGATGACGGCGTCGTAGGCGCCGAACGCGATGGAACCGGCGGTGGTGGTCACGGCGGTCAGCGCGCCGGCGCACATGCGGTCGATCGAGTAACCGGGCACGGACTGCGGCAGACCGGCGAGGATGCCGGCCGTGCGGCCGAGCGTGAGCCCCTGGTCGCCGATCTGCGTGGTCGCGGCGATGGCGACCTCGTCGATCTTCTTCGGGTCCAGGCCGGGGTTGCGGCGCAGCAGCTCCCGGATCGCCTTCACGACAAGGTCGTCGGCGCGGGTCTCGTGGTAGATGCCCTTCGGGCCCGCCTTGCCGAACGGGGTGCGGACGCCGTCGACGAAGACGACGTCCCTGACGGTACGAGGCACGATGGCTCTCCTCCAGATGCGGGGTGGCACTGCTGCGTTGCGCTGAGCGCGCGCTCAGCCCCATGCTACTTATGGGTAACGTAGCTGCACAGCCCTGTACGGGGGAGCGGTGAACGTCACACCTTCGAGGGAGCCGTCGAACGCCTCGGCACCGGCACCGGCGCGGGCACCGGGAAGCCCGGGATCGCCACAAGGGCGTTCGGATCTTGGCCTGATTTCGACCCTCCTGCCCTACGGCGACGCGCCGGACGCCCGGGGCTCAGCGTGAGTCCGTGGTGCGTTCGCGTTCCCCCAGCAAGAGCCAGATCACCACCGACAGCACCGCGCACACGACGGCGCTCGCCCACAGCACCGTCTGCCAGGCGTCGGTGAGGCCGTGGGTCACCATGGCGGTGAAGCCGGGCCGCACGGGGGCGGGCAACCCGGCGAGCGGGCCGGCCAGATCCCCGGCGTTGACGCTGTTGGCGAGGGCGCCCGACCCGCCGTCGTACGACGGGAACTTCTTCAGCCCCGTGTCGAAGGGCTGTCGTACGAGGTTCACGAGGGCGGCACTCGCGGCGGCGATCGCCAGGGCCTCGCTGCCGAGCCGCAGGGTGTTGAGGAAGCCCGCGGCCGCGCCGGTGGTCTCCGGCGCCACGACGTCCAGGACCGCTCCGTCCACCAGCCCGAAGTTGAGGCCCAGCCCGACCCCCAGGGTGATCAGGGGACCGGCCAGCGACCCCGGCGTCACCCCCGGTTCGAGCGTGGCGGCGAGCCATCCCACCCCCACGGTCAGACACAGCAGACTCAGCCCGAACACGCCCCGGAGCGCCAGCCCGCGGCGCAGCAACCAGGTCGCCAGCAAGGGTGCCGGCAGGATCGGCAGCGTCATCAGCAGCATGACGCCGCCCGCCGAGCGACCGGAGTAACCGCCGGTCACCACCAAGTAGTTGGGAAGCAGGGGCAGCAGGATCACGAACGACAAGGTGGCCACGACGGGGATCAGGCACAGTGCCACGAACCGGCCGTTGCGCAGCAGACCCAGATCCAGCATCGGGTGCCGTACCCGCCACTCCACCAGCGCGAAGGCCGCCAGCAGCACCACCGAGCCGGCCAGCAGGCCCAGCACTTCGGCACTGCCCCAGCCCCGTTGCGGCCCCTCGACCGTGCCGAGCATCAGAAGGAACAGCCCGCCGGAGAAGGTGGCGGTACCGGCCCAGTCGACCCCGGCCGGGCGGGGGCCGCCCGTGTGACCTGTCCGAGCCGTACGGCGGCCCCGGACGGCGCGGTCGCCCGCGTCACCCCGTGGCAGGAGGGGCACCGTGCACCACACCAGGGCCATGAGCACCGCGTGCAGTCCGAAGAAGGCGCGCCAGCCGAGGGTGTCGGTCACCGCCCCGGCCGCCATCGCCCCGAGCGCGAGCCCGGCGCCCGTCGTGATGCCGACCGCCCCGAACGCGCGGCCGCGCGCCCTGCCGTCGAACGTCTCACCGATCAGGGAACTGCCGCTGGTCAGCAGCGCGGCCGCGCCGACCCCGGCCAGGGCGCGCGCCAGGTCGAGCACCAGGATGCCGTGGGCCACCGCGCTCACCGCGGACGCCACCGTGAACAGCGCGGCACCCCCGCCGAACACCCTCCGCCTGCCCCAGCGGTCGGCCAGCGAACCGCAGGCCAGCAGAAAGCTGGCGAAGGTGAGGTTGTAACCGTGTACCACCCATTGCAGCGCCGCCAGCGACGCGCCGCTCTCCCGCCCGATGGCCGGCAGCGCCACCCCCGAGCCGGTCACCGACGTCGGCAGTACCAGCAGGGCCAGGAGGACCGCGACCAGTACGGCCGCCGCTCCCCGTCGCCCGTCGGTCCGCCGGGGCAGTGTGTCCTGTGCCGTGCTCATACCGTCGGCACCGATCCGACGAGGCCGCCGTCGACGACCAGATCCTGACCGGTGACGTACGCGGCGTCATCGGAGGCCAGGAAGGCGACCGCCGCCGCGACGTCGTCGGGGTGACCGAGCGAACCCAGCGGCACCGTGGCCGAGTCGCGGGCTTCGGCGTCCGGATCGGGGTTCGCCTCGCGCCACATCGCCGTGTCGATGTAACCGGGGCTGACGGAGTTGACGCGGATACCGCGAGCCGCCAGGTCGGAGCCCATGGTGCGGGCGAGGTTGTGCACCGCCGCCTTGCCGGCCGAGTAGACCGATGCGACGGAAAGCCCGCGATGCAGGGTCCAGGAGGCGTTGATGACGACGGCGCCACCGCGCGGCATCAGCCGCAGCGCCTTCTGCACCGTGAAGAAGACGCCCTTGAAGTTGACGTCGACGGTCCGGTCGAAGTCCTCCTCGGTGATCTCCGCGGTCGGCTTGAAAACGCCGGTCCCGGCATTGGCGAACACCACGTCCAGCGTGCCGCGCCAGGTCTCGATCCGGCGCATCAGCGCGTCGAGGTCGGACAGGGAGGCCACATCGGCCCGGACGGCCAGCACCCGGTCGTCCACCGCGTCCAGCCGGGCCACCGCCGCGTCCAGGCGAGCCTGGTCACGGCCGGTGATGACGACGTAGGCGCCCTCGTCCAGGAGCCGTCGCGCCGTGGCGAGCCCCATGCCGCTGGTCCCGCCGGTGATCAGAGCCGTCTTGTTCGTGAATCGCTGCATGGCAGTGATCTTCGGGCGGCGCGCACGGTCCCGGCAGTGTCGCCTGAGCCTGGGTCTGTCACCACCACCTTCGGCGCGGCGAAGGGCCGCCCGGCCGCGGGTCCGCTTACGAGGCAGGGGCCGATGACCAGGCGGGAACGGCAGACTCCGCGTCCGCTGTCTTCAGCAGGCCGGCCAGGCGGCTCTCGGTCGGCGTCCCCTCCGCCGGGGTGTACAGCAGCAGACGCGTGCCGGGCAGATCGGACACGGGCAGCATCGTGTAGTCGAACGTCAGCTCCCCCGCGCCGGGGTGCCTGAGCGACTTGATTCCCTCGGTCGCGGCTCCCACCGGGTGTTCCGCCCAGACCGCGGCGAACGCGGGACTGGCGGCGCACATGTCCTCCGCCAGCCGCCCGAACTCCGGATCGTCCGGATAGCGCGCGGCGTCCGCACGGAACTGGCCGACGATCTGCCGCGCCGCGTCCTCCCAGCCGCACAGCGAGGAGCGGAAGTACGCGCTGGTGAAGAAGCTGACCAGACAGCTGTGCGCCGTCTCCCCGTAGCCGAAGACCAGCCGGGCGGCCCGATTCACGGCGATCAGCCTCCAGTGCCGGTCGATGACGTACGCCGGCCGTGGCAGCCAGCCGTCGACGACCCGGCGGATCCCGGCCGGTACCGCCCGCTCGGCGGGCCGGGCCTGCGGTGGGTTCAGCCCGGCCAGCAGGTACAGGTGCTCACGCTCGGCGGTGTCCAGTCGCAGCACGCGGGCGACGGCGTCCAGGACGTCGGCCGACACATTGATGTCGCGCCCCTGTTCCAGCCACGTGTACCAGGAGACCCCGACCCCCGCGAGCACCGCGACCTCCTCGCGCCGCAGCCCCGGCGTACGGCGCCCGGTCCCGGCCGCCATTCCCACGTCCGCGGGGGTCAGGCGCGCGCGCCGCGAGCGGAGGAACGCCCGTATCTCCGCGCTGCGCCGCTCGCGGGCCTCGGCCGACAGCTTGGCGATCTCCACGCGCCTAGGCCCCCTTGGTCACCAGCGCGTCCACCAGTACCGGTGTCACCAGCTCGATCTGCCACGGGCGCGCGCCGTACCCGGCCAGCGCGGCCTCCACGGAGGCGGCGTCGACCACCTTCGGCGGCTCCCAGCAGAGCCTGCGCACGGTGTCCGGGGATATGACGTTCTCCTGCGGCATGGCGAGCCGTTCGGCGAGGGAGGACACCCCGGCCCGCGCGGCGGACAGCCGGGCCGCGGCGGCCGGGTCCTTGTCGGCCCACGCGCGGGGCGGCGGCGGCCCCGCCACCGGCTGCCCCGGCTGCGGCAGCGCGGTCTCGGGCAGCGCCTTGGCCCGGTCCACCGCCGCCTGCCACTGCTCCAGCTGCCGCCGGCCCATCCGGTGCCCGAAGCCGTTCAGCGCGGCGAGGGCGTGCACATTGCCCGGCAGGGCGAGCGCGGCCTCCACGATGGCCGCGTCGCTGAGCACCTTGCCCGGGGAGACGTCCCGGCGCTGGGCGATCCGGTCCCGGGTCTGCCACAGCTCCCGGACCACGGCGAGCTGCCGGCGGCGGCGCACCTTGTGCATCCCGGACGTACGGCGCCAGGGGTCCTTGCGGGGCTCGGGCGGCGGCGCCGTCGCGATCGCGTCGAATTCCTGGAGGGCCCACTCCAGCTTGCCCTGCCGGTCCAGCTCCTTCTCCAGGGCGTCCCGCAGGTCGACGAGCAGCTCGACGTCGAGCGCGGCGTAGCGCAGCCACGGCTCGGGCAGCGGGCGGGTCGACCAGTCGACGGCGGAGTGGCCCTTCTCCAGGACGTAGCCGAGGACGCCCTCGACCATGGCGCCGAGGCCGACCCGGGGGAAGCCGGCCAGCCGCCCGGCCAGCTCGGTGTCGAACAGACGGGCCGGGACCATGCCTATCTCGCGCAGGCAGGGCAGGTCCTGGGTGGCCGCGTGCAGCACCCACTCGGCGTCGGACAGGGCCGCGCCGAGTCCGGACAGGTCGGGGCAGGCGACGGGGTCGATGAGCGCGGTCCCGGCGCCCTCACGGCGCAGCTGCACCAGGTAGGCGCGCTGGCCGTAGCGGTAGCCGGAGGCGCGCTCGGCGTCCACGGCGACCGGGCCGGAGCCGGCGGCGAAGGCGGCCGTCACCCGGGCGAGGCCCGCCTCGTCGGCGATCACGGGCGGAATGCCCTCGCGCGGTTCGAGCAACGGAGTCGGCGCCCCCGTCACAGAAGATCCGGCGTCGTCCGGAGGAGTGCCTCCGGTGGTGCGCAGGGAGCTGTCTGCTGCGGTGTCTTGGGCGTCGGTCACCTGTCAAGGGTATCCGTGCGCGCACAGCGTCCGTCGACGGAACGTTCCGTCGACGGACGCGGCAGGGGCGTAAACCGGTCAGCGGCGGGCGGGGTCCGGTTCGCGCGAGTGAACGGGGATTGCGCCGAAGGGGGCATCCGGTGGGCCCGGCGGATGATCCCGGTGCGGTGGGTTCAGTGGACGATTCCGGTGCGGTGGGTTCAGTGGATGATCCCGGTGCGCAGGGCGACGGCCACCATGCCGGCCCGGTCGCCGGTGCCCAGCTTGCGGGCGATACGGGCCAGATGGCTCTTGACGGTGAGGGCGGACAGGCCCATGGACACGCCGATCGCCTTGTTCGACTGGCCCTCCGCGACCAGCCGCAGCACCTCGACCTCGCGTCCGGACAGCTCCCGGTAGCCGCCCGGGTGGCTCGGGGCACCCGGGGGGCGGCGGTGCATACGGGCGGCGGCGCCGAGGGGAGCGGCACCGGGACGGGTGGGGAGCCCGATGTTGGTGCGGGTGCCGGTGACGACGTAGCCCTTGACGCCGCCGGCCAGCGCGTTGCGGACCGCGCCGATGTCGTCGGCGGCGGACAGCGCCAGTCCGTTGGGCCAGCCGGCGGCCCGGGTCTCGGACAGCAGGGTGAGGCCGGAGCCGTCGGGGAGGTGGACGTCGGCGACGCAGATGTCGCGCGGGTTGCCGATGCGGGGACGAGCCTCCGCGATGGACGAGGCTTCGATGACATCGCGCACGCCGAGCGCCCACAGATGGCGGGTGACGGTGGAGCGGACGCGCGGGTCGGCCACGACCACCATGGCGGTCGGCTTGTTCGGGCGGTAGGCGACCAGGCTTGCGGGTTGCTCAAGGAGAACGGACACCAGGCCTCCTGGGTGGGGGACGGGGCCGGCTTGTGGGGATGAAGCCGGGACGAACCGTGCTTTCAAGGTCACAGTCGTCTTCGGCAGCAAACTCGTCCGCCTTTAGGGAGTGATCACGATCTAGTGAGTAACAATCCGTGCAATTCGGACACGCGATCGATCATCCGAAGATCGAGTCGGTTCGAGCGAGTGCGATTCGAGTACGGAAAGTGGCCGTATCGACAAAGAGATGGTCAACACGGCGTTTCACGACGACCCCTCGGCGGCAGCGCGGATTCTCGCCGTCCCCCTCGGCGGGGACCGCGCGTTCTCCTCCCGGCGGCTTCTCCTCGGGCGCCCGCTCAGCGGGACTGCGGGCCCCGGCGCTGCGGCAGGGTCACCACCGACGCGTCCCCGGGACCGGCCGGCGGCAGGCCCGCGACCTGCGCCAGCAGATCGCACCAGGAGGTCAGGTGCGCGGCGGTGTCCGGCACCCCGCCCAGACCCTCACGGGGCGTCCAGGAGGCGCGGATCTCGATCTGCGAGGCGGCGGGCCGCTCCGCCAGCCCGCCGAAATAGTGCGAGCCCGCCCGCGTGATCGTGCCGCTCGGCTCGCCGTAGGCCAGTCCGCGCGCCTGAAGCGCCCCGGTCAGCCACGACCAGCACACCTCCGGCAGCAGCGGATCGGCCGCCATCTCCGGCTCCAGCTCCGCCCGCACCAGCGTCACCAGCCGGAACGTGCCCTGCCACGCGTCGTGCCCGTCCGGGTCGTGCAGCAGCACCAGGCGTCCGTCGGCCAGCTCCTGCTCGCCGTCGACCACCACCGCCTCCAGCGCGTACGCGAACGGGGCGAGCCGCTGCGGCGCGGGTGTCGGCTCCACCTCGACCTGCGGCCGCGGCCGCGCCGCCCGCAGCGCGTCGACCGCGGCCCGGAACGCCGGCGGCAGCCCGCCGCCCGCCCGCGCCTGAGCGGTGTCCTCCGCGTCGTCCATTCCGTCAGCGCCGTCCGACAGTCGTCCCTGAGCCGCAGCCATGCGGGGAAGAGTAAGGGGAAGCGGGGCTTCGTGCAGGGCAAGACACCCCGCGCCACCGGTCACCGGTGTCGTGCGAGACTTGCCCCGTGACCGCCAACGACACCTTCACGGGCCAGGGGCCCGCAGCCACGTACGACAGCGCGTTCCTCAAGGCGTGCCGGCGCGAACCCGTGCCGCACACCCCCGTGTGGTTCATGCGCCAGGCCGGCCGCTCCCTGCCCGAGTACCGCAAGGTCCGCGAGGGCGTCCCCATGCTGGAGTCCTGCATGCGGCCCGAGCTGGTCACCGAGATCACGCTCCAGCCGGTGCGCCGGCACGACGTGGACGCGGCGATCTACTTCAGCGACATCGTCGTCCCGCTGAAGGCCATCGGCATCGACCTGGACATCAAGCCCGGCGTCGGCCCGGTCGTCGAACAGCCCATCCGCACCCGCGCCGACCTGGCCCGGCTGCGCGACCTCGCCCCCGAGGACGTGCCGTACGTCACCGAGGCCATCGGCCTGCTCACCCGCGAGCTGGGCGCCACCCCGCTGATCGGCTTCGCGGGCGCGCCGTTCACCCTCGCGAGCTATCTGGTCGAGGGCGGCCCCTCGCGCACGTACGAGAACGCCAAGGCGATGATGTACGGCGACCCCGGGCTGTGGGCCGACCTGCTGGACCGGCTCGCCGACATCACGGCCGCCTTCCTGAAGGTGCAGATCGAGGCCGGCGCCAGTGCCGTCCAGCTCTTCGACTCCTGGGCCGGCGCGCTGGCCCCGGCGGACTACCGGCGCTCGGTCATGCCTGCCTCCGCGAAGGTCTTCGACGCGGTCGCCGGGTACGGCGTCCCGCGCATCCACTTCGGCGTCGGCACCGGCGAGCTGCTGAAGCTCCTGGGCGAGGCCGGCGCGGACGTCGTCGGCGTCGACTGGCGCGTCCCGCTGGACGAGGCCGCCCGCCGCGTCGGCCCCGGCAAGGCGCTCCAGGGCAACCTGGACCCGACCGTGCTGTTCACCGACAAGGACACCGTCGAGGCCAAGGCCCAGGAGGTGCTGGACGCCGCCGCCGGTCTGGAGGGGCACGTCTTCAACCTCGGTCACGGCGTCATGCCCAACACCGACCCGGACGCGCTGACCCGGCTCGTGGAGTACGTCCACACCGCGACCGCGCGCTGACTCACCAGGTGTGACGGGGCCGCGCGCGCCTGCCGAACAGCAGGCCGGGCGGCTCCGGCGGCGGTGGCGTGCCGGGCTTGAGCGGCCAGGCGAGCAGCATGCCCGCCACGAAGCCGACGACATGCGCCGCGTACGCCACCGTGCCCGCGCCGGACACCCCGTGCCCGGAGGAGTACACCGCCTGGAGCCCGAACCAGAACCCGAGCACCAGCCAGGCGGGCAGCCGCAGCGGCAGGAACACCAGGAACGGCACCAGCACCCACACCCGGGCCCGCGGATACAGCACCAGATAGGCGCCGAGCACCCCGGCGATCGCCCCGGAGGCGCCGATCAGCGGGTCGGCGGAGGCGTCGTTGAGCAGCGCGAAGCCGTACCCGGCCGCGTAGCCGCACACCACGTAGAAGAGGAAGAAACGGATGTGGCCCATCCGGTCCTCGACGTTGTTGCCGAAGATCAGCAGGAACAGCATGTTCCCCAGCAGGTGCGGCCAGCCGCCGTGCAGGAACATCGCCGTGAACACCGACAGCGGCGGCGACTTGTCGTAAGCCGGTGGCGCCACCACACAGCCCGGCCCCTGCGGGCCCACGCCGACGTCCCCGGTCGGCACCAGCCGGGGCAGCTGATCGTGGATCAGCTCCCGGGGGACCGCCGCGTAATGGTTCAGGAACGCCTGGAGATCGCACAGTTGCGCCAGCCTGGTGCCGCCGGTCACGGAACCGGCCATGCCGGGCGTGATGACGAACACCAGCACGTTGGCGGCGATGAGCGCGTACGTCACCCAGGGGGTGCGGCGCGCCGGGTTCACATCATGGACGGGGATGACCACACCCAAGTAGTGCCCGCGATCCGGCCCGCCTATCAGCGCGGCCGCCGCAGGTCAGCCCGAGCGCACCTTCGAGGCGGCCTTCCGCGCGGCCACCAGCACCGGGTCCCACACCGGTGAGAACGGCGGGGCGTAGCCCAGGTCCAGGGCCGTCATCTCCTCCACCGTCATCCGCGCCGTCAGCGCCACCGCCGCGATGTCCACCCGCTTCGCCGCCCCCTCCCGGCCGACGATCTGCACGCCCAGCAGCCGTCCGGTACGGGCCTCGGCGAGCATCTTCACCGTCATGGGGGCGGCCCCCGGGTAGTAGCCGGCGCGGCTGGTCGACTCGATGGTGACCGTCTCGAACCGCAGGCCCGCCCGGCGGGCGTCCTTCTCCCGCAGGCCGGTGCGGGCGATCTCCAGGTCGCACACCTTGCTCACCGCCGTGCCGACGACACCGGGGAAGGTGGCGTAGCCGCCGCCCGCGTTGGTGCCGATGACCTGGCCGTGCTTGTTGGCGTGGGTGCCGAGCGGAACGTACTGCTCCTGCCCGGAGACCAGGTTCAGCACCTCCACGCAGTCGCCGCCCGCCCAGATGTCCTCCTGCCCGCGCACCCGCATCGCCAGGTCGGTGAGCAGCCCGCCGTGGGCGCCGAGCGGCAGCCCGGCCGCGCGGGCGAGGGCGGTCTCCGGGCGGACGCCGATGCCCAGGATCACCACGTCCGCCGGGTACTCGGCGTCCCGCGTGGCCACCGCCCGCACCCGGCCGTCCTCGCCGGTCGGCAGCTCGGTCACCTCGGCGTCGTTGACCATGGTGATGCCGAGGCCCTCCATGGCCCGGTGCACCAGCCGGCCCATGTCCGGATCCAGCGTCGACATCGGCTCCCGGCCCCGGTTGACCACCGTCACCTCGAAGCCCCGGCGGATCAGCGCCTCGGCCATCTCCACGCCGATGTAGCCGGCGCCCACGACCACGGCCCTGCGGCCCCGCGTGCCCGCCAGGGTGTCCAGCAGCGCCTGGCCGTCGTCCAGCGTCTGCACGCCGTGCACCCCGGGGGCGTCCGCGCCGGGCAGGTCCGGGCGGACCGGCCGGGCGCCGGTGGCGATGACCAGCTTGTCGTACGACGTCCAGGACTCGGTGCCGGAATCGAGGTCACGCGCGCGTACCCGCTGCCCGGCGACGTCGATCTCCGTGACCTCCGTGCGCATCCGCAGATCGATGTCCCGCGCGCGGTGCTCCTCGGCCGTCCGCGCGATCAGCCGCTCCCGCTCCGGTACCTGGCCGCCCACCCAGTACGGGATGCCGCACGCCGAGAAGGAGGTGAAGTGGCCGCGCTCGAACGCCACGATCTCCAGCTCCCCGGGCCCGCGCAGCCGCCGCGCCTGCGACGCCGCGGACATACCCGCGGCGTCACCTCCGATCACGACCAGCCGTTGTCCGCCACCACCGATGCTCATGGGAACACGCTACGGGGCACGGCCCGTTCGGTCCCCGTCACCCCCGCCGCCGGTCCCGATGCGGTCACGCTCCGGGCCCCGGGCGGAGTGTCAGTGGGGTCTGAGAGAGTGGAGGACATGAGCACAACGGGTAGGGGCCTGGGGCACGTCGTCGTCATCGGGGCCGGCATCGCCGGGCTGGCCGCCGCGCACCGGCTGCTGGGGCGCGGCGCGCGCGTGACGGTGCTGGAGGCCGGCGACCGGGTCGGCGGCAAGCTGCTGCCCGGCGAGATCGCCGGCGCCCGGGTCGACCTCGGCGCCGAGTCCATGCTGGCCCGCCGCCCGGAGGCGGTGGCCCTCGCGCGCGAGGCGGGCCTCGGCGAGGCGCTCCAGCCGCCGGCCACTGCGACCGCCTCGATCTGGACCCGGGGCGCCCTGCGGCCCATGCCCAAGGGCCATGTGATGGGCGTGCCCGGCACCGCCGCCGCGCTCTCCGGCGTCCTCTCCGCCGAGGGCCTGGCCCGCATCGAGCGCGACGCCGACCTGCCCCGCACCGAGACCGGCGACGACGTGGCCGTGGGCGAGTACGTGGCGGCCCGGCTCGGCCGCGAGGTCGTCGACCGCCTGGTGGAACCGCTGCTGGGCGGGGTGTACGCGGGTGACGCCTACCGCATCTCGATGCGCTCGGCCGTCCCGCAGCTCTTCGAGGCCGCCCGCGCCCACACCTCCCTCACCGAGGGCGTCCGCGAGATCCAGGCGAAGACCGCCGCGCAGCAGCGGACCGGGCCGGTCTTCATGGGCATCGCCGGCGGCATCGGACGGCTGCCGCTCGCGGTCGCCGAGTCGGTGCGCGCCCGCGGCGGCGAGATCCTGACCGGCACCCCCGCCCGCGCACTGCGCCGCGAGCCGGACGGCTGGCGGATCACCGCGGGAGAGAGCGTGCTGCGCGCCGACGCGGTCGTGGTCGCCGTACCCGCCCCGGCCGCCGCCCGGCTGCTGCGCGCCGAGTCCCCAGGGGCCGCCGCCGAGCTGGCCGCCGTCGAGTACGCCTCCATGGCCCTGGTCACCCTCGCCTACCGGCGTGCCGACGCGTGCCTGCCCGAGGGCAGCGGCTTCCTCGTGCCGCCCGTCGACGGCCGCACCATCAAGGCGTCCACCTTCGCCTCCCACAAATGGGGCTGGATCGCCGAGGAGGACCCGGACGTGGTGGTGCTGCGCACCTCCGTGGGCCGCTACGGCGAGACGGAGATCCTCGGCCGGGACGACGCCGGCCTGGTGGAGGTCTCCCGGCACGACCTGCGGGAGGCCACCGGCCTGGACGCCGTTCCCCTGGAGACCAGGGTCACCCGCTGGACCGACGGCCTGCCCCAGTACCCCGTCGGGCACCACGCGCGCGTGGCCCGCGTCCGCGAGCACGTCGCGAAGCTGCCGGGCCTCGCCGTGTGCGGCGCCCTGTACGACGGCGTCGGCATCCCGGCGTGCATCGCGAGCGCCTACGCCGCGGTGGACCAGTTGGCGGGCGACCGGGCGGGAGTCCGGGAGCTGACGGCCAACCCGGTGCAGAGCCTGCACGGCGGAGCGGGAGAATAGGGAACATGAGTGACGACGCCCCCATCACCGAGACCGGCAGGATCCCGAACAAGGGCAAGCTGGCCAAGGACCTCAACGAGGTCATCCGCTACACCCTCTGGTCGGTCTTCAAGCTGAAGGACGCCCTGCCTGAGGACCGCGCGGGATACGCCGACGAGGTCCAGGAGCTGTTCGACCAGCTCGCCGCCAAGGACGTCACGGTCCGCGGGACCTACGACGTCTCGGGTCTGCGCGCCGACGCCGACCTCATGATCTGGTGGCACGCCGAGACCAGCGACCAGCTCCAGGAGGCGTACAACCTCTTCCGCCGCACCAGGCTGGGCCGCGCGCTGGAGCCGGTCTGGTCGAACATGGCGCTGCACCGCCCGGCCGAGTTCAACCGCTCGCACATCCCGGCGTTCCTCGCCGACGAGACGCCCCGGAACTACGTCAGCGTCTACCCGTTCGTGCGCTCCTACGACTGGTACCTGCTGCCCGACGAGGACCGCCGCCGGATGCTCGCCGACCACGGCAAGATGGCCCGCGGCTACCCGGACGTGCGCGCCAACACGGTCGCCTCGTTCTCGCTCGGCGACTACGAGTGGATCCTCGCCTTCGAGGCCGACGAGCTGTACCGCATCGTCGACCTCATGCGCCACCTGCGCGGCTCCGAGGCCCGCATGCACGTCCGCGAGGAAGTCCCCTTCTTCACGGGCCGCCGCAAGGACATCGGCGACCTGGTGGCGGGGCTGGCGTAGGGCGCGCCGTCGGGGGCGCGGGGCCGTGTCCCGTCAGGCGCCCTTACCCGGCCGAGCCGTCGGAGGCCGACGCGGTGCGCACGACGCGTGCCGCGCCGGCACCCGGCCCTGAAGCAGATACGCGTGCAGGTGCCCGTTGACGCAGGCGTTCGGCCCGCCCGCGATCCCGTGCGTCCCCGCGTCCCGCTCCGTCACCAGCACCGACCCGCCCAGCCGCCGGTGCATCGACAGCGCCCCCTGGTACGGCGCCGCCGCGTCCCGCTCGGCCGCCAGGATCAGCACCGGCGGCAGCTCGCCCGGCCCGGTCCGCACGTCCAGAGGCTGCTGCCGGGGCGCCGGCCAGTAGGCGCACGGCAGATTCGTCCAGGCGTTTTCCCAGGTCTCGAAGGGCGCCACCCGGGCCAGGCGGGTGTTGTCGCGGTCCCACACCTCCCAGTCCGTGGGCCAGGGGGCGTCGTTGCACTCGACGGCGGTGTACACCGCCGTCGAGTTCTCCGCCTCGGCGGCCGTCTCCGGGCGCGGCGCGGCCAGCCGGACCAGCGGCCCGGGGTCGCCGTGCAGATAGGCCGAGAGGGCCGCGGCCCGGCTCGGCCAGTAGTCCTCGTAGTACCCGGCGGTCAGGAACGCGTTCTGCAGCTGACCGGGGCCCACCTTCCCGCCCGCCGCCTTCGCGGCCAGCCGCTCGCGTGCGGTGTCGTAGCCGCGCTGCACCGCCGTGGACGTGGTGCCGAGCCGGTACACGTCGTCGTGCAGGGCGATCCACTCCCGGAAGTCCGCCCAGCGGTCCTCGAACGCCGCCGACTGCTCCAGGTTGCTGTGGTACCAGATCTTCCGCGGGTCCGGGTCCACCGCCGCGTCCAGCACCATGCGCCGCACATGGGAGGGGAACATCGCCGCGTACAGCGCGCCGAAGTAGGTGCCGTACGAGGCGCCCAGGAAGGTCAGCCGGTCCTCGCCCAGCGCGGCGCGCAGCACGTCCAGGTCCCGGGCGTTGTTCAGCGAGGTGTAGAAGCGCAGCCGGCTCCCGGACCGCTGGGCGCAGCCGCGCGCGTACGCCTTCGCCTGCGCGACGCGCTCCCGCTTGTACGCCTCCGACGGGTGCGTCGGCGCCGCGGTGGGCGCCTTGAGGAAGCGTTCGGGGTCCTCGCAGGACAGCGGCGCCGAGCGGCCCACCCCGCGCGGGGCGTAGCCGACCAGGTCGTAGCCGGCGGCGATCCGCTGCCAGCCCGGAACCGTGCCGGCCAGCGGGAAGTACATGCCGGAGGCGCCGGGGCCGCCCGGGTTGAAGACCAGGGCGCCCTGCCGGGGGATCTTCCGCTTGCTGTTGTGCGGGTCCTTCTGGGTGGCCAGGGCCCGGCTGACGGTCAGCTTGATCTGCTTGCCGTCCGGGTGGGCGTAGTCCAGCGGGACGCTCACCGTGCCGCACCGCACACCGGCCGGTGCCCCGGGCACCTCGGCCGCCGGACACGGACCGAAGTCGATGCCGGCCGCCCGGGCGCGGGCCGCGGCCACCGCGGTGCCGCGCAGCTCGGCCGCACCGGGGGCGGCGGGGGCGTGCGGGGCCCGCGGGGCGTACGGGGAGCCGGGCGCGCCGCCGGCCGGGGCCGCGGCCAGGGTGGTCAGCAGCAGGGCGCCGACGGCCGGGTAAAGGGCGGCAGCTCTCATCGCGTATCCCTTCGGCGCGCGGCGGCGATGGCACGGCTGCCACGGCCCGGCGCGAACACAAGGGATATTTGGTACGGCTGTGGGGGAAGGCAAGGACCGCCCGGCCGGTGTCGGCGCCAATGCCCCCTGTGCGCCCCCGGCGCCTTCCGCGCCCCCGGTGCCGCGGATGCTTCCGGTTACTCGCGCAAGGGCTGGTCGCGGTGGGTGAAGGCGGCGCGCAGCTCCGGCTCGCCGATCGCGCGGATGCCCCGTACCGCGACGGAGGTGAGGAACGACCGTTCGTCCCCGGCCGGTTTCCCGGTCAGCGGGCGCAGCAGCCGCTGACCGGCCGGGGAGGCCCAGGGCGAGTAGGGGTGCACCTCGAACCGGGCGATGGCCAGGCTGCTCAGCGTCAGGATGAGGGGCAGCGCGAACCACGCGCCCACCAGCGGGCGCGGTGTGCCGGTGTCACCGGGCAGCAGCAGGGCCGTCGTACCGAGCGCCGCCACGGCGAGCGCGGCGACGCGCACGTGCCGGACGGCGGACGCCACCGTCGTGTCCGAGCCCTCGGGCACCGCGAGCCCCGCGTGCAGCAGGCCGTCGGCCAGGCGGCGCACGGCCTCCGCGTCGGCCGCCCGGGTCCGCACCGGAGCGATCGGCGACTGCCCGTCGGGTCCGATGGCTCCTATGACGGACTGTTCGATCTCGTCGCGGCCCCGCGGGTCCACGACCGTGGCCCAGCCGGTGTGCGCGAGCAGCAGCCGGCGCTGGCGGGCCATGGAGACGAGGGCCACATCGGCGACCCGCGCCGGGCCGCCGGAGAGGAACGCCGCCTCGTACAGCGTCAGATCACGCTCGCCGGCTGCGGGCGCGTCGGATGCATCCGAGATGCCTGGTATGTCCGCGCGTATGGCCGCCAGGCAGAGGCGGGCGCAGGCCGTACCGGCGAAAGCCCAGGCCAGCAGGAGGAGAAGGACCCAG
The DNA here is from genome assembly GCF_039532885.1 of Streptomyces nogalater. NCBI lineage: Bacteria > Bacillati > Actinomycetota > Actinomycetes > Kitasatosporales > Streptomycetaceae > Streptomyces > Streptomyces nogalater. Next base: position 495,400 of record NZ_BAAASM010000002.1, on the reverse strand, counting down.
AACATGAGCTGTTTGTATGTCAGGGGTCCGGGTGAACGCCATGCTCTGTTCACTATCCGGACGCACCGTTGCCGGTCTGTGACGTTCCGTTTTCCCCGCTGGTCAGGGGCCACGCCGACGCCGGCATGACCGGTACCGGCTCAGGGCGACTGGTGGGCGCGCCGCCGCAGTACCCGCGTCAGGAAGCCCCGCTTCCTGGGCGCCGGGCCCGCCCGGTCCAGCCACCAGTCACGGAGGGCGCGGCGGGCGCGGGCGTCCCCGGGCCGGCCCAGTTTCAACAGGTGGCCGGCGAAGTCCAGCGCGTCCTGGCGGTAGCCGCCCCGCATCGGACGCCGGCGGGCGTACTCAAGGAACACCTCCCGGTACCCCGCCCCCAGGATCACCGGCAGCTCGGGCGCCACCTTCGCCACCACGCCCGCCCGCTTCGCCGCGAGCGCCCGCGCCTGCACCCCCATCCGGACGCGGTCGAACCCCTCCGGCACCGGTGTCCCCGCCACCAGCGCCGACAGCACGGCGGTCTGCGCCACCCCGAGCCGCTCGCGCACACCGGCCACCGGCCGCACCAGGACACCGACACCCCCCGCCCCGGCGCCGGCGCCCCTCACCGCCGTACACTCCGCCGCCCGCTCCCCGGCGAGCCCGCGCCCGGCCGCCACCGCCTCCCGGATGGACGCCAACTCCCGCGCCAGCTCCTCCGGTTCGGGGAAGTTCTCGTCCCGCTCCAGCAGGACCCCGGGCGGGGCGACCCGGGTGGCGAGGCCGGTCAGGATGTCGAGCACCGGGCGGGACACGGGGTGCGCGTGGCTGTCGTGCCAGACGCCGTCGCGCTCGAAGCCGCCCGCGACATGGACGTAGGCGATCGCCTCCACCGGCAGCGCGGCCAGCGCCTCGGCCGGGTCCTCGCCCCGGTTGACGTGGTTGGTGTGCAGGTTGGCCACGTCGATCAGCAGCCGCACCCCGGTCCGTTCGACCAGCTCGGACAGGAACTGCCCCTCCGTCAGCTCCTCGCCCGGCCAGGAGAACAGCGCGGCGATGTTCTCCAGGGCCAGCGGCACCGGCAGCGCGTCCTGGGCGATACGGACGTTCTCGCACAGCACGTCCAGCGCGTCCCGGGTGCGAGGCACGGGCAGCAGATGACCGGCCTCCAGGCGGGGGGACGCGGTGAGCGTCCCGCCCGCCCGGACGAAGGCGATGTGCTCGGTGACCAGCGGGGAGCCGAGGGCCTCCGCGCGCTCGGCGAGCGCCGTCAGCCGCCCCTCGTCGGGGCGGTCCGCGCCGCCCAGGCCGAGGGAGACGCCGTGCGGCACCACCGGCACACCGCGCTCGCGCAGCCGCAGCAGCGACGGGGGGAGATGGCCGGGGCAGACGTTCTCCGCCACGACCTCCACCCAGTCGATGCCCGCCATCGCCTCCACGGCGTCCGCGATCTCCGGCCGCCAGCCGATACCGGTCCCCAGCCGCATGGTGCCTCCCCCTCCTCGGCCCGTACCCGTGCGTCGAGTGAGGGGGATATGGCCCCGCCACCGGCCCGCGAACCCCCGCCCCGACGCGTTCAGAGCAACATTTGAGCTTCGGGTGGCCACGGAGGCCCGGACGGGACGGAGCGCGAGCTCCTGGTGCTGTCGCCCTCGGGTCACCGGGAGGGGCCGGCCCCCGTGGGAGCCGGCCCCTCCCGGTGCTCACGGGGCGCCCGCCAGGGAGCGCGGGCGGGGGGTCGCGTATTGGCGGTTGTGGTAGACCAGCGGGGGCTGTTCGAGGACGGCCGCCTGTTCCACTTGCCCGATGAGGATGCTGTGGTCGCCGCCGTCGAGGATCGAGTGGACGGCGCAGGCCAGGCGGACGGTGGCGTCGGGCAGCCCGGGCAGTCCGAGTTCGCTGGTGAGCATCGGGCCGTCGGCGAACTTGTCCCGGTCGGGGGTGGCGAAGCGCTGGGCGACGCCGTGGTGGTCCGCGCCCAGCAGGTTGACCATGAAGTGCGGGGTGCGGAGGAACGCCTCGTGGGAGGACGCGGTTTTCGCCAGGCAGACCAGGATCAGGGGCGGGTCGGCGGACAGGGAGCAGAAGGAGCTCGCGGTGAATCCGTGACGCCGTCCTTCGGGGGTGACCGTGGTGACAACGGTGACGGGGGCGGGCACCTGGGCCATGGCGTGGGTGAAGACGGTGCGGTCGATGGGCATCGTGGTCTCTTCCGTTGCGACAGGGGACGGAGCCGGTGTGCCGTCCTCAGACGGTGGCCGGGCGCGCCGTGTGAAGCCTCAGCGGGCGGGCGTCCAGCCACTGGCCGTCGGGGTCGCCGAAGTCGTGGGAGTCCCAGATGACCGCGCCGCGGCGGACGGTGAGGTCCACATGGCCGGTGAAGGTCCAGCCCTCGTAAGCCGACCACGTGTTCTTGGTGTGGGCCTCGCGGGAGGACATCAGCCAGTTGGCGGAGGGGTCGAAGACGACGAAGTCGGCGTCCCGGCCCTCCGTCAGGGCGCCTTTGCGCTCGTCCAGGCCGAAGAGCGCGGCCGGCCTGGCGGCGCACAGCCGGGACAGCAGCATCATGTGGTCGTCGAGGGGGACGTGCGGGAAGCGGCGCACCAGCCCGGTGAAGACGGCGGTGAGCAGTTCCTGTACGCCGGGCAAGCCGGGCGGCGCGTCCGGGGCGGGCCGGACCTTCTCCTGCGGGGTGTGGGGCGCGTGGTCGCTGCCCAGCGTGGTGATCTGGTCCGACACGACGGCCCGCCACAGGCACTCCTGGTCGCGCTCCTCCCGGATCGCCGGGCTCAGCCGGATACGCGCACCGAGCCGGCGCGTATCGGAGGCGGTGAAGGAGAGGTGGTGCGGGGTGGTCTCGTAGGTGACGGGCAGTCCCGCGGCACCGGCGGCCGACAGCATGTCGCTCTCCTCGGCCGAGGAGACGTGCAGGACGTGCGCCGCGGTGCCGTGGCGGCGGACCAGGTCGATCACCTTGGCGACGGCGACGATGCCGCCGCTGCGGGGCCGGTGGGGTTCGTAGGCGCCGTACGAGTCGGGTGCGGGGCGGTGGGTGTCGAGCAGGGAGAAGACACCGTCGTCCTCCGCGTGCAGGACCAGGCGCAGGTCTCGCTCGGCGGCGACAGCGAAGATGCGGTCCAGGACGGCCGGGTCACGGATCACCGACGGAGCGGTGTGGTGTCCGGTCATGAACACCTTGACGGAGGTGGCGACGCGCGGAGTGAGGTCGCGCAGCACGTCGACGGTGTCCTCGCGCACCCCGAAGTGGAACCGGTAGTCGACCAGGGACTGCCCGGAGATCATCTCGGCCTTGGCGTAGGCCAGTTCGAGGCTGTGCAGCGGCGGTTCGGTGTTGGGCATGTCGATGACGGTGGTGACTCCGCCGGCCGCGGCGGCCCGGCTGCCGTGGTGCCAGGTCTCCTTGTGGGTCAGGCCCGGGGTGCGGAAGTGGACGTGGGAGTCGATGACACCGGGCAGCACGTACCGGCCGGCGGCGTCCAGCGTCCGGGTCGCTGCCGGCAGCGGCGCGTCGGCGGACAGGATCCGGGCGATGCGGCCGCCGGCCACGGCGAGGGCGCCGGTGCGCACTCCTTCGGGCGTGACCAGGCGGGCGTTGGTGACGAGCAGGTCGTAGGAGGTCAGGTGTTCCATGGCATGCTCACCAGCTCTCGGGTCAGGTCGTTGGTGGGGCCCATCAGACCGACGGCGCGGGCGTCCCGGGCCAGCCGGTTCAGGGGGTGGTCGCGCAGATAGCCGGCGCTGCCCAGGAGGCGCTGTGCCTCCAGGCAGACCTGCTCACCCGTACGGGAGGCGTGGAGCTTGGACAGCAGGGTGGTGGTGCCGGGGTCGGAGCTCTCCCGGCGCCCGGCACGTTCGACCAGCGCACGGGCGCTCTCCACCTGGGCGGCCAGGTCGGCCAGGCGGTGGCGGACCGCCTGCGCCCGGTCCAGGCCCCGGCGGCGCGCGTGGGTGAGCGCGAGTTCCCAGGCGGCCTCGGCGATGCCGACGGAGACGGCGCCGAGAGTGGCACCGGACTGCCGTACGCCGGCGATGATCCGGGCCGCCTGGCCCACGGGGCCGAGGACGTTGTCCAGGGGGACCCGGCAGCCGTGGAGTTCGACGAAGCCGGTTGCCGAGGCGCGCATGCCGACGAGGTCCATCCCGGTATCGGCGATCAGCCCCGGCCGGTCGGCCTCGATGAGGAAGAACGTCTGTCCGTCGCTGCCATAGATGCCGTCGTCGCCGCCGGGGGCGGAGGTCTGGGCCAGGACCAGGTAGAGCTGGGCCAGGCCGGCTCCCGTGGTGAAGGTCTTGGCCCCGTTCAGGGACCAGCCCGTGGCAGTGCGGTCCGCGGTGGTGGACAGGTTGCGTTTGTCGGCGCCGGCACCGCTCTCGCTCCAGGCGGAGGCCGCGATCCACTCGCCGGTGGCGAGCGGGGGCAGGAAGCGCCGCTTCTGCTCCTCGGTGGCCCACTCGCTGATGCGGGCGGTGACGGCGTAGTGCTGGAAGAGGATGATCGCCACGGACGGGTCGGCGGCGGCCACCTGCCGGATGAGGTCGTTGGTGGTGGCGGCGTCGGCGCCCAGACCGCCGTACGCCGCGGGTACCGCCGCCGCCAGGATGCCGCTGGAGCGCAGTTGGGCCAGGACCTCGTCGCTCAGCCGGCCGGCCACGTCGGCGGTCGTCGCGTCGCGGCGCAGGGCCTCGTCGAGTCCGGGATAGTCCCGGCGCAGGACCACGCGGTGGTCGTGGACGGACGTCAGGCGCTCGCGGGCTGCCATGAGGGTGCCTCCTGGTAGAGGTAGGTGCTCAGTTCGGGGATCTTGGCGGGGCCGCGCAGGTGGGCGTGCTTGTCGCCGACGCTGACCCACAGCAGGGCGGAGCGGGCGTCGGCCGTGGTTCCCAGGGAGGCGGCGATCCGCGTGGTGCTTCGCGGGGTGTCGACGACGATGTCGTCCAGCCCGGCTCCGGCCCGCTCCAGCAGTCCGGCGGGGACGGTTCCGGGGATCGCGGCGGCCGCCGCGAGGCAGGTGGCGCCGGTCAGCGCGAGGGTGGGGTGCCAGCTGGGCACGGAGATGGCCCGCACGGCCAGGCGGCCCGGCTCGTACGATCCGACCGCCGCGATCTTGGGGAAGACGCTTTCCGGCGGCCAGCCCAGGGTGGTGGCGGCCGCGGTGCGGATCTGCTGCAGCCGTTCATAGGTTTCCTCGCCGGCCTCGAACAGCTCCTGCTGGCTGGACAGTCCGAGGGACTCGGCGTCGACGAAGACGTACGGGTTGCCGGTGGCCACCAAGGACGCCTCGTGCAGGCCGGACGGGGTGAGCAGCAGGTCCCGGGCATGCCCGGTCAGCAGCAGTTCCTCCAGTGCACGGTCGGAGTCCTGGACGAAGTGGACGGTGAACGTGCCGCCGTCGCGGCGGGCCTCGTCCACCTCGCAGACCACGTGGTCGCCGTTGTTGAGGACCCGGACCCTGACCCGGCTGCCGGGGGCGAGTCCGGGCAGCCAGCCGAGTGTGTCGGCGGCCAGTACCGAGGAGAGGATCGAATGCCCGCAGGAGCCGCGGAAGTCGAAGTGGCCCGGGCCGTCGGGCAGCCCTTGCACGAAGCGGTAGTCCAGGTCGAACAGCGGGTGGGCGGAGGGTGTGACGAGGGCGAACTTCAGTACGTCGTGATGGCCGTTGGCGGCCAGCCAGGAGCGGACGGTGGTGAGGACCGCGCGTATGTCTGGTTCGTCCGGCGGAACGAGGCCGGCGTCCACAACCAGCGTGGGGGTGGGGGCGCCGGTGGCCTGGGCGAGATAGGCGATCATGCGAGTACCTCGTGTCGGTTGCGGGGAGTCGCGGCGTGGAACTGGTCGAGCCACAGCTCGTGGATGAGCAGGGACCACACGGCCAGGGCGGAGGCGTCGGTCGGGGTGGTGCTCTGGGTGCGCAGGAGGGCCTGCACCGCGTCCGGGTCGAGCCGGCCGTGGCGGCGCAGCCGGGCCGGCGCCAGCATGTCCCGGGCGAACTCCATCAGCCGCTGGCCGTCGGAGAGCATGGCGGTGATCGGCAAGGTGAAGGGCTGCTTGGGCCGGTTGAGGACCGAGTCGGGCAGCAGCCCGCCGGCCGCCGCGTACAGGACCTTCTTGACGTGATCGCCCTCGACCTTGAGCGCGGCGGGCAGGGAGCGGGCGTAGCGCACCAGGGCGGGCTGGCAGAAGGGCAGGCGCACCTCGACCGAGGAGGCCATGGACAGGTGGTCGACCCGGCGCAGGTGGTAGGCCGGCAGCCGGCGGCCGATCTCGACGCCGGTGATCGCCGTCAGCCGGTCGTGCGGCGAGGAGGTGAGCGCCTGCGCGAGATGGTCCTCGGCGGTGCCGTGCGCGGTGATGAAGTGCCGGTAGTCGTCGGAGTACAGCCCCAGCCGCCGTTCGCGGGGGACGGCGGCGAGCGCGCGGACGTAGGCGGGCACCCAGTCGTGGCCGGCGCCGGCCTTCAACGCGGCCTTGATCCGGTCGTAGCCGCCGAAGAGTTCGTCGGCCGCGTCCCCGGTGACCGCCACCTTGAACCCGGCCCGGTGGACGGCCCGGAACAGCGCGTAGGTGCTCAGGGTGATGGGGTCGGCGTTCGGCTGGCCCAGGTGCCACACCACGTCCGACAGCAGGTCGGGGAAGTCCGCGGGGTCTATCTCGACCTGGTGGTGGTGGGTGCCGTGGCGGGTGGCGACCTCTTGGGCGAAGCCCCGCTCGTCGGCCGGCCAGGTTCCGCGGTAGGCGATGTTGAAGCTGTGCAGGTCCCCGACCCGTTCGGCGGCCAGGGCGGTCACCAGGCTGGAGTCGAGCCCGCCGCTGGTGATGGCGCAGACCGGTACGTCGGCCCGGGTCAGGCGGTGGACCTCCTCGCGCAGCAGCTCGCGGACTCGCTCGGCGGCCTCCTCGGGGCCGGGGTCCGCCGGCGGGACGGAGGTGTCCCGTATCCGCACGCGCAGCCCGTTGCCGCGGGTGACCTCCGCGGTGGCGGCGGGCGGCAGGACCTGGATGCCGTCGAACATGGTCTGCTCGCTGAACGGCGTCTTGGTGGCCAGGTAGGCGTCCAGTCCCGGCTCCCAGGCCCGGGCCTGGACCGCGCGGAAGGACAGCAGGGCGGGCAGTTCGGAGGCGAAGTAGAGGTGCCGTTCGGCGGCGTTCCAGTGGTAGTAGAGCGGTTTCATGCCCATGTCGTCGGTGGCGAGCACGAGTTTCGGCTCGCCGCGCAGATCGACGACGGCCACCGCGTACATGCCGTCGAGGTGTTCGGTGAACGCCGTGCCGTACTCGGCGTACAGCGCGGGCAGAATCGATCCGTCGCACAGATCGGGGAAGCGGTGGCCGCGGGCGGTCAGCATGCGGCGCAGTTCGTGGTGGTTGTAGATCTCGCCGTTGAAGACGACGACGATGCCGTCGAGGACGTAGGGCTGGTCGCCTCCGTCGAGGTCCATGATGGCGAGCCGGTTGTTGCCCAGGCCCCAGGTCTCGCCCGTGGTGATGTACTGGGCGTCCGGGCCGCCGTGGCGCTGCAGCGCCGCGACGGTCCTGAGCTCGTGCACCGTGGCCTGGCTGTCGAAGTGGCCGAATATCCTGCACATGATGATCACTTCACCTCGGTGGACAGTCCGGCGCGCTGGTAGAGCACCGGGTCGAAGGGGGTGGGACCGCCGCAGGTGGCGAAACGCGGGGCGGCAGGGTCGGTGGCGGGGTGCCGGGTGCCGTGCGGCACTCCGGGCGGAGCGAAGAGCACGTCGCCGGGGGCGGCGTCGATCCACTCGCCGTCCAGGTGGAGCTGTCCGGTTCCCTCGAAGACGATGAAGGCCTCCTCGCTCTCGGGATGGACATGGACGTTGAAGTACTCGCCGGCCTGCATGCAGCCGCAGTGCAGGCACAGCTGCGGGCTGCCGGTGCCCGGCCAGAACAGGAAGTTCATGGGGGCGGTGCGCCGGGAGGCGGGGGCCTGGCCGGTGCCGGTGAAGCCGGTGAGCTGGGTGTCGGTGTTCCACAGGCGGCTGAAGCGGGCCGGGGCGGCGCCGGGTCGGCGGCCGGGGAGCAGTCGGCTGCGCCAGAGGTAGACGGTGACGTCCGCACCGGCCGCCGTCATCTCCAGGGTGTCGCCCGTGGGCGAGTAGACGGCGTCGCCCCGGGTGACCTCGCGGGTGTGCGCTCCCGAGGCCGCGGTTGCGTGGCCGGCGAAGACCACCATGACGTTCTCCTCGCCGGAGGCCTCGGCGAGTGCCCAGCTGCGGCCCGCGGCGATACGGACGACGTCCAGGCGGACGATGCGGGCGCCGAGATGGGTGCCGACCGCGGTGGCGGTGGCCACTCCTTGCCCGGTGGAGGTGAAGGTGAGCGTGCCGGCGGGTATGACGGTGCCGCGCGTTGCTGTTGTGTACATGACTGTTCCTTGTCGTGAGGGAGTCGTTTCACGGCAGGCGGATACGGGCCGCGATACGCAGTTCTCGCAAAGAGCGGCGGTTGGGATCCGCCGGTCACCTAGGGGCCGGCACCGGGGTGTCCGGGTCCCGGCGCTGGTCCGGGCCGGGCTGCCGCGCCGGAGGCGGGACGTCCGCGGCGGCGGGCGCGGGGCGGCGCGGGCTGCCCCAGCGGCGCATCGCGGGCACCTCCACGTACCGGTGGAGCAGCCAGGCGCACCCCAGTGACGCGCTGAACAGGCCCGCTGTCAGGGCGAGACCCCCGGCGGCGCTCCAGTGGTGTCCCAGGGCCCGCAGACCGTAACGGATGATCAGCTCGTGGACCATGTAGAAGGCGAAGGAGAGCTCGCCCAGCCGCACCATGGCCGCCGACCGCAGCGGTGACGGTGCGCCCGTGACGTCCGCCGTGGCGACGGCCGCGATCAGCAGGGCCAGCGGTACGGCGGGGACGGCCGCCATGGCGAACTCGGCCGGCGCCACGGTCATCACGCCGTAGGCGGCCAGGGTGAGCAGCGTCGCCGTCACGGGGCCCGGCCCGATCCAGCGGCCGGTGAGGACGGTGCGGGCCACGAGGATGCCCAGGACGAACTCCAGCATCCGTACCGGGGGCAGGCTGTAGGCCAGCCAGTAGTGCCAGAACGGGATGTCGGGGGCCCACGGGGTGACCGGTGCGGTGGGCAGCGCCAGCGCCAGGAAGGGCACGGCGATGACGAGGAGCGCCACCGCGGCCGTCCACGACCACAGCCGGGTGGACGGGATGCGCACCACGAGACGGTGCAGGAGCGGGAACGCGAGGTAGAAGGCCAGCTCGCAACAGAGCGACCAGCTCAGCCCGTTGGGGCTGTCGTAGATGCCGACGAGGGGCACCCAGGTGTTGAGCAGCAGCAGGTTCGCCGCGGTGGCCGAGGGCCTGATGGTCTGCCCGACGGCCGCCATCAGGATCAGCGCGGCCACGAGGGTGGCCAGGTGGTTGGGGTAGATCTTGGCGATCCGGCGGCGCCAGAAGCCGCGCACCGTGTCGGCGGGGCGGGCGGACCAGGTCAGGATGAAGCCGCTGAGGACGAAGAAGAAGCTGACGCCGAGCCATCCGGCCCGGCCGAGCACGGCGGCCAGGCCGTCGTCGGCGGCCTGTGAGGCGAAGAGCCGATTGGCGGATATGTGGGTGGCGAAGACCAGCAGGGCGGCGATGAACCGCATGCCGGTCAGGGACGGAAGTCTGCTGAACGTCGCTTTGCCGATTGCCGGTTCGGCGGACGCCGGTTCCCCGGAGTCCGTCGGCGCGAAGATGCGCGGCATGGAATTTCCCCCCGATTGTCAGGCCCGTCAGGAGCGGTACCGGTACTGGTCGAACCGCTCGGCGAATTCCTCCAGTTCCTGCTCGCCGGGGACGACGTCCCGGTTCAGCAGGTCGGCCAGCCCGCGGAAGAAGTCCTCGCGGTGACGGCCGGGCATGAACGCGATCAGCAACTCGGCAGGCGTGTCGGAGACGTTCGCGAAGCCGTGCGGGGTACCCGGGGGAACGTAGAGGGCCGTACCGGGCCGGGCCGTCACCGGTGTCTCCCCTCGTGTCAGGGTCACCTCACCGGACAGGACCACGAACAGCTCGGTCATCTCCTTGTGGAAGTGAGGAGAGGCGTACGGACCGTTCGGGGGCATGGACAGCGAGAACAGGCCGAGCCTGCCGCCGGTGGCGTGGGTGGGTACGAGCATCCTGCAGACGTTGGTGCCGATGGGAACCTGTTCGGCCTGCTCGGGGGTGCCCAGGTAGGACTCGTCGGGGCGGGTCCGCGCATCCCGCCGGTCGCCCGGGCGCTGTTCGGGAGTGTCCTCCGAGGAGGTGCGTATGTAGAGCGACATGGTCACCTGCCTGCCTCTATGAGAGCGATCTGCTCTTCGAGGGGGGTGGGCGCCGGCGTGTCGGGGGCCGGAACGCCGTGGCGGAAGGGGTGGTTCTGGGGGACCTCGACGACGTAGATGCGCACTCCGTCGGGGTCGCTGAGGTGCATCTCCCACAGTCCCCAGGGTTCGACCCGCGCGTCACGGGCCGGGGTGACGCCGTTGGCGAGCAGCCGGGCGCGGGTCGCGGCAAGGCTGCGGACCTGCAGCCACATGGCGGGCTGGTCGGTCGGCGGCGTCGGGGACCGGCCGACGAGTTCGAGGAATCCGCCCCCCAGGTGGAAGACGGTGCCGCGTTCGGGACCGCTGCCGAACTCCTGGTAGACCGCCAGCTCCAGCTGATCACGGTAGAAGCGGCGGGACGCCTCGGGGTCGGTGGGACGGATGACGATGCGGCTGGCGAGGATCTCCATGGTGCTTCTCGGGTTCCTTTCCGAAGGCCGGCGGCGGGGCGCCGGCGGGGCGGGGGCGTCCTGCCGGGGGCCTATGCGGAGGACAGGCCCCCGGACGCGGCCGCCGCGGCGAGGGTTCCGCCCGGTGCGGCCGGGTGGCCGCACCGGCACCGCGGCGGCGGGTGGACGACGTCGTGCCGTGCGTGGGGCGGATGCTCAGCCCGCCTTGCCGGCCAGCGGGCCGCGCAGGCCGGCGGCGGCGACCAAGGTGCCGAGCAGGGCCATGGCGCCGGTGGCGGCGAAGGTGGTCGTGAAGTTGCCGATGCCGGGATGCGCGCCGAGGAGGATGACCAGGACGGCGAGCCCGAGCGCCTGGAAGACGTTCTGCGTGGTGGTCACCAGCGCCGCGCCGACGCCCTGGTTCTCCCCGGGGATCTCGGAGGTGGCCGCGATGAACATGGCCGGGAAGGCGATGCCGTTGCCCAGTCCGGACAGCAGCAGCCCGGGCAGCACACCGATCGCGTAGCTGTCGCTGTGGACCCCGACCGCGAGCAGCCCGAGGCCGATCGCGGCGAGCAGCAGCCCGCCCATCACCATGGTCCGCGGCCCGTGCCGCCCGACGAGCCGGTCCGTGACGGCGTTGCCGATGATCACGGTCACCGTCAGCGGCAGGAAGCCCAGCCCGGCGGCGAGGGGGCTGAAGCCCTGCTGGTCCTGGAGGAACAGCGTGACGAGGAAGAACTCCACGCCGATGCTGAGCACGTAGCAGGCGTCCACCGCACAGGCCACCATGAGCGAACGGGTGCGCCACAGCTCACGGGCGATCAGGGGGCTGGCGCTGGTCCGCTCGCGCACCACCCACAGGGCGGCCAGCACCACGAAGCCGGCCAGGCCGACCAGGGTGGCGGGGTCGGACCAGCCCGCGTCGCCGAGGCGGGTCAGGCCGAGCACGAGCAGGAGGATCGCGCCGGTGCCGAGGACGCCGCTCAGCGCGTTCAGCGGCGTCGGCGCGGCCGCGTCGGCGCGGCGGCCGGGCAGCAGGAAGAGACCGGCGACGATGACCGCGGCGGCGATCGGTACGTTCACGAGGAACACCCACTGCCACGACACCGTCGTCAGCAGCCCGCCGAGGGCGACACCGCCGACCAGGCCGATCGCTCCCACGGCGCCCCATACGGCCATGGCGCGGTTCCGCTTGGGGCCGGGCGGGAAGACCTGCTGGATCAGTCCCAGGGTGGCCGGGTCGAGCAGTCCGGCCCCGATGCCCTGCAGGGCGCGGGCGACGACGAGCGTGGTGAAGTCCTGGGTGAGCGCGGCCGCCAGTGAGCTGGCTCCGAAGAGCGCGGTGGCGCCGAGGAAGACCCTGCGGGCGCCGAAGCGGTCCCCGGTGCGTCCCCCCACCAGGAGGAACCCGGCGAAGAAGATGGCGTAGCCGCTGACGATCCACTGGAGCTTGCTCTCGGCCAGCGCCAGGTCCTCGCCGATGCTGGGCAGGGCCACGTAGACGATGGAGAGGTCGAGGGTGGCGAGGAACAAGCCGCAGCCCAGGACCGCCAGGGCCCATGCCTGTCGGCCGCTGATCTTGTTGTCGGCCGGTTCGGGAGCGCTCTGGGCGGCGGCCATCGCGCCGGTCGGGTTTTCCGACGTTGCTTCTGTGGTCATGACTGTGCTTTCTCCCGGCGTCTCGTTCCGTGCCTCAGGCACGGACCGGGTCGGCCGGGACGTGTTCCGACAGGGTTTGTACGACTTCACCGAAGGACCGGCAGATCAGCGCGCCGCCGTCGATGAGCTCGGTCTCGGCGCCGACGCCGTAGGTGACCGCGACCGGCAGCATCCCCGCACTGATAGCCATGCGCATGTCAGTACTGGTGTCACCGATGTAGGCACACCGCTCGGCCGGCACACCCAGGTCACTCGCGGCCCGCAGCCCCATCTCCGGGTCGGGCTTGCCGCGCCGCACCATGTCGTTGCCGACGACCGGGCCGAACAGCTCACGGATCCCGGTGGCGGCAAGGAGCTTCTCGGCGCTGGCGGAGATCTTCGACGTGCCCACGGCCAGCGGCAGCCCTCGCTCCCGCAGCTCCCGCAGCCCCTCGGCGACCCCCTCGTACAACAGGGCGGGTCCCGCGCTGAGGACGTCGGCGTCGAACAGCTCCCGGTAGCGGGTCACCGCCCGCGCGGTGACCGGGTCGTCCACCGCCCGCCCGAGCAGCGCGGCGACGGAGGGCTCCAGCGGCTTGCCGATGGTCGGTGCCACCTGTGCCTCGGTGACGTCCGCCCCGTACTCCGCGCACACCCGCGTCAGCAGCCGGCCGATCGCGGCCGGGGTGTCGGCGAGGGTTCCGTCCAGGTCGAAGACGGCCGCCTGGATCACCGGTCCTCCCCTCCCGTGACGCCGGCCTGCCGCGCGTAGGCGACGGCGAGTTCACCCGCGACGGCCGCCGTGGAGATGAGCACCGCCCGGTTGGCGGCCGCGCTGCGGCCCTCGGTGGCCCGCGAGACGGCCTTCATCAGATACGGGGTGATGGCCGGTCCCGTGACGCCTTCCGCGTCGGCGTCGGCCAGGGCCCGCTCGATGACCTCTTCCATGGCCTGCGCATCGAGGGCGTCCGCCTCGGCGATCGGGTGGGTGACCAGGGCGCCGCCGGGCAGACCCGCGGCCCAGTGCGCGCGCAGGGCCCGCGCGATGGCGGCGAGGTCGTCGATCCGCTGCGGGTTGCGGAAGCCGGAGGAGCGGCAGTAGAAGGCGGGGAAGTCGTCGCACCGGTAACCCATGACGGGGACGCCGAGCGTCTCCAGGTACTCCAGGGTCAGCCCGAGGTCGAGGATGCTCTTGGCGCCGGCGCACACCACCGCGACCCGGCTACGGGTGAACTGCACCAGGTCGGCGGAGATGTCGAAGGTGGTCTGCGCCCCGCGGTGGACGCCGCCGATGCCGGCGGTGGAGAACACCGGGATGCCCGCCAGGTCGGCGGCGACCAGGCTGGAGGCGACGGTGGTGGCGCCGAGGCCGCCGCCGGCGAGCACCGGGCCGATGTCCCGGCTGCTGACCTTGGGCACACCCTGCGTGGTGGCGAACTGCTCGATCCTCTTGTCGTCCATCCCGACGACGAAGCGGCCGTCCGCGATACCGATGGTGGCGGGCACGGCGCCGGCCGAGCGAACCGCCTGCTCGATGGCCCGGGCCGTCTCCACATTGCCCGGATAGGCCATTCCGTGGGCGATGACCGTGGATTCCAGCGCGACCACCGGGCGGCGTTCGGACAGCGCCGTGGCCACTTCTTCGCCGAGTTCGATCAATTCGTTCACGGTCCCGTTCACCGGGGCAACCTCCGACTCGTTGGGTGAATTCCGATCGCGTGGTCACCATCGTGTTCGGTCGGCGTATTGCTTGTCCACCGCGCTGAGTGGCGAAGAGTCGCCTGGCGTTTCCCTGACAGCTGTCCGCGCAGTTCGAGCGAGGTGTCAATGGCGAATACCCGCCTGTCCGGCACTGGCCAACAGGCCCTCACGGAACATTCCCGGATGCTTGGATGAAGACGTGGGTAATCGTCTCGGCGAGGGAACTCCTCCTCCCGGAAGGGATCAGGAGGAAGAGAGAAAGATACCGTGCCGGAAGAACGAGTCAGGAAAGGAGAGAGAAAGGAATGGAAACGGAGCAGGCAAAGAGCGAAGGGCTGGATGTGGGCCGCGCGCTGCGTGTGCTGGAGGCGGCGGATTCGGCTTTCTCCTCCAGCCCGAGCAAGACGGAGCTGAAGAACCTCGTCTGGCATCTGCGCCAGGCTCTGCGCCAGGCCGTCGCCTCGGCGCCGGCCGGCGCCGAGGCGACGCAGACGCCCAGACCGTGACCGGCCCGGGTCAGCTCAGCAGGCCGAGCTCCGCGGCGCGAGCCCCCGCCTCGAACCGGCTGCGGGCCTCCAGTTCCTCCATCGCGCCGGCCATCAGACGGCTCAGGGTCCGGGAGGAGACGCCCAGCAGCCGGGCGATCTTCTCGTCCTTCACACCGGAGTTCATCAGGCGCAGCATCGTCAGCTGCTCCGCCGTCAGCCGCTGCCGCGTCCGGGAGCCGGGGTGCACCCGCCGGGCCGAGCACCAGGTCTGCTCGAACGACTGTCTCAGCAGGGCGACCTCCTGGGGCGCACGGAAGACCGTCTCACCCTCCTCGCCCGGGCGCAGTCCCGCGGCCATGAAGACAAGCTCCTGGTCGACCACGGCGGTGAAGACCTGCTGGATGTCCACCATGCGGCACTCCACACCGAGCTCCGCCGTCCGTTCCAGGTGCTCCGCGCCGCCGTCGACGGCGAGGACGGTGCGCGGGTACAGGGCGCGCAGCGCCACACCCTGGGAGGTCAGGTCCGCGAACTGGGCCTCGGCGTCCTTCAGGCAGGCGAGCGAGGGGGGAGGGGCCAGTGCCACCCACACCTCGCGACGGGCACTCAGCACCAGCTCGCGTCCCGGCTCCGTGGGCACCGGTGCGAGCCGGGGCACCTCCGCGAGTTCGCGCCGCAGGCTGCGCGCGCGGGCGAGCTGTTCCTTCAGGGCCGCCTGGGCACGAGTGAGCACCGCCTCGACGGCGTCCAGTTCACCCTCCAGGGACGGCCGTCCTACCGTCTCGACGCGGGGCGACGGCAGGGCACCTCCCACAGCGTGGAGGGCCGTGGTTTGCCGGTGGCCACTGCGTACGGCGGCATGATCCTTACGCGCGATCCCGACTGAATGCACGAACACTCCCTGATCGAAATCGAAGGGGCACGCGGTCCGCCCGTGACGCCACGGCCTGGCCGGCTGTGCGGACACGGCGAGGACAGCCGTGCGGAGAGCTACGCACTCAGAGAATAACAAACAGATCGGTCTGCCTGTTATGGGCGGGCCACCTCAGTGAGCGACGAGACACGAAAGGACCTCCCATGCCTGTGGTGACGATCGACTGGTGGCGCGGCAGCTCCGCCGACACCCGCGCGACGACCGTGAAGAAGGTCACCGAGGCGGTCGCCGAAGGGGCCGGCTGTCCCGAGGAGGCCGTCACGGTGATCATCCGGGAGACGGACCCCGCGTTCTGGGGGCGCGGCGGGGTCCTGGCGGCTCCCGGGGCCGACTGATCGCCACCGCATCATTCCGAACCGACCGACCCGTATTCGATATGCCGACTCAGGCTCGCGGCCACCGGACCCGGAGCGCCCTGGTGCTGGCGGCCGCCTACGAAGTGGACCGAACCGGCGACGCCAGCATGAGCGGGGTCTGCCGCAGGGCGGGCGTCAGCCGGGGCGCCCTCAGTCATCACTTCTCCGGCAAGCAGGACCTGCTGCGGGCCCTGCGCGACGAGGCACGGGGGACGCTGCGCCTGCTGGTGCGGCACTTCGTGGCCGACCGGAGGCCGGTCGCGGAGGCCCTGTGCCGACTCGCGGAGGAGCTGTTCCGGCGGCTGCGCCAGGACGTGGTGCTCCGGTCCGGTCTGGCGCTCCTCGATCCCGAGGAAGTCGCCGCCTTGCAGAGGCAGTTCACCTGCCTGGTGCGCCGGCGCATCGCGCGTGAACAGCGAACGGCCGCCTCCTCGCCGGGTCCGGCGCTGGCGGCCACGTTGGTCGTCAGCGTGTTCGGCGGTCTGGAGGCGCTGGGCCGGCGGGACCCGTGGTGGTGGCACCTCGCGGAATCCGTCGGCCTGTGGCGACAGCTCGGCCGCGCGCTGGCGCAGCCGGAGGCCACCTGACCTAGGGGCCGCCTGATCCGGCGGCCGCCTGGCCCGGAGGCGGCCTGATCCGGGGGGGGCGCCTGGCCTGGAGGTGACCTGACCCGGCGGCGATCTGACCTGGGGGCCGCCTGATCCGAGGCGGCCTGATCCGGAGGTCGCCTGATCCGGCGGCCTGATCCGGGGGGCGCCTGGCCCGGAGGCGACCTGACCTGGGGGCCGCCTGGCCCGGAGGCGGCCGGACCGGTGTCCGCCCGCTGTCGCCGCGGCCCGAAGCCGGTGGGCGCCGGGGGGAATCCCCCCGGCGCGCGTCACACGGCGTCCGCGTCGCCCTGCGTCCCGCCCAGACGGTGACCGCGTTCCTCGTGCGTGTCGAGCCGCCGCAGGACACCCGGCACGGCGATGCCCGGCAACAGCAGGTTCCACATCACCGACACCCGGTGCAGCAGATCGTCACGGCCGCTGACCAGGTTCGACAGCAGCTGGATACCGGTGAACGACCCCACGATGAGCTGGGCGAGATCCGGGATCGGCGTGCCCGGCAGCAGCTCACCGCCCGCGTCGGCCTCGCGCAGCACGTTCTCGATGACGTCCAGGGCCCACTGGTAGGGCGCCGTCCTGCTCTGCGAGAAGGAGGTCTCCTCGACCGTGAGCCGGACCGCCGCCCTCAGCACGTCGCTGGTCTGCAGCAGTCGCGCGTAGGTCAGCGTGATGTCGATCGCGGCCTGTAGCCGCACGCTGGTCTTCGGCGGGCGCAGAGCCTCGATCTGAGCCGCCACCACTTCCTGGGCGATGGCCTCCTTGGAGGCGAAATGGTGATACATCGCCCCGCGCGTGAATCCCGCCCGGGTGAGGATCTCCCCGGTGCTGGCCCCGTCGTAGCCCCGTTCGGCGAATACGGAGGCCGCCGCCTCCACGAGCTGTCGCCGGGTCTGAAGCGCTCGTTCCTGCTGCGCCACTGTGCACTCCCAAGATGCCTGTTGAAGTACAGACAGATCGGTCTGTATGTTACCGGCGGCAGGTCCGGTCCTGCTGCGGCCCGGACCCCTTGCGTTGTCAGGACACAGTTGTCAGGACAAAGGTCAAGAGGAGATCAAGGTGACGCTCCACCCTGTTCCGACCCTCGCCCGCACCTCCCTCGTCGCCGACCGCACCACCCTTGCCGAGCGGACGTGGACGCCGCTGAGCGACGACGATCTGCTGGCTCTGACCGCCACCGTGCCCCGCCAGTACGTCCACCGGGCGGCGGTCGCCGAGGTCTTTCTCACCGGCTGGCGGGCGGACGGCCCCGACTCGTTCACCGTCGCCGCGCAGTGGCCCCGCACCCACGCCTTCTTCACACCCGTGGCAGGGCGTCTCGACCCGCTGCTGCTGGCCGAGACGGTCCGCCAGACCGGCGCCCTTCTCGCCCATGCCGAGTACCAGGTTCCGTTCGGCCACCAGTTCCTGTTGCAGAGCCTGTCGTACTCCGCCACCGAAGAAGGCCTGCGCATCGGCTCCACCCCCGCCGACGTCGAACTCAAGATCACCTGCGATGACGTCACCTACCGCTCCGGCCACCTGTCCCGCATGCGGTACCACGCGGTCCTCCTGCGGGACCGCCGCCCCGTCGCCGAGGCCGAGGCCGCCTTCGGCTGCGCCTCGCCCGCCGTCTACCGGCGGCTGCGTGCCGGAGCACCGCGAACGGCCCTGCCACTGCCCCAGGCACTGCCCCCGCGGGACGTCGGCCGTGACCATCCGCACGACGTCGTCCTCGCCGCGGCCGGCCGCCCGGGCCGCTGGCAACTGCGCGCGGACACCACACACCCGATCCTCTTCGACCATCCCGTGGACCACGTCCCCGGCATGGTCCTCCTGGAGGCCGCACGACAGGCCGCCCAGGCCCTGTGCTGCGCTTCCCACCGGCAGACCCCGATCGCGATGGACAGCGTCTTCACCAGATACGTCGAATTCGGCTCGCCCTGCTACATCGAGGCGGAACACATCCACTCCGCCGGGTCCGGTCCGCGCGTCCGCGTGCGGGGTGTCCAGGACGGTGACGAGACCTTCTCCGCGACGCTCACCCTCCGGTCCCCCGTCCGCACCCAGGACCGGCGCGGGGGCCTCTTATGACCACCATCCTGATCACCGGGGCGAGCGGCTTCATCGGCAGCCGGGTGACCCGCTGGGCCGCACGCGCCCACCCCGACGCGCGACTGCGCCTGCTGCGCCACCACAGCGTTCCGGCACCCGCCCCGGCGCATGCCACTGTCGTCACGGGCGATGTGACCGACCCGGCCACCCTCACCGGTGTCTGCGCGGACGTGGACGTCCTCGTGCACTGCTCCTCCTGCGTCGCGGGCCCGCCCGAGTCGTGTGCGGCCGTCAACGCCGCCGGGACCAAGGCCCTGGTCCGGGAAGCCGCCCGCGCGGGCGTGCGCCGCATCGTCTACGTCAGCACCGCCGCGGTCTACGGCCGCGGTCCGTTCCGCGACGCGACCGTGGAGGAGCTGCGCCGCGCCCCCGTCTCCGCCGCCTCCCGTAGCCGCGCCGAGGCGGAGGACGCCGTACTCGCCGCCGAGGGCACCGTGCTGCGCCCGCACCTGGTGCACGGGGCGGGCGACCGATGGGTCGGCCCGGGCATCACCCGGCTGGCCCGCGCACTGCCGTTCACCGTCGACGACTGGCGCAGCCTGCACTCCGTCATCACCGTCGACGACCTCGCACGCCTCACCGTGGCCGCGGCCACGGCTCCGTCACAGGCCCTGCGCGCTCGCGTCTACCACGCCAACCACCCGGTCCCCGTCTCCGCCCGCACCCTCCTGCGGCACTTCGCCCGCGAGGCCGGGCTGTCCCTGCCCCACCGGAACGTCGGCCTGGAGCAGGCCAGGACCCACCTGCGCGCACACGGGCACGGCACCCACGACCTCGACCTCCTGGCGACCGACCACTGGTTCCACAGCACGGGCATCTGGCAGGACACCGGCTGCACTCCCCACCCCGACCCGGCACTGTCCCCCGACGGCCCCGGCCGGGACGCCCACCACCGATGTCGGCGGGGACGGCGACTGCACGAGCAGGGGATCTGAAACGAGCCGGACGGAGCGCCCACACCCCTGAGGCCCGGTGCCGGCCCGCCGACGGGCGCGCGCCGTGGCAGTCCGGCCCCATCGTGGCAGTCCGGCCCCACCGTGGCAGTCCGGCCCCACCGTGGCCGCCCGGATTCGGCGTGGCCGAGCGTCGGCGTCCCGTCGGGCGCGCGGGCGACGATCACCTACGAAGCCGGCCGCCGCAGTGCCGGGTGGTCCGCCACCACCGTGCAGGAGCCCGGTGCGATCTCCGTGAAGCCGGCGTCGCGGACCAAGGGGAGTCCGGCGGTGGTCAGCCGGGCCCAGTCGGCGGGGTCGGCGGTGCGGACGGCCAGGGGGAAGCCCGCGTCCCGCCACACGGCGCGCTCCGCGTCGGACAGCGCCCACCAGGCCAGCTGGGCGCCGTGCCCGGCCTGGGCCATCGCCTTGCCCGCGGACATCTCCAGGTCCGGGTTGAGCCAGAGCACCGGCTGCGCCGGATCGGCGGCGACGGGCGGCTCCGGGTCGTCCAGCTCGGTGCCCGACACCTGGAGCTTCGCCAGGTCCTTGGGCCAGCCGTCCAGCGGGATCGGCGGGAATACCCGGACCTCCGCCGACTTGCCGGTCAGCGTGATCCCGGGCAGCGCCTCGGCACGCCGCCACTCGGCGCCCCGGGCCCGCCGGACCACCTTGCGGATCCGCGCGTCCTCCCAGTTCCGCACCGCCTCGGCCCACTCCCCGTCGCCGTGCGCCCGCTCGTCACCGAGCAGGACGAGCACGGCCCGGGCGGCCGTCTGGAGCGCGTCGGTGCGGGCGGGCGGGGCGCTCCGCTCGATGCGTACGACGAGCGGCAGCACGTACTGCGGCGTCTCGTCACGGGGATCGGACCCGGAGCTCGGAGGGCGGGCACTGGCGGGGGCGGGATCGTGGCTCACGGGAGCCCAGCCTACGAACCCGCCGACGCGCCGATCAACGCGCGGTCCCCGCCAAGGCGCGGGGGGGGGGCTTGCCCGAAGAGCCGAGACCGGAGCCGGGCGCGCCGCGCCGGACCGGTGAGCCGTCTGCGGCCCGGGCCCGCGTCGCCGCCGCGCGCGGTTTTGCCCGGCTGCGTCTCGCCTGCCTGCCGACCGCGCCGCTCACGGCCGTGCTGCCGGGCGTGACCGTCCTCGTGGCGGTGACCCTGATCAGCGATCCGGCGAGCACCGGTCACCGGGTGCGCGTGCCGTCGGCGCAGGCGCCACCGCCGGGCTGTCGGCCGCGCTCGTCCGCGCCCTGCTCGGCACGGCCGTCGGCGCGCCCACCGGCACGCCGGTGGTGCGCTGCACCGGGCGCGCGGTGCCCGCGAGGCTGCTCGGCGGGCTGCTCGCGGTGGTGGCGTCCGGCTCCCCGGCGCAGGCCGCCGTCAGCGGCCTGGTGGCCGGCTCGCACAGCGGGCGGGCGCCGGTGCCGCTGCCGCCGCCGGCGGGCGCGGCCCTGCCCACGGCCGGCCGCCCGCGCCGCCGCGGTCCGGCTCACCGGCAGTGCCGGTCACCCTGAGCAGGCGGTGCGCTGGGCCTCCTGCCACTCGCACACCGGGCACAGCGTGATGCCCTTGTACGACTCCGGGTACTCGGTCGGCTCCCGGCACAGCACACAGTCCGCGTACGGCGGGCCGTCCGCCTTGGGGGGCCGGGCCGCCTCGGCGATGCTGCAGTAGTCCTCGTCGCTCATGTCTTCAGCGTAGGACGGCGGCTGTCGAGCGTGGGTCAGCGGCCGGGGCCGGCCTCGCCGATCAGCTCGGAGACCTTCACGAAGCGGTAGCCGCGCTCGCGCAGCTCCGGTACGACCGTGCGCACCACCCGCTCGGTGGTCGGGGCGGCGCTGCGGGTGCAGTGCAGTACGACCACCGAGCCCGGCTTCACCCCGTCGAGCACCTGCCGGGCCACCGCGTCGGCGTCCGTGGCGAACGCGTCGCCGCCGACCACGTCCCACTGCACGGCGGTCACCCCGAGCCCGCTGAGCTCGCGCAGTGCCCGCTGGTCGTAACAGCCGCCGGGGAAACGGAAGTACGGCATCGGGTGCGGGACACCGGCCGCGCGCAGGGAGGCGTACGCCCGCTGGACGTCCGCCCGCATCCGGCCGGCGTCCACGGTCGGCAGGCCGTAGCAGTCGGCGGTGAACGCGTAGTGGCTCCAGGAGTGGTTGGCCACCTCGAAGCCCGGGTCGCGGCCGAGATCGCGGGCCTCGGCCGGGTACTGGTCGGCCCAGCTGCCGGTCATGAAGACCGTCGCCGGCACCTTCAGTTCGCGCAGCGCCCGGATCAGTCCCGGGTTGTCGAAGCGCTCACCCGAGGCCGCGCGGGGTCCCTGGTCGGCGGTCATGTCGGCGTCGAAGGTGAGCGCGACCGTCCTGCCCCGGCTGCGCGGGCCGTGTTCGAAGACCGGGGTCAGCCCGCCCGGGCCCGGCGCGAGCACCGGCGCCCGGGAGGGGGAGGGTGAGGGGGAGCGGGAGGCGGGGGAGGCGGGGCGCTCCTGTGGCGCGGTGCCGCAGGCGGTGAGCGCCGCGCCCAGGAGGCAGAGGGCCAGGAGACGACGTGCTGGTGGAATCACCCTACGAAAATAGGGCTGAATATCAGTTTATATGTCTATATGTGTCCGGTGTTGCGGTGTCCTCACCCGCCCGGAGGGTGGTTACCCGCCGTCATTCCACTTCGCGCCGCTCCAGCGGCTTGGTTGCCGGGCCCTGGAGCACCGAGCCGTCCACCGCGAACCGCGAGCCGTGGCAGGGGCACTCCCAGGCGCGCTCGGCGCGGTTGAACGAGACCAGACAGCCGAGGTGGGTGCAGCGCGCGGACACCGCGTGCAGGGCGCCCTCCTCGTCGCGGTGCACGGCGAGCCGCTCGCCGCCGGAGCGGACCAGCGTGCCGTCGCCGGGCGCCAGGTCCGCCACCGAGCCCGGCTGCTTCAGCCGGTCGCCGACGAAGTGCCGGGCCACCTCCGCCTGGGTCTTCAGCAGCGACGGCGCCTCGCGGACCACCGACTTCAGCCGGCGCGGGTCGTACAGCTCCCGCCAGAGACAGTCCCGGCCGGTGATCAGCGCGGTGAGCAGCAGCCCGGCCATGATCCCGTTGCTCAGGCCCCAGCCGCCGAAGCCGGTGGCGACATAGGTGTGCCGGGCGGCCGGATGGAAGGGGCCGACCAGCGGGACGGTGTCGGTGGACTCGTTGTCCTGGGTGGCCCAGGCGTGGTCCAGGGTCACCCCGGGGAAGTGCGTCTCCGCCCAGGCGGCCAGCCGGTCGAACCCGGCCCCCGGGTCGCCGGTGCCGGGGGTGAAGTGCTCCCCGGTGACCACCAGCAGCCGCCGCCCGTCCGGACCGTAGGGGGCGGTGCGCACCGAGCGGGTGTTCTCGTCCGGGGTGATGTACATGCCGTCCGGATCCGGGCCGTCGCCCAGCGGCCCGGCCACGACCAGTTCCCGGCGCGGGGAGAGCCGGGTGAACAGCAGCGCCCGGTCGAACACCGGATAGTGGGTGGCGATCACCACGTCCCGGGCGGTCACCACGGGGCCCGCCTCGGTCGTCAGCCGGCACCGCTCGTCCTCCGTCAGCCCGGTCACCCGCGTGTGCTCGTACACCCGGCCGCCGAGCCGCAGCAGGTCCTCGGTGACCGCCCGCAGGTACTTGACCGGGTGGAACTGCGCCTGCCCGGTCACCCGGACCGCGCCCGCCACCGGGAACGGCAGCCCGGTTTCCGTGGTGAACGACGCCGGCAGCCCCGCCTCCCGGGCGGCGTCCGCCTCCGCTTGGACCTCCGCCACCCGCGACCGGTTGCGGACATAGGTGTAGGCGTCCCGGGTCTCCCACTCGCAGTCGATGTCCAGCTCCGCCACCAGCTCCGCCGCGTGCTCGATCGCCTCCGACTGCGAACGGGCGTACAGCCGGGCGCCGTCCGGGCCCCGGGTGCGCCGCAGCCGGTCGTAGACCAGGGTGTGCTGGGCGGTCAGCTTGGCGGTGGTGTAGCCGGTGACCCCGGCCGCCGCCCGGCCGGCCTCCAGCACCGCCACCCGCCGCCCGGCCCGGGCCAGCGCGTGGGCGGTGCTCAGCCCGGCGATGCCCGCCCCGACGACGGCCACGTCCACGTCGAGATCCGCGTCCAGGGCGGGGTGGTCCGGCCCGGGAGCGGTGTGCAACCAGTACGAATCGGTGACCTTCCGCTGCTCACGCATGCCCGCCGGGTACCCAGGCCGCCCCGGCTCACAGCCGCGGCGCGTCGGGAACGCGTGGGCCGGGTGCCGGTCACGGCGCCTGGGGGGCGCCGCCGACGCCGGTCACCGGGAGCTGCGGTGTGCCGCCGGTGCGCCGCGGATCGCTGTCGGCGGGCAGCGGGCCGCTGTCGGTGTGCCGCTGGGGTCCGTCGCCGGTGTGCCGCGGTGCGGGGCCCTGGTCCTGGTCCGGGCCGGACGGCCGGGCGCCGCGCTCCAGGAAGTGCAGCAGTTCCACCGGGATCGGCAGCACCAGCGTGGAGTTCTTCTCGGCCGCCACCGCCATCACCGTCTGCAGCAGCCGCAGCTGGAGCGCGGTCGGCGTCTCGGACATCTGCTGGGCGGCCTCGGCGAGCTTCTTCGACGCCTGGAGCTCGGCGTCCGCGTTGATGATCCTGGCCCGGCGCTCCCGGTCCGCCTCGGCCTGGCGGGCCATCGACCGCTTCATGGTGTCCGGCAGGGACACGTCCTTGATCTCCACCCGGTCGACCTGGATGCCCCAGCCCACCGCCGGGCTGTCGATCATCAGCTCCAGCCCCTGGTTGAGCTTCTCGCGGTCGGAGAGCAGATCGTCCAGGTCGCTCTTGCCGATGATCGAACGCAGCGACGTCTGCGCCATCTGCGACACCGCGAACTTGTAGTCCTCGACCTTCACCAGGGCGCTCGCCGCGTCGACCACCCGGAAGTAGACCACCGCGTCCACCCGGACGGTGACGTTGTCCCGGGTGATGCCCTCCTGGGCCGGGACCGGCAGCGTCACGATCTGCATGTTGACCTTCTGCAGCCGGTCCACGAAGGGAATGATCAGGTTCAGGCCCGGCGGCCGTACGTCCCCGCTGACCCGGCCGAGCCGGAAGAGCACCCCGCGTTCGTACTGCTTGATCACCCGAACCGCCGACGCCAGATACACGACACCGGCGGAGCCCGCCGCCGCAATGGCCACCAGAAGGTCCTCGACCATGGTGACCTCCTCGCCCAGAGGTCGGTTTTGTCTGCTGTTGCCACGATAGGCCCGTGGGGCCGGGAAGCCGAGAGGTTCCGGCGTCCCGGCCCCACGGGAGGGCTCTCAGGCGGCTGTGACCAGCTTCACCGGATCGGTCCCGGCCGCGCTGTGCCGTTCGGCCCAGTTGTCCAGGGCCAGCCGGCAGGCGTGGTCCAGATGGTGCAGCCCGGACAGGTCGAGCCGGACCGGACGGTCCTGCGGCAGCGACTCCAGGCTGTCCAGGATCTTCGGCAGCCGCAGGAAGGTGGCGTTGCCCGTCAGACGCGCCTCGATCGGGCCCGCCCCCTCGTCCACCACGACGTCCAGCCTGACCTGCGAGGCCTCCCAGGCGGACTTCACCACCGCCAGCGCCAGACCGATGAGCACGCCCTCGAACATGCTGACCGCGACGATGGAGACGGCGGTGACGGCGAGGACCACCGCTTCCCCCCGGTGCTCGCGCCACAGCGAGCCCAGCGAGCGCACGGGGATCAGCTTGGCGCCCGCGTGGATCAGGATGCCCGCGAGGGCCGGGATCGGGATGTAGGCGAGCACGTCGGGCAGCAGCGCCGCGAACAGCAGCAGCCACGCGCCGTGCAGGACCCGGGACGCCTTCGTACGGGCGCCGGCCTGGACGTTGGCCGCGCTGCGCACGATCACCGCCGTCATCGGCAGCGCGCCGAGCGCCCCGCACACCATGTTGCCGGTGCCCTGGGCGATGAGCTCCTTGTTGTACTCGGTGCGCGGCCCGTTGTGCAGCCGGTCCACGGCCGCCGCGCTGAACAGGGACTCGGCGGACGCGATCAGGGTGAACGCGACGACCGTGCCCAGCAGCCCGATGCCGGCCAGTTCGCCGAAGGCGCTCAGCGGCGGCGGCTGGATGGAGCCGAGCAGGCCCTTGACCTCGACCGTGGCCACGGGCAGGTCCAGCGCGAACACGGCCAGCGTGGCGAGCCCCACCGCGGCGAGCGGGCCGGGCACCGTGCGCACCTTCTCCGGGGCGTGCTTCCACAACAGCAGCACCGCGATGGTGCCCGCGGCCACCGCCAGCGAGGACAGGGCGCCGGAGTCGCCGAAGGCGTCCACGAACGTGCCGGGCAGGTCGGCGATCTTGTCCAGACCGGAGTCGGGGGCCTTCGCGGCCATCGCCGGGTAGAGCTGCCCGGCGATGATCACCAGGCCGATGCCGGCCAGCATCCCCTCCACGACGGAGACGGAGATGGCACGGAAGTAACGGCCCAGCCGCAGCAGGCCCATGGCGACCTGGATGACACCGGAGGCGAGCACGATCACGCCGAGCACCGGCAGGCCGAACTCCTGCACCGCCTCGTAGACGAGCACGGTCATGCCGGCGGCCGGTCCCGACACCTGGAGGCTGCTGCCGCGCATCAGTCCGGTGACGAGGCCGCCCACGATGCCGGTCACCAGGCCGAGTTCGGCCGGTGCCCCGGAGGCGACGGACACGCCCACGCACAGCGGGACGGCGACCAGGAAGACGACGAGCGAGGCGGCGAAGTCCTCCTTCAGGTGCGGGAAACGGGATATCAGAGTGCGGTTGTCGGTCATCGGCGGACTCACAGGACCTCGAAACCGTCGGTCTGCGGGCGGTGCGTCCGTACCGTGCCGGTGTGCACTTCGTAGTACCAGGCGTGCAGGCTCAGTTCGCCCCCGGCCAGCTTCCGCTCGACGCAGGGGTACGAGCGCAGCCGCAGCAGCTGGGTGAGGACATGGCTCTGCACGCCCTCGGCGACCTCCGGGTCCTCGGGCTTGCCGGACGGACGCGGGGTGGCGGAGGCCAGCCAGTCGCGCACGGCCGGGACGGCGGTGAGGTCGTCGCCGCGCACCAGGGCGCCGACGGCGCCGCAGTGGGAGTGGCCGCAGACCACGATGTCGCGGACGCCGAGCACCTCCACGGCGTACTCGATGGTGGCCGCCTCGCTGGTGGGGTGCTCGGAGGCGTAGGGCGGGACGATGTTGCCCGCGGTGCGCAGCTCGAACAGCTCGCCGGGCCGGGCGCCTGTGATCAGGGCGGGGACGACCCGGGAGTCGGAGCAGGTGATGAACAGGACCTGCGGGGACTGGCCTTCGGCGAGCTTGGCGAACTCCTCAGGGCGTTGTCCGAAGGTACGGGCGTTGTCGATGAGGGGCTGCATGTGTGTGGGTTCCTCCTGGCGCGCCTTCCTGGCGCGTCGGACTCGAACGATGGTCGTGGGGGGCGGGTACGAGCGGCCCGGCCTCAGCAGCGGAAGACCTGAAGCGCTGCCGGGGTATGGGCTCTCAAAGCTCTGGTGGAGGGGCGATGCGGACCGTCGGGCGGTTCCGCCGGGCCCACTCCGGCCGCCCGGCCGGATACCGGGGCGTCTTCTTGGGACCCCCCGGCCCCCGGGCCGCGATGCCGGTCGCGCAGATGCGGCACGCCCATGGGGACGTCCGTGCGTCCCGGGGCCCGGACCGCGTCCGCCCCGGCGCGCGCCGAGCGCACGGAGGGAACAATTCCGGTCTCCGCTTTGGTCAGCGTCTGACCGAACGTATGCGCGGATGCGAAGGCTCCCGTGCTCGCGCGGAGCTGGAGTGCGAGCAATACCGCGGCGAGGGCGGCGAGCAGCCCGCGTACGGCTGTGCTGCGGAACATGAGCCCCCCCTCCGCCATGTTCATGTTTCTAGTCTAGACCAAGGCTTGGTCAATGGATGGTCAAGAAACACCTTAGCCGTGTAAAGACCTTTGCTGGGTTAACTGGAGGTTAACGGGCTGAGAGAGCGTAAAAAATGCGGGTCAAGTGGCCTGAACTGGCCCTTGACCCGCAGTAGTTGATTCGGTATTGGATGACGTCGGCTACGCGCCGATCAGACCCTTCGCGTCCCGGGCCAGCGCGGTGAGCCGGGATATGGCGCGGAAGTACTTCTTGCGGTAACCGCCGTTCAGCATCTCCTCGCTGAACAGCCGGTCGAACGGCAGCCCCGAGGCCAGCACCGGCACCTCGCGGTCGTAGAGCCTGTCGGCGAGGACCACCAGCCGCAGCGCCGTCGACTGGTCCGGCACGGGCCGCACACCGGTCAGGCACACCGCCCGCACCCCGTCGGTCAGCGCGCCGTACCGGCTCGGGTGCACCTTGGCCAGGTGCTCCAGCAGGCTCGGGAAGTCGTCCAGCGAGGCGCCCTCGGTGGCGAACGCCGTCTTCATGACCTCCTCGTCGGAGAAGGGCGCCGGTGCCTCGGGCAGGCCGCGGTGGCGGTAGTCCTCGCCGTCGATGCGCAGGGTGCGGAAGTGGGCCGACAGCCCCTGGATCTCGCGCAGGAAGTCGGCGGCGGCGAAGCGCCCCTCGCCCAGCTTGCCGGGCAGCGTGTTGGAGGTGGCGGCGAGCGCCACGCCCGCCTCGACCAGCTTGCCGAGCAGCGTCGACACCAGGACTGTGTCGCCGGGGTCGTCCAGCTCGAACTCGTCGATGCACAGCAGGCTGTGCCCGGACAGCGTGCGCACCGTCTGCTGGAAGCCGAGCGCGCCGACCAGGTTGGTCAGCTCCACGAAGGTGCCGAACGCCTTGCGGGACGGCTCCGCCGGGGCGGCGTGCCACAGGGAGGCCAGCAGATGGGTCTTGCCGACGCCGTAGCCGCCGTCCAGGTACACCCCGCGCGGGCCGGCCGGGGTCTTGGGCGCCTTCGCCCTGCCGAACCCGAACAGGCCGCGCCGGCCGGTGCCGGACGCCCGCGGCCCGCCCAGACCGGCGGCGAAGCCCTCCAGGACCTGGACGGCCTCCGTCTGGCTGGGCTGCTTGGGGTCCGGGATGTACGTGGCGAAGCGGACCGAGTCGAAGCGCGGCGGTGGCACCATCTCGGCGACCAGCCGGTCCGCGGGCACGTGCGGCTCGCGGGCGCACAGGGAGAGGGGGCCCGCGTCGGTCAGGGGGCCGGAACCGGGGGCGGTGCTGGAGGAGGACACGGTTATCCATGCTAAGCGCCGTGTCACACTGCACGAATGCGACGCCTCTTCCCTGTGACCGAAGAAACAGCAGCCCAGGCCCGCGCCGAGGGGGGAGCACCGGCCGCCGGGGGACCGGTCGTACCCGCCGCGGCCGTGGACCGGGAGTGGGACCTCGCCGAGCTGGCCGCCGCCTACGCCTACCCGGACCCCGCGCCGGGCGCCCCGCGGCCGTGGCTGCGGGCCAACATGGTCTCCTCCCTCGACGGCGCCGCCCACCACGACGGCCACTCCAAGCCCCTCTCCAGCGCCGCCGACATGCGGATCTTCGGCACGCTGCGGGCGCTCGCGGACGTCGTGCTCGTCGGTGCGGAAACGGTACGGCAGGAGGGCTACCGCCCCGCCCGGGTGCGCGCCGAGTTCGCCGGGGCGCGCGCGGCCGCCGGACAGGCCCCGGTGCCCGCGATCGCGATCGTCAGCGCGAGCCTGGACCTGGACTTCACGCTGCCCCTGTTCACCTCGCCCCCGGTCCCGACGCTGGTCCTCACCGGAGCCGCCGCCGCCCCCGACCGGGTCGCCGCCGCCGAGAAGGCCGGCGCCCGGGTGCTGGTCGCCGGGGAGGGCGCGGGCGTGGAGCCCGCCCGAGCGGTCGAGGTCCTCGCCGGTCTCGGGCACACCCGGCTGCTCACCGAGGGCGGCCCCCGGCTGCTCGGCCAGCTGATCGCCGCAGAGGTGCTGGACGAGCTGTGCCTGACGGTCTCGCCGACGCTGACGGCGGGCGACGCGCAGCGCATCGCCGGGGGGCCCGCGGTCGCCGTTCCGCACCGGTTCGACCTCGTGTCCCTGCTGGAGGAGGACGGATTCCTGTTCGGGCGCTACCGTCGGCCTTGAAATCAACGGAATCAGTCGTTCCGGTTAGCTTCCGCCGGGCAGACTGAATGCGGCAGTACCCGTGCGATCACGGGGAAGGATGGTTTCCGCAGGGGCCCTGCCGGGCCCTCTAAGGAGAAGAGGCGCCTGGTGTTCACAAGCGTTCTGATGATCGAGAAGGCCCTGACGTCCGCCGACGTGGAGTTCGTCACCACCTTGCACGGAGACGAGCCCGTCTCCTTCCACGTCCTGCTCCAGCCGCGCGGCGAGCAGGCGGACCGGCTGCTGCGGGCCATCGACGACATCGCGCTCGGCGAACTCGACGAGGCGGTGCGGGAGGGCGAGACCCCGGAGGGCCACGAGGCGCGGAGCGTGGGGCAGCAGGCCCTCGACGTGTCGCTCCAGGCGCTGCGCTCCGCGGGGAGCGAGGCGGCGGGGCGGCTGGTCGAGGACCACCCGCTCGACGCGCTGAAGGCGCTGGTCGCCGAGGTGGGCGCGGACGAGGTGATCGTGCTGACCGACCCGCACTACGTGGAGGAGTTCTTCCACCGCGACTGGGCTTCGCGGGCACGGCACAAGGTGGGGGTGCCGGTGCTCAAGCTGTTCTCGCACAGCAAGGCGTAGGCGCGGGTCCCGTCGGGGGTGGGGCGCGCACGCCGTGGCCGACCGCGCCCACGCCGCGGCCCGCGCCTTTCGAGCCGGCGGCTCCGCGTACGAGACGGCCCCGCGCCCTTCGAGCCGGCGGCTCCGCGTACGAGACGGCCCCGCGCCCCCGATCCGGCGACCCCGCCTACGACACGGCCCGGTGTCCCCGAGCCGGTGGCCCCGTGCCCCTTGCGGGGCGAGGGGTGCTCCAGCGCATAGGCTAGGCCTGCTCTAGCTCGTACCGTCTCTGGGGAGAAACGCATGGCACCCGGCCTTCCTACCGCCATGGACCGACCGCACTTCATCGGCATCGGCGGCGCCGGGATGTCGGGAATCGCGAAGATCCTGGCCCAGCGCGGGGCCGAGGTGGCCGGCAGCGACGCCAAGGAGTCCGCGACCGCCGAGGCGCTCCGGGCGCTGGGCGTCACCGTGCACATCGGACACGCGGCCGGGCACCTCGCCGACGACGCGAGCTGTGTCGTGGTGTCGTCGGCGATCCGCGAGGACAACCCGGAGCTGGTCCGCGCCGCCGGGCTGGGGATCCCGGTGGTGCACCGCTCCGACGCGCTCGCCGCGCTGATGACGGGGCTGCGGCCGATCGCCGTGGCCGGCACCCACGGCAAGACCACCACCACCTCGATGCTGGCGGTCTCCCTGACCGAGCTGGGCCTGAAGCCGTCGTACGCCATCGGCGGCGACCTGGACGCGCCCGGCTCCAACGCGCTGCACGGCGAGGGCGACATCTTCGTCGCGGAGGCGGACGAATCGGACCGCAGCTTCCACAAGTACGCGCCCGAGGTCGCCATCGTCCTCAACGTCGAGCTGGACCACCACGCCAACTACGCCTCCATCGACGAGATCCACGAGTCCTTCGAGACCTTCGTGGACCGGATCACCGAGGGCGGCACCCTGGTCGTCTCCGCCGACCACGAGGGCGCCCGGGAGCTGACCCGGCGGGTGCGCGACGGCGCGGTGCGGGTGGTGACCTACGGCGAGGCCGAGGACGCCGACGTGCGGGTGCTGTCGATCGTCCCGCAGGGGCTGAAGAGCCGGGTCACGGTGGTGCTGGACGGGCAGGAGCTGACCTTCGCCGTGTCCGTGCCGGGCCGCCACTACGCGCTCAACGCGGTCGCCGCGCTCACCGCCGGCGCCGCCCTCGGCATCCCGGCCGCCGAGCTGGCGCCCGCGCTCGCGGCCTACACCGGCGTCAAGCGGCGCCTCCAGCTCAAGGGCGAGGCGGCCGGCGTCCAGGTGATCGACTCCTACGCCCACCACCCGACCGAGATGACGGCCGACCTGGAGGCCATGCGCGGTGCCGCCGGCGACGCCCGTATCCTCGTCGTCTTCCAGCCGCACCTGTTCTCCCGCACCCAGGAGCTGGGCAAGGAGATGGGGCAGGCGCTGGCCCTCGCCGACGCCTCGGTGGTGCTGGACATCTACCCGGCCCGCGAGGACCCGATCCCGGGCGTGACCAGCGAGCTGATCATCGAGTCGGCGCGCGCGGCCGGCGCCGACGTGACCGCCGTCCACGACAAGGCGGACATCCCGGCGGTGATCGCGGGAATGGCGAAGCCCGGTGATCTCGTTCTCACCATGGGCGCGGGCGATGTGACCGACCTGGGCCCGCTGATCCTGGACCGTCTCGCGCAGTAAGAGGGGCTGAGAGCTGATGGCGTACGACGTCGAGAAGCCGGACGAGCAGTGGCGGGCGGAGCTGACCCAGGCCGAGTACGCCGTGCTGCGCCAGGCCGCCACCGAGCCGGCCTTCACCGGTGAGTACACCGACACCAAGACCAAGGGGGTGTACTCCTGCCGGGCCTGCGGCGCGGAACTGTTCACCTCCGACACCAAGTTCGAGTCGCACTGCGGCTGGCCGTCCTTCTACGACCCGAAGGACTCCGACGCCGTCGAACTGGTCGAGGACCGCTCCCATGGCATGGTCCGCACCGAGGTCCGGTGCGCCCGCTGCGGCTCGCACCTGGGGCACGTCTTCGCGGGTGAGGGCTATCCGACCCCCACCGACCAGCGGTACTGCATCAACTCGATCTCGCTGCGGCTGGCGCCCGCGGAGGGCTGAGGCGGCGCGGCCCGGTCCGGCCGGGCAGGGGGCGACGGCACCCTGCCCGGCCGGTCACCGGCTCGGGGACACCGGCGCCCCGCCGAGCGGACGGACCGGTGCCCGGGCCGGCCCGCCGGCACCGCCACCGCGTACGGCGCCGGGCCGCACGAGCCTTCCCGTACCACCGGCCGCCGCCCGCCCCCGGTCGCGACCCGCCCTTTTCCTTGCCAAGGTGTCGCAACACTCGCGGTCTAGACTCTCCCCGCATCAGCCCAGAGCGGTCGGACCGAAGGGTACGCGGCGTTTTGATACGGATAGATGCAGTCACCAAGCGATACCCGGACGGCACGGTCGCGGTCGACCGGCTGTCGCTGGACATACCGGATCGCGCGATCACCGTCCTCGTCGGGCCCTCCGGCTGCGGCAAGACGACGACCCTGCGGATGATCAACCGGATGGTGGAGCCCACCGAGGGCAGCATCCTCCTCGACGGCCAGGACATCCGGCGGCAGCCGGTCAACACCCTGCGCCGTTCGATGGGTTACGTCATCCAGAACGCCGGTCTCTTCCCGCACCGCACCATCCTCGACAACATCGCCACCGTGCCCCGGCTGCTCGGCCGGAGCAGGCGGCAGGCCCGGGCCCGGGCCGCCGAGCTGATGGAACGGGTCGGGCTCGACGCGACGCTCGCGGGGCGCTACCCGTACCAGCTCTCCGGCGGCCAGCAGCAGCGCGTCGGCGTGGCCCGCGCGCTCGCCGCCGACCCGCCGGTGTTGCTGATGGACGAGCCGTTCTCCGCCGTCGACCCGGTCGTCCGCAAGGGACTCCAGGACGAACTCCTGCGCATCCAGGAGGAGCTGGGCAAGACGATCGTCTTCGTCACGCACGACATCGACGAGGCGATCAAGCTCGGCACCAGGGTCGCCGTACTGCGCACCGGCGGCCGGCTCGCCCAGTTCGCGCCGCCCGCCGAACTGCTCAGCGCGCCCGCCGACTCCTTCGTGGAGGACTTCCTCGGCGCCGACCGCGGCATCCGCCGGCTGTCCTTCTTCCCGTCCAGCGGGCTGGAGTTGCAGACCGCGCCCCTGGTACCGGCCGACGCCGACGCCGGCACGCTCGCTGCCCGGGCCACCGCCGCCCCCTACCTCCTCGTCACCGACCCCGACGGCAGGCCGCTCGGCTGGAGCGAGCCCGGACGGCTCACCGCCGGCGCCGTCGACCGGGACCGGCTCCTCGACTACGGGCGGCCGTTCCTGCCCGGTACCGACTCGCTGCGGGCCGCGCTGGACGGGGCCGTGCTCTCGCCGACCGGATGGGCGGTCGCGGTGGACGGCGAGGGACGCGCCGTCGGTGTCGTGTCCCAGCAGGTCATCGGCGAGGCGATCCGGGCCGCCCACGGCCGGGTGGCGGAGCGGGCCGAGGAGGCGGCCGGGCGATGAGCGGCTTCTTCGACCTCCCGAGCGACCTCGGGCAGAGCTGGCTCGGTCTCGTCGGGCTGCATCTGCGCGAGGCCCTGCTGCCGGTGCTGGCCGGGCTGCTCGTCTCGCTGCCGGTGGCGCAGCTGTGCGTGCGCTTCCGCTGGATCTACCCGCCCGTCCTCGGCATCGCCACGATCCTGTACGCCATCCCGTCGCTCGCCTTCTT
This sequence comes from Streptomyces nogalater, assembly GCF_039532885.1. NCBI lineage: Bacteria > Bacillati > Actinomycetota > Actinomycetes > Kitasatosporales > Streptomycetaceae > Streptomyces > Streptomyces nogalater. The sequence goes on along the minus strand of NZ_BAAASM010000002.1, from coordinate 461,606 downwards.
CGTCGTCCTCATCGACTACTTCGGCCAGAGCGAGACCACGGTGATGATCCCGCTCGCGCTCTACAGCCTGGTGGTGCTGGTCCCGGCGATCGTGGACGGCGTCCGCTCGGTGCCGCCGGAGACCCTGGCCGCCGCCCAGGCCATGGGCTTCGGTGCCGTACGCCGGTACTTCCAGGTCCAGTTGCCCCTCGCCGTGCCCGCCATCATCGCCGGCCTGCGGGTGGCGACCGTCTCCAGCATCTCCCTGGTCAGCGTCGGCATGCTCATCGGCAACCAGGGCGCCCTCGGCAACATGCTCTACTCCGCCCAGACCTACGGCCGCCCCGCCCTGGCCGTGAACGCGGTCCTGACCATCGGGGTGCTGGGCATGCTCGCCGACGCCGCGCTGGTCCTCCTCCGCTTCCTGCTCACGCCCTGGATGCCGCGGAAGGGGGCCGGCCGGTGAACGTCCTGGACTTCGCGCGCGCCTTCTTCAGCGACAGCGCCCACTGGTACGGCTACGACGGCATTCCCGCCCGGTTCGCCGAGCACGTCGGGTACTGCCTGGAAGCCCTGGCGATCGCCGCCGCGATCGGTCTGCCCGTCGGTCTGCTCACCGGTCACACCGGCCGGGGCGGCAACGCCCTGGCGTTCCTCGCCACCGCCGGGCGGGCCCTGCCCAGCTTCGGCCTGCTGGTGCTGATGTTCATCTGGATCGGTCTCGGACTGCTGCCGGTGATGATCCCGCTGGTCGTGCTCGCCGTCCCGCCGATCCTGGTCACCACCTACGAGGCGGTCCGCTCCGTCGACCCCTCCCCGGTGGACGCCGCCCGGGGCATGGGGATGCCCGAGGCGCGGGTGCTGTTCCAGGTGGAGGTGCCGGTCGCGCTCCCGCTGATCCTCAGCGGCCTGCGCACGGCGGCCGTCCAGATCGTCTCCACCGCCACCATCGCCGCCTACGTCAGCCTGGGCGGACTCGGCCGGTACATCATCGACGGCCTCTACCAGAAGGATTACGAGAAGGTCGTCGGCGGTGCCGCCCTGGTCGCCGGACTCGCCCTCGTCACCCTGGCCGTGTTCTGGGCGGTGTCCCGCATCGCCGTGTCACCGGGAGTGCGCCGCAGCGGCGGCGGTTGACGGCCGCCGCTCCGGCGCGCATCGGACGCGGACCGACGCCGATTGCCTGCCGAGGGCACTTGACTGACCGAGAGGCGGCTGGCTTGGATCGACGGGTGATGTCAAAGACCCATAGCAGCAGGTCCATCCGGGGGAGCAGAGGCGCGGCGGTGGTCGCCCTGGCGGCGACGGCTCTGCTGGCGGGCTGTTCCTCCAGCGACGACCCGGCCGACAACCCCCTCACCGGCGGCAAGACGGACGGCGACAGCGTGGTCGTCGGTTCCAACAACTTTCCCGAGAGCACCCTGCTCGCCGACATCTACGGCGAGGCCCTCAAGGCCAAGGGGATCAAGGTCACGTACAAGCCGAACATCGGCAGCCGCGAGACCACCTACGGGCTGATCAAGAACGGCTCCCTCACGGTGATGCCCGAGTTCAACGGCGCCCTGCTGGCCCACCTGGACAAGAAGGCCACCCCGAAGACCCTTGAGGAGACCGGGGAGGCCATCAACGCCAAGCTGGACTCCCGGCTCACCCTGCTCGACCCGGCGCCGGCGCAGTCCAAGGACTCCGTCACGGTCAACGCGGCCACCGCGGCGAAGTACCACCTCACGGACAAGTCCTCCATCGCCGATCTGAAGGACATCGCGGGGGACCTGGTCATCGGCGGCTCGCCGGAGTTCCAGACCCGGCAGCAGGGTCTGGAGGGCCTGAAGTCCGTCTACGGCCTGGAGTTCAAGTCCTTCAAGGCGCTGGACTCCGGAGGCCCGCTGACGCTGGCGGCGCTGAAGAAGAACGCCGTCCAGGTCGCGGACATCTTCACCACGGACCCGAATATCACCAAGGAGAGGTTCGTCGTCCTGAAGGACCCGAAGAACCTCTTCGGCTTCCAGAACGTCCAGCCGCTCGTCCGCAAGGGCGCGCTGCCGCAGAAGGGCGTCGACGCGCTCAACGCGGTTTCCGCGAAGCTCGACACCAAGACCCTGCTGGAGCTGGACACCCAGGTGCAGGCGGAGAAGAAGGACCCGCTGGACGTCGCCCGGGCCTGGCTGAAGTCCGCCGGACTCGTCTGACGGTCATCGGCGGGCGGGTGCGCGGCCCGCCGCGGGTGTTCCCGGGCCCGGGAACACCCGCGGCGGGTTGCCGGCCCCTGCTCAGAGGTCGAACTCGTGCGGCGGCAGGTCCAGCGCGTAGCACGCCTCACGCACCACGGCCTGTTCGCTCTTGTCGAAGTCGCCGTCCGCGCCGCCGATGACGATGCCGATCTGCACGACGGCCCGCGCCTCCGCGGGCTTCTTCTTCGCCTTGGCGATCTCCTGGAGCACGCTCACCTTGCCGAAGGCGAAGTCGGTCGTCAGCTTGTCCAGGTTGTCCTCGAAACGGCGCCTCAGGTCGTCCGCCGGGAAGTTCTGCAACACCTCGTTCGTGGCGATGAGCTGGGCCACCCGCTGCCGCTCCGCGGGATCCACCGTCCCGTCGGCGGCGGCCACCAGCGCGCACATCGCCATGCTCGCATCGCGGAACGCGCCGCTCTTGAGGTCGTTCTTCTTCGCCACCAACTGGGTCTGCATCTGCGACGCCGACTCCTTGATGCGGTCCCACAGGGCCATGTCCACTCCTCGTAACGGCCGTGGGATGCCTTCGCGGCACCCACGGAATTTCTACAGCACTGTAGAAACTAGCGGATCGGCCGGGAGTCGTGTTCCGCAACGCCGTACGGGCGGCACCGCCGGCCGAGGTCAGGCCTCGTCCGCGTCGTCCTCCTCCCCTTCGAGGAAGTCCCCGATCTCGTCCACGGCCTCCGCGGCCACCATGCCGCCGACCACGCCCACGGCGAGGCCCGCCGCGCCCGCCGCCACGGCCGTACCCAGGCCCGGGCCGGAGTGGTGGCCCATCCCGGGCGCGCCGTCGTGGCCGTACGCCGCGTGGCTGCCGTAGGCGTCGTGGTGCTCGGTCATCCGGCGGATCCAGCCGTCCACCTCGGCCTGCCAGTCCAGGGCCGGCGCGTCCTCGTGGCGCACCGTGAACCGGGTCAGGGCGTCGTGCCCCGCGGAGAACATCCCACCGCGCTTGTCCGCCTCCAGGACGACCTCCACGCCGGCGGGAGCGGCGAGGAAGGTCAGTTCCAGCTCGTTCATCGCGTGCGCGTACTGCGGGGCCGGGGTCAGCTCGATCTCCTGGTAAAACGGCAACTGCTGGCCCGTCCCACCGATGCGGCCGTACTCCAGGTCGGCCGACCGGAAGCCGAAGCCCAGGCGGCCGAAGGCCTCCAGCACCGCCTCCTGCACGGGCAGCGGACGGACGGCCAGCGGGTCCAGGTCGCCCTTGTCCCGGGCGCCGGCCACCGCGACCTCCGTGCGCACGCCCAGCGCGATGCCGAGCGGCTGCCCGTGCAGCTCGGTCACCGGGGTCTCCCAGGGCAGCGGCACGCTGAACGGCAGCGCGCGCTCCTCCTCCTCGCCGAGCCGGAAGCCGCCGCCGACGGTGAACCGCTCGAAGACGACCGCTCCCTCGCTCTCGCCCTCCGCGTGCTCCGCCTCCACGTGGGCGATCAGCTCCAGGCCGATGTGCTCGATGTCCACGGCCGATCCGCCGCCCCGCAGCAGCACCCGGCCGGTCAAGGCGCCGCCGGGCAGCGCGGCGCCGCCGTCCAGCACCGTGTCCACCGAGGGGCCGCCGACCCCGATCGCACCCAGCAGCCTCTTGAACACCATGCCGTAACTCCCTTGCGCATCGCCTCGTCCGGACGGCGCTCCTCGGTCCGCCCGGCTGCCCGGTGAACTCCCGGCGACGGCAGAGAAGTTCCCAGGTCACCCGTTCGAAGGACCGTCGGCGTGACGGCGTGACGAGAGGGCGGGACGACGGCGCGGTGGCTCGACGGCCGCGTGGGGCGGCGTCCGGCTCGGCCTTCTCGGTGCCGTGCCGTCACCTCAGGCGCCGCACCCCTTCCGTCGTCCCAAGGGGGCGCGAAAGCACCGACCGGTCCTGCTGTTTCGCGTCCGCTCCGGGTCCGTCCGAGACCGGGCGTCCGCCTCGTGCCGCGACGATCACGGGTACCGAGCCCGCCGCCCGGAGCCGCCCGGCGCTGTCGGGCCGCCGGCACATGTCGTATCGCGCGCGCGGACCTCTGGACTCCCATTCCCGTGCGGTGAGTTATCGTATGCAGGGGGTTGAAAACAAACCGCATGTCCTGTTCTTTTGAGGTGCGAGGAGGGGTCCCGGGATGGCGAGGCAATTACGCGCTGAACAGACCCGCGCAACCATCATTACGGCCGCCGCCGACCTGTTCGACCGGCACGGCTACGAATCCACCAGCCTGAGCGATATCGTCGCACATGCGAAGGTCACCAAGGGTGCCCTGTACTTCCACTTCGCGGCCAAGGAGGACCTCGCCCAAGCGATCCTGGAACTCCAGGCCAAGGCGGCCCGGCAGCTCGTGGCCGACGTCGAGAGCCGCGGCTGCTCGTCGCTGGAGGCGCTGATGCGCACCACGTTCGGGATCGCCCGGCTCGCCGTGGAGGACCCCGTGCCGCGTGCCGGGCTCCGCCTCGCGACCGCGGACATCGCCGTACGGCCGCCGCTGCGGCACCCGTTCACGGAGTGGCTGGAGTTCGCCACCCGCAAATTCGGCGGGGCCGTCAGGGAGGCCGACCTGCACGGGGACGTGGACGTCGGGGTGGTCGCGCACTCCCTGGTGTGCTTCTTCATCGGCACGCGGGTCGCGGGGCGTTCGCTCGAACCCGTCGGACGGCTGCCGCGCAGGGTCGCCGAGATGTGGCACCTGGTGATCCGCGGCCTCGTCCCGGTGCACCGGCGCCCCCGGTACGTCACCCTCGCCACCCAGCTGGAACGGGAGGTCCGCGCCGCCTGACGCCCACGGTGACGACGGACATGCCCGGCACCCCCTGCGCACCAGTGGTCCGTCAGACGAGTCGCAACGGCAGTGACTTGACGCCGTTGATGAAGTTCGACACCAGCCGCCCGGCCGGTCCCGCGAGCACCGGCGGGCCCGGCAGGACGCGCGGCAGCTCCTCGTGCAGCAGCCGCAGCTGCAGCCGGGCGAAGTGGGCGCCCAGACAGACATGGGGGCCGTCCCCGAACGAGACATGCGGGTTCGGGGAGCGCGCCGGATCGAGCCGGTCCGGGTCGGTGAACACGCGCTCGTCCCGGTTGGCCGAGGCGTGGAACACCACGACCTTGTCGCCCGCCCGGATCCGGCGGCCCGCCAGCTCGGTGTCCCGCACGGCCGTGCGGCGGAAGGTCAGCACCGGCGGATGCCAGCGCAGCAGCTCGTCGACGGCGGACGTCACCCCGGCCGGTCCGGCGCGCAGCCTCTCGTACACCCCGGGATGCTCCGCCAGCGCCAGCAGCCCGCCCGGAGCCGCGGCGCGCACCGTGTCGTTGCCCGCCACGGTGAGCAGGAAGAAGAACATCTCCAGTTCCGCACCGGCGAGTTCGGCGTCGTGCGCCAGCGTCGTCATGATGTCGTCGGCGGGATGCCGGCGCTTGTGCGCCGCGAGCTGTCCGGCGTAGTCGAACATGTCCCGCAGCATCGCCGGCGACCGGGGGTCGACCGGCCTGCCCGCCCGGTCCAGCACCGGCGGGGCGGCCTCGTCCGGATCCTGGTAGCCGATGACCCGCCGGGTCCAGTCCAGCAGGAGTCCGCGGTCGCTCTCCGGGACGCCCAGCAGATCCGTCAGGTTCAGCAGGGCGTACTCGTCGGTGACGGCGGCCACCAGGTCGACCGTGCCGTCCCCCTCCCGCGCCCGCGCGAGGGCGCCCGCGAGCAGCGCCCGCGCCCGCTCCCGGGCGACGGCCGCGAACCGCTCCACGCGCCCCGGCGTGAAGGCGCGGCTCACCAGCCTGCGCAGCCGCCCGTGCGCCGGCGGATCCTGGTTGAGCATCATCCGCCGGATGAACGGCAGATCCTCCGGATCGGGGTCGCGGATCTGGGTCGCGCCCGCGTACGAGGAGTACGTGCCCGCGTCCTTCAGCACGCGCACCACGTCCGCGTGCCTCGTCACCGCCCAGAACCCGGGCCCGGCCGGCCAGCCCAGCACCTCCGGCTCCTCCTGCCAGGCCACCGGATGGTGGTCGCGCAGCACGCGGTAGTCGTCGTAGGGCACCCCGGCGGCGTACCGGCGCGGATCGAACACGTCCGGCACCGGCGGGGCCTCGCGCCCGCTCACTTCCGCCCGCCCCGGCCCGCGTCCTCCGTCTCCCCGGTCCCGTCCGCCCGCAGGAAGTCCTCGGCCACGCGGACCAGTTCCAGCGGGGTCTCGTCCATGGCGTAGTGGCCGGCGCCGGACAGCACCGCCAGCCGCGCGCGCGGGTACCAGGACAGCCAGGTCTGCCGCATGACCTCCGGTGACAGCGCCGGGTCGAGCGCCCCGGCCACGGCCAGCGCGGGCACCTCGCTGCCGGCGACCTCGGCGCTGAAGTCGTCGCCCGACCACGAGTCCAGCCAGGCCCGGAACGCCTTGGCGTCGCTGCGCTCCAGCGAGCGGGCGACCATCCGGTCCAGCCAGGCGGCCGGCCGGCGGCCCCCGGTGGTGAAGTCGATGATCGCGCGCCGGCTCTCCGCGCGGTGCGCCGCCTCGGCGAACAGCACCGCCTGGTCCCCGGCCAGGGGCAGGCCCGAGGCGGGCACGGGCGAGACGCCCACGATCCGGCGCAGCCGGTCCGGGGCCACCGCGAGCAGCCGTTGGGCCACCGCGCCGCCCATCGAGTGCCCGAGCACCGAGAACCGCCGCCAGCCGAGCCGGTCCGCCAGCCCCACCAGGTCCACGGCGGCCTCGGCGGTGGTGTACGCGCCCGGGGCGTCCCGGGCCTCGCCGTAACCGCGCAGGTCGACCAGCGCGTAGGAGAAGGAGGCGCGGTCGAGGTCCGGCAGCACGGGTGTGTACGCGGACCGGTCGGCGAACCAGCCGTGCACGGCGAACACCTTGTGGGCGCCGTCGCCGTGCACCTCATGGGGCAGCGCGAAGGAGGTCATGCGCCTACCGTGGCCCCCGCGCGCGGGCACGGCAAGACGACCAACGCCACAACCCCCCGCCCGAGTTCCCGGTTTCGCGCACGGTTCACGCGATGGTGTGATCATGTGCCTTGGGGCGGATGGGGGTTTCGAGGCACGGGTAGGGCCCCGGCCATGACGCAGCCGTTCGAACTCCCGCACTTCTACATGCCGTATCCCGCGCGGCTCAACCCGCACCTGGACGAGGCCCGCGCCCACTCCACCCGGTGGGCACGCGAGATGGGCATGCTGGAGGGCTCCGGGATCTGGGACCAGGCCGACCTGGAAGCGCACGACTACGGACTCCTGTGCGCCTACACCCACCCCGACTGCGACGGACCCGCCCTCTCGCTGATCACCGACTGGTACGTGTGGGTGTTCTTCTTCGACGACCACTTCCTCGACATGTTCAAGCGCACCCAGGACCGCGCCGCCGGCAAGGCACACCTGGACCGCCTGCCGCTGTTCATGCCGCTCGACCCCGCCGCGCCCGTGCCCGAGCCGGAGAACCCGGTGGAGGCGGGCCTGAAGGACCTGTGGGCGCGCACGGTGCCGGCGATGTCCGTCGACTGGCGGCGCCGCTTCTCCGTTGCCACCGAACACCTGCTCAACGAGTCGATGTGGGAGCTGTCCAACATCAACGAGGGGCGGATCGCCAACCCGGTCGAGTACATCGAGATGCGCCGCAAGGTGGGCGGCGCCCCCTGGTCGGCCGGGCTCGTGGAGTACGCGACCGCCGAGGTGCCCGCCGCCGTCGCCGGCACCCGGCCGCTGCGTGTCCTCATGGAGACGTTCTCCGACGCCGTCCACCTGCGCAACGACCTGTTCTCCTACCAGCGCGAGGTCGAGGAGGAGGGCGAGAACAGCAACGGCGTGCTGGTCCTCGAGACGTTCTTCCAGTGCACCACCCAGGAGGCCGCCGACATCGTCAACGACGTCCTCACCTCCCGGCTGCACCAGTTCGAGCACACCGCGCTCACCGAGGTGCCCGCCGTCGCCCTGGAGAAGGGCCTGACCCCCGCCGAGGTCGCCGCCGTCGCCGCCTACACCAAGGGACTCCAGGACTGGCAGTCCGGCGGCCACGAATGGCACCTGCGCTCCAGCCGCTACATGAACAAGGGCGCGCGGACCGGCTCACCGTGGCAGGTGCCGAGCGGCCTCGGCACCTCGGCCGCCGACATCGGCGCCCTGCTCGCCTCGGCCGCCCAGGACCGGCTGCGCTCCTCCTCCCACGTGCCCTTCCAGAAGGTCGGCCCGTCCCGCATCCCCGACCTGTACATGCCCTTCGAACTCCAGCTCAGCCCCCACCTGGACCAGGCCCGCGGCCACCTCGTCGACTGGTGCCATCGCATGGGCATCCTCCAGGAGGGTGTCTGGGACGAGGACAAGCTGGCCGCCTACGACCTCGCGCTGTGCTCCGCCGGCCTGGACCCGGACGCCACCCCCGAGGCCCTCGACCTCAGCGCGCACTGGCTCGCCTGGGGAACCTACGGCGACGACTACTACCCCCTGGTGTACGGCCACCGCAGGGACCTGGCCGCCGCCCGCCTGACCACGGCCCGGCTCTCGCAGTGCATGCCGGTCGAGGGCGAACCGGCCGTCGTCCCCGGCAACGCCATGGAACGCGCGCTGATCGACCTGTGGACGCGCACCACGGCCACCATGACCACCGACCAGCGGCGCACCCTGAAGTCGGCCGTGGACACGATGACCGAGAGCTGGGTGTGGGAACTGTCCAACCAGCTCCAGAACCGCATCCCGGACCCGGTCGACTACCTGGAGATGCGGCGCGCCACCTTCGGCTCGGACCTCACCCTGAGCCTGTGCCGGATGGGACAGGGCCCCGCCATCCCGGCCGAGGTGTACGCCAGCGGCCCGGTGCGCTCCCTGGAGAACGCCGCCATCGACTACGCCTGCCTCCTCAACGACGTCTTCTCCTACCAGAAGGAGATCGAGTACGAGGGCGAGATTCACAACGCCGTCCTGGTGGTCCAGAACTTCTTCGGTGTGGACTACCCGGCCGCGCTGAACGTCGTCCAGGACCTGATCAACCAGCGCATGCGGCAGTTCGAGCACGTGGTCGCGCACGAACTCCCGGTCCTGTACGACGACTTCGCGCTGTCCGAGGAGGCCAGGGCCGCCATGGGCGCCTATGTGCTGGACCTGCGGAACTGGCTGGCGGGGATCCTGAACTGGCACCGCTCCGTCGACCGGTACAAGGCCGAGTGGCTGGGCCGACGCGCCCACGGCTTCCTGCCCGACCGGCCGCCCGCCGTGCCCGCCCTGTCGCTCGGCTGACGATCGCCGAATCTCCTCGTACGGAGTGGGGCATTCAGGGAACTTCGGTGACCCCTCGGGAGTCTTCAGGAGCAAGGGGAACAACAAGTCGCCAACACGGGGGGTGTGCGGCCTTGACCGAGATGATCGAGAGGCTCACCGCGGACACCGGGCGCGAGCCCGCACCGACCACCAGGGAACTGACGCCGTATCTGGCGCCGCTGACCGTACCGCCGGTCCTGCGGCCCGTCACGGACGACGTCCTGCGCGAAACCGAGATAGCGCTGCGCCCCACCTGGGTGCGGCTCCACCCGCAGCTGCCGCCGACCCTGATGTGGGGCTACGACGGACAGGTGCCGGGCCCCACCATCGAAGTGCGGCGCGGCCGGCGCGTCCGCATCGCCTGGACCAACCGCATCCCGAAGGAGAGCGAGTACCCGGTCACGGCGGTGGAGGTGAAGCGGCGCGAAAAGGGACCGCAGCCCACCACCGAGCCCGGCCGCGGGGGCGTCGAGCCCGACAAGAATGTCGCCGCCCTGCCCGCCTGGACGGTGACCCACCTGCACGGTGCGCAGACCGGCGGCGGCAACGACGGCTGGACGGACAACGCCGTAGGCCCCGGCGACGCCCAGCTGTCGGAGTACCCGAACGACCACCAGGCGGTCCAGTGGTGGTACCACGACCACGCCATGAACATCACCCGCTGGAACGTGATGGCGGGCCTGTACGGCACCTACCTCGTCCGCGACGACGAGGAGGACGCCCTCCACCTGCCCTCCGGCGAGCGGGAGATACCGCTGCTCATCGCCGACCGCAACATCGACACCGACGAGGACGGCCGGCTCAACGGGCGGCTGCTGCACAAGACGCTGATCGTCCAGAACCGCAACCCGGAGACCGGCAAGCCGGTCACCATCCCGTTCACCGGCCCGTACACCACCGTCAACGGCCGCATCTGGCCGTACGCCGAAGTGGACCCGGCCTGGTACCGCTTCCGGCTGGTCAACGCCTCCAACGCGCGCATCTTCCACCTGGTCCTGATCGACGAGGACGGCGAGCCGGTGCCGGGCATCGTGCACCAGATCGGCAGCGACGGCGGTCTGCTGCCGCGCCCGGTGCCGGTCGGCTTCGACGCGGAGCTGCCCGACCTGACCGCCGCGCCGGCCGAGCGGTTCGACCTGCTGATCGACTTCCGCGCCCTGGCCGGCCGGACCCTGCGCCTGGTGAACAAGGGCCCCAACCGGCCCGCCGGGGAGGCCGACCCGGAGGGGGACGTGCCGTACCCGGACGTGCTCCAGTTCCGGGTCCGGGACAGCTGCGAGGAGGACACCTTCGAACTGCCCGAGGTGCTCTCCGGCTCCTTCCGCCGCCTCACCCACGACATACCGCACGGCCACCGCCTGATCCTGCTCACCCCGCCCGCCACCAAGGGCGGCGGCGGTCACCCGGAGATCTGGGAGATGACCGAGATCGAGCGTCCGGCGGGCCTCAGGCTTCCGGCCGACGGCATCGTGCAGGTCACCGGGCCCGACGGCACCACGAAGACCTACCGGCGCACCGCGCGCACGTTCAACGACGCCCTCGGCTTCACCATCGGCGAGGGCAGCCACGAGCAGTGGAGCTTCCTCAACCTCGCTCCCATCGAGCACCCGATGCACATCCACCTGGCCGACTTCCAGCTGCTGGGCCGGGACGCCTACGACGTCACCGGCTTCGACCCGGCGGCCGGCGGCACCCGCACCCCGATCCGGTACGACGCGGGGACGGCGATACCGCTCGCGCCCAACGAGCGCGGCTACAAGGACGTCTTCCGGGTGCCGGGCAACCAGATGCTGCGGATCATGGGCCGCTTCGACGGCGCGTACGGCCGGTTCATGTACCACTGCCATCTGCTGGAGCACGAGGACATGGGCATGATGCGGCCCTTCGTCGTCATGCCGCCCGAGGCCCTGAAGTTCTCCCACGACGGGGCGCACGACGGCCACGGGCACACGGGCTGAGAAGACGGCGGCCCCGCGGACCGGGAGAGGATGACACCGGCCGCGGGGCGGCGGCGGTCAGGCGGTGCGGGCAGGCCGGACGGCCGCGTGCTCGACCGCCGCGCGGGCCAGCGCCCGGATCATCGGGTGCGGGTCCGTGCCGTCGCCGGCCAGCTCCGGCTGGAACAGCGACGCCAGGAAGAACGGATGGCCGGGCAGCTCGGCCATCCGGACCCGGCCGTCCTCGTCGTGCCCGGAGAACCGCAGCCCGTGGGCGGCGAGCGCGTCGATGCGGCGCGTGGGACCGTAGGCGCAGAAGTACCGCTCGACCGTGCGCGTCGCGCCGAACACCGACGCGGCCAGCGAGCCCGGCGCTATCGTCACCGCGGCCGAGTGCCCCACCAGCGAACAGGCCAGCGGCCCGATGAGCGGGTCCACGGCGTCCGGGTCGTTCTCGGCGTGCGCGGCGCCGGTCAGCCCGCACACGTTCCGGGCGTACTCCAGCAGCGCGTGCTGGAAGCCGCCGCACGTGCCCAGGAACGGAATGCCCTCCTCCCGGGCGGTCCGCACCGCCGCGAGGACACCCGCCTCGCTGCGGTACGGGCTGCCCGGCAGCACCCATACGGCGTCGAACCCGCGCACCGCGCCCTCGTCCTCGGCGTCCTCGGAGGAGATCCAGTACGCGTCCAGGACCAGCCGGTCGCGTGCGGCCAGGGCGTCCAGCAGGAGCGGTACGCGGGTGTGCGAGGCGACATGAGGGGAGTGGTCGCCGACGAGGGCGAGCGTGGCGGTGTGCGTCATGGCCACCATCCTCCGCACCACCGGGCGTTCACGTCCAACGATGGTTTGCGCACACTCGATAAGAAACACTGATGCGATGCTGTGCGCATGGATCCGCATCTGCTGCGCACGTACATCACCGTGGCGCGTCTCGCCTCCTTCTCGCAGGCCGCGCGCGAACTGGGCTACACCCAGTCCGCGGTCTCCCAGCACATAGCCGCCCTCGAACAGGATCTGGGCGCGCCCCTGCTGACGCGCCGTCCGGTCGTGCCCACGCCGGCCGGGGAACGGCTGCTGGAGCACGCGGAACCCCTGCTGCTGCGCCTGGACGCGGCCCGCGCCGACGTCGTCCGCATCGCCGCCGCGCCCCGGTACGGCCTGACCCTCGCCACCACCCCGACCGCGGTCACGCCCGCCGTCCTCACGGCCCTTCCGCCGGCCGGTGTCACCCTGCGCGTCCTCACCCGCGCGGAGATCCCCGCCGCCGTCGCCACCGGCACCGCCGACCTCGGCCTCGTCGACGGGCTGGCCGCGCCGAGCGATCCGCTCCGGCTGCCCGACGTGGCACCGCTGACCACGCATGGGATCGCCGAGGAACCGGTCAGCGTGCTGCTGCCCGCCGGACACCCGCTCGCCGGACGGCCCGGTCTGCGCCTCGGCGATCTGCGCGACGCCCGCTGGCTGGACGCCCCCGACACCGCCCTGCCGCTCGCCGAGGCGCGCGCCGCGAGTGCGGGCGGCGCCTTCCGGCCCGCCCTGCGCTACGAGGGCACCGACCTGCACACCCTCACCGCGCTCGTGGCCGCCGGGCACGGCCTCGCCCTGCTGCCCCGCTCGGCGGCCACGGGAGCCGCCGGCACGGTCGCCGTCCCCCTCACCGCCCCCCGGGTCGCGCACCGCACGGAACTCCTCCACGGCGGCGCCTCGGCGGGAGCGGCGGGCGAGGTGGTGCGCGGGCTGCTGAGCGGGCCATGACCACCCTCCGCCACCCTCCGGCCAGTCTCACTCTTTCGTGTCTCGTCGCGGCCCGCCGTCCCGGGTAGGGCATCAGCCGGAGGCGAGCGAACCATGGAACAGACAGCGTTGCGTCCCAAGCCGATGCCCGGACAGAACCGGCGGGAAGAGGGCGGCCAGGGACCCGTCCGCCGCCCGCATGCCGCGCCCCGGCGCGATCGGCGGCCGCGGGCCCTGCTGCTCGGCCTGGGCGCCGGCACGGTGGTGCTGCTCTGCGGCATCGGCCTCGGCATCGTCGCCGCCGTGACGACCGGCGTCGGCGGACCGGCCGGACCGTCCCGGCAGACCGCGCCGCCCGTCCCCGCGGCCCACGCCACCGCCCCGGCCGCACCCGCCCCGCCCGGCGCGACCCTCGGCGTGGAGGTGGCCGACGGGGAGAAGGCGGGCGCGGTGGTGGTGGCCGTCCACGTGCCCGGCCCCGGCTACACGGCCGGCCTGGTCCGCGGTGACATCGTGCTCCAGTTCGGCGCGGCCCGCGTCGACACCGCCGCCGACCTCGCCCGCGCCGTCACCCGGTCCCGCCCCGGCAAGGCGGTGCTCCTCACCGTGCGCCACGGCAGCGGGGCGTACCAGCAGCTGACGGTGACCCCCGGGCTGGTCACCTGAACCCCGGCGGAACCGGCGCGGTGCCCCGCCACACCTCCGCGAAACCGCTGGTCACCATCCGTCCCACGCGTCATCATGGGCCCATGCCCAGCCCCTTCGCCGCGCACCGCCCCACGCCCGTTCCGGGGATCGGGTCGCGTGGCTACGGCCGGGCGGGCAGGATGCTGCCCGAGACGTCAGCGCCCCCTTTTCCCAGCAGCGCCCGGAGGCCCGGATGACCGGTACCACGCCCGCGCCCTTCACCGCCGCCGACTACCGGGCCCGCATGGACCGCGCGGTGCGCTCCGCCGCCGACGCCGGCCTGGCCGGACTGCTCGTGGCCCCGGGCCCGGACCTGGTGTGGCTCACCGGCTACACCCCCACCGCGATCACCGAACGGCTGACCGTGCTCGTCCTCGCCCCCGGGCGCGACCCCGTCCTCGTCGTGCCCACCCTGGAGGCCCCGGACGCCGAGCAGGCACCCGGCGCCCCCGCGCTGACCCTGCGCGACTGGACCGACGGCACGGACCCCTACGCCGTCACCGCCGGCCTTCTCGACGACCGCGGCCGGTTCGGCATCAGCGACAACGCCTGGGCGATGCACCTGCTGGGCCTCCAGCGGACCCTGCCCGGCACCTCCTACGCCGCCCTCACCGACGCCCTGCCCATGCTGCGCGCGGTGAAGGACCGGGCCGAGCTGGACCTGCTGGCCGCCGCGGGGGCCGCCGCCGACCAGGCGTTCGAGGAGATCCGGAAGCTTCCCTTCGCCGGCCGCCGCGAGTCCGACGTCGGCCGGGACCTCGCGGGGCTGCTGCGCCGCTTCGGCCATGAACAGGTCGACTTCACCATCGTCGGCTCCGGCCCCAACGGCGCCAACCCGCACCACGAGGTCGGCGACCGGGTCATCCGGCCCGGCGACATGGTCGTCCTCGACTTCGGCGGCCTGAAGGACGGCTACGGCTCCGACACCACCCGCACGGTCCACGTCGGCGAACCCACCGAGGAGGAGCGCCGGGTGCACGACGTCGTACGCGCCGCCCAGGAGGCCGGCTACCAGGCCGTACGCCCCGGCGCGGCCTGCCAGGACGTCGACCGCGCCGCCCGCGCGGTGATCGCCGACGCCGGGTACGGCGCGTACTTCATCCACCGCACCGGGCACGGCATCGGCGTCACCACGCACGAACCGCCGTACATGATCGAGGGCGAGGAGCAGCCGCTCGTGCCCGGCATGTGCTTCTCCGTGGAGCCCGGTATCTATCTGCCCGGCCGCTTCGGGGTGCGCATCGAGGACATCGTCACGGTCACCGAGGACGGCGGCCGGCGCCTGAACAACACCACCCGCGAGCTGGTCACAGTGGACTGAGGCAGCCCGCGAGACCCCACCCCGACGACACCGGAACGGCGACGCGCGCACCCATGACCCAGGCACCGACACCCACCGCGGACACCGTCCGCCGACTGGTCCGTTCGCTGCTCAAGGAGGGCCGCGACGGCGCCGGGGGACCCGACGTGCGGCCCGTGACGCAGGAGGGCGAGTACACCTGGTGGGTCGGCGACCGGCATGTGCTGCGCCTCGCGCCCGACCGGGAGGCGTCCACGCGCCGCCGCCGGGAGCTGCGGCTGCGCGACCTGGTCCGCCCGCAGGTGCCGGTCGCCGTCCCGGTCAGCGTCGCGCACGGCGACTGGGCACCCGGTCTCGCCTACACCCTGGACACCCGGCTGCCCGGCGGCACGGCCGACGAGCACGACGTCTCCGCCGTCGGCGAGGCCGACCTGGCCGGGCTGCTCGGCGGGCTGCGAGCGGTGCCCGTACGCCAGGCCGAGGCGCTCGGCGTGCCCCGCACCGCACCGCGCTCACTGGAGGCGCTGCGCCGGATGGCCGTGCACGCGGCCGAACGGCTCGCCGACGCCGACGAGTTCGACGCCGCCCGGCTGCTCCAGCTCTCTGCGGCGAACGCGGCCCGGCTCAGCGCGCAGCCCGGTGCCGCCGTCCTCACCCACCACGGGCTGACCGGCGCGCGCGTGGTGGTCAGCGCCGACGGCCGGGTGCGGGGCGTGCTGGACTGGACGCGGGTGGCCGTCGGCGACCCCGCCGAGGACATCGCCGGGCTCGCCGTCGCCGTCGGCTCCCCGGCGGCCGTCCGCGCCGCCACCCTCGCCGGCTACGGCGCCCGCCCCTGCCTGCGCGGCCTGTGGCTGGCCCGCTGCGACACCGTCATCCGGTTCGCCGACCACCTGGAGGGCCGCGCGGCCGGCTCCCCGCCCCTGCTGCGGACCCGGCTGCGGCGCGCCTGGGAGCCGATCCTGCTGGAGCGGGTCACCGACTTCCCGGAGAACGAGCCGGAACCCTGACGGCGGGCGGGGCCCTTACGGGCCGCAGCCCCGGCGAGCCCCTACGGCGCGGGCCTTACGGGCCGTAGCCCCGAGGAGATCAGGGGGCCGCGAGACCGCCCCCCCCGGGGGGGAGTGGCCGGCGGTTTCAGGACTGGGTCAGGATCACGCAGGACTCGCCGGGGACGTGGAGCAGACCGTCCGGGCCCGGCTCCGGGACCGGCTCCCAGGCCGCCAGGACCTCCACCCGGCCGGTGCCCAGCGGAATCGCGGCCGTCTCCTTGCCGAGGTTCACCGCCACCCGTACGTCCCCGCGCCGGAAGGCCAGCCAGCGGGCCTCCTCGTCGTAGGCCACCCGGGTGGCGGCGAGGTCGGGGCCGGTGAGGTCGGGCTCGGCGTGGCGTAGCGCGATCAGCCGCCGGTACCAGGCCAGCACGCGCGCGTGCGGCTCGCGTTCCGGCTCCGACCAGTCCAGGCAGGACCGCTCCCGGGTCGCCGGGTCCTGCGGATCCGGTACGTCTTCCTCGGCCCAGCCGTGCGCCGCGAACTCCCGCCGCCTGCCCCGCCGTACCGCCTCGGCCAGCTCGGGATCGGTGTGGTCGGTGAAGAACTGCCAGGGCGTGCCCGCCGCCCACTCCTCGCCCATGAACAGCATCGGCGTGAACGGCGCGGTCAGCGTCAGCGCCGCCGCGCACGCCAGCAGGCCGGGGGAGAGCAGCGCGGCGAGCCGGTCGCCCTGGGCACGGTTGCCGACCTGGTCGTGGGTCTGGCTGTAGCCGAGCAGCCGGTGCCCGGCGACCCGCGTGCGGTCCAGCGGGCGGCCGTGGTGGCGGCCCCGGAACGACGAGTACGTGCCGTCGTGGAAGTAGCCGCCGGTGAGCGTCTTGGCGAGCGCGGCGAACGGCTCCCGCGCGAAGTCGGCGTAGTAGCCCTGGGCCTCGCCGGTCAGCGCGGTGTGCAGGGCGTGATGGAAGTCGTCGTTCCACTGCGCGTGCAGCCCGAGCCCGTTCTCCGCGCGCCGGGTGATGAACCGCGGGTTGTTCAGGTCCGACTCGGCGATCAGGAACAGCGGCCTGCCCACCTCCCCGGCCAGACCGTCCACGGCCGCCGACAGCTCCTCCAGGAAGTGGCATGCGCGCGTGTCGTACAGCGCGTGCACCGCGTCCAGCCGGAGCCCGTCGATCCGGTAGTCCCGCAGCCACGCCAGCGTGCTGCCGACGAGGAACGCCCGCACCTCGTCCGAGCCGGGCGCGTCCAGGTTCACCGCCGAGCCCCACGGAGTGGTGTGCGTGTCCGTGAAGTACGGCCCGAACCGCGGCAGGTAGTTGCCCGACGGGCCCAGATGGTTGTGGACGACGTCGAGGACGACACCCAGCCCGAGTTCGTGCGCCCGGTCCACGAACCGCTTCAGCGCCTCGGGCCCGCCGTACGGCTCGTGCACCGCCCACAGCGACACACCCTCGTAACCCCAGCCGTGCCGCCCCGGGAAGGGGCAGACCGGCATCAACTCGACGTGCGTGACGCCCAGTTCCACCAGGTGGTCCAGCCGGGCCGCGGCAGCGTCCAGGGTGCCCTCGCGGGTGTACGTGCCCACGTGCAGCTCGTACAGCACCGCGCCCGGCAGCCCGCGCCCCGCCCACCGCGCGCGCCACTCGTGGCGGCCGTGGTCCACGACCGCGCTCAGCCCGTCCGGTCCGTCCGGCTGGCGGCGCGAGCGCGGGTCGGGCAGCACCGGCCCGTCGTCCAGCGCGAACCCGTACCGCGTGCCGTCCGCCCCCTCCGCCTCACCCGTCCACCACCCCTCGCGCGCGGGATCGCGCGCCAACGCGCGCGTGGCGCCCTCGCAATGGAGCGTCACTCGGTCTGCCTGCGGTGCCCACACCTCGAACTGCACGGACGGTTCCCCTTCGTCTGCTCACCGTGATGTTCCGCGGCCCCCATCGTGCCGTCCCGGACGATCGATCCGCTCACCAATTCGCCCCCGGCGGGCTGGTGTCGCGTAAGTACCGGCGAAGCGGCACCGGTTCCGCGTGCTCCGGACACCCCGAGTCCACCGCCCGACGCTCCGTCGCGCCCGGCAGACCGAGCGGCTGCCCAAGCCGCCGGCCGGATCTTTTCGAACGAGCGAGCGGGTACGCGCGCGTGCCGTCCCGATCGGGTGAGCGGCCCTCGGGAAGACGGGCCGCCGTGCCGATGCAACCGGCATGACTCACTTCACCAGAGCGACAGCGGTGGCCGGTGCCCTGCTGGCCGTCGCGGCCCTTCTCACCGCCGGGCCGGCTCGGGCCTCCACCCGGGAAGCCCGCGCGGACACCTGGCTCTACCTGACGGTCACCAAGGGGAGCGCCCGGGCCGGTGCGGAGCGCGGGGCGCTGCTGCGCTGCGACCCGCCCCGTTGGCACGCGCGCGCGAGCGAGGCCTGCGCCGAACTCGCCGCCGCCGACGGCGACATCGGACGCATCCCGGCCGAGAACGTCTTCTGCCCGATGATCCACGCCCCGGTGACCACCCGGGCGCTCGGGCGGTGGAACGGGCGGACGGTCGACTTCCGGGAGACGTACACCAGCGCGTGCGTCATGAAGGCGCGCACCCGTCACGTCTTCGCCTTCGACGGCTGATGGCAGAGGGTGACGACTGACGGCTGATGGCTGGCGGCGAGCGGCCGGGCGGCGGGCCCCGGCCGGGCGGCGCGCCGCCCGCGCCGGCTCACGCCACCCGCTCCCGGGCCTGCTGCGCCGCCACCAGCACCGTCCGCGACTGGTGCTCCACCTGGTGCTCCAGCGGCACCCAGCGGGCCCGGAACCGCTCCGCGAAGGCGTCGCACCAGGCGGCCACGAGCCGCTCCAGGCGCGGCGCCGCCCGGTCGTCCGCCTCCCGCAGCACCCGCAGCAGCATCGCCGCGGCCCGCAGCGGCAGCCGCCGCCCGAAGGCGTCCACACTCCCGACGTACGCCATCGTGGTGCCCGCCGGAGAGGTGTGCGCCCAGTCCTCGGCCAGGCCCGGGATCAGCTCCAGCGCCCACCGCGCGGCCCGCAGCAGCGGTCCGTCCACGCCCTCCAGCCGGGGCAGCGCCTCGGCGAGGACCCGCTCCACCTGCCGCGCGTCCCGCAGCAGCCGGGCGGCCAGGCCGCGCAGCGCCGCCGCGGGCTCCGGGTGCGGGGCCGGGTCGTCCACCAGGTCGCTGGCCCACATCGGCACCTCCACCACGGCCGTCAGCCCGCCGTAGCGGTGCGCGTGGTACCAGGTGCTGTGCCGGGCGTCGTCCGGCATGCTCGGATAGGGCACGCCCGTCTCCGGGCCGGGCATCACATGCACCCCGGGACCGGAGGCCGGCCAGCCCGCCGCGTCCGAGGCCCCCGTCTCCACCGGTATGTGCAGCTCCGCCGCGGACTTGGCGAACGGCTCGGCGAGACCCGGCACGTCCTTGGTCAGCTGCACCCAGCTGCCGCCCAGGTCGGTGCCGTGCAACGTCACTTGAAGGTACGGCCGCACCTCGTCTATCACCCCGGTCAGCGCCCGGGTCTCGGGCGGCAGCCGGTCCGGCGGCAGCACCGACGGCGACCACTCCGGCTGCTCCGCGCCCGTCGGCCGGTAGAAGCCGAGGTGGTAGTCGAGCAGGCTGCGCGGCGCCGGGGTCACATGCAGACTCGCGCCGTCCGGGTCCGCGCACAGCAGGAAGTGCCAGGAGGTTCCGCGCCGCAACTCCCGGTCGGACAGCACCCGTTCGGCGAGCACCAGCAGGGTGGAACCGCCCGTCGGCTCATTGGCGTGGGCTCCGGCGACGACTAGCACCGCGCGGCGGGCGTGTCCCACCGACAGCAGGTGCAGGGGTCTTCCCGCGCGCGAGACGCCCACCTGGCGCAGCGCGCACAGCCCGGGTTCCAGGGCCGCCAACGCCCGGGCACGGGCGACCAGTTCGGGAACGCTGGGATAGCGCAGCTCCGGCAGAGGACTCACCCCCGACTTGTCCGCCCGGCTTCGCCCTCCCAGTCCCGCACGCGACGGGGGAACTGTCAAGCAGTCGGCGGGGGAGGCGCCCGGGGGCGTGCGGGGGCGTGCGGTGGCGCGGAACCGACGGGAGTCGGGCCACTGTGTGCCACGAGCGCACTACCGGTACGACAGGCGTCCCGTGAGCGCGCCCGCAGTCCCCACCCTCAGCTCACCATGTCCGGCCCGCCGCCCTCCCGCGTCCTCAGACCTCCGCGACGCGTTCCAGCAGGGCCACCGGGAACCGGTCCAGCAGGTCCGCCACGCGCGCGTGGCCGCTGAACTCCCGGCCCGGGACCAGCACGTCGGCCCAGCGGCCGGGCGGGAGCGGCAGCAGGGTCTCCCGCCAGCCGCCCGCCTCCGCGAGCCGCAGCGACAGCCGGGTCACCGCCGTGACCACCTCGCCGGAGCGCGCGAACGCCAGGCAGTGGCCGGCCGCCGGGCCCTCGGCGTCCAGCGGCTCGTACGACGCGTCCGCGCCGAACGCGTGCGGGCGCCGGGCGCGCAGCCGCAGCGCCGCCGCCGTCAGCGCGTCCTTCTCGCCGGGCGCCTCGGGCGGGAACGCCACCGGCCGCCGGTTGTCCGGGTCCACCAGTGCCCGGTACTCGCCCTCCGTGCCCTGGTACACGTCCGGCACCCCCGGCATCGTCAGATGCACCAGCGCGGTGCCCAGGACATTGGCCCGCACATGCGGCTCCAGCGCCTTGCGGAACGCGGCCACCCGTTCGCCGGGCGGACCGCACGGCCCGGCGGCGACGAAGGCCGCCATCGCCTCCTCGTAGGGCGGCTCCCGCTCCGTCCAGCTGGTGTACATGCCCGCCTCGCGCGCGTGCTTCAGCAGCGCCCGCTGGATCCGGTCCTCCTCGGCGGGGCCCAGCCCGAACACCGTCTGCCAGGCCGCCCAGGCCAGCTGCCCGTCCGGCGCCCCCTCCTCGGCCAGGCTCACCTCGGCGAGCAGCTCCGCCCAGCGGTCCGGGCACTCGGTGAGCACGGCCAGCGCGGCGCGCACGTCCGCGCTGCGCTTGGTGTCGTGCGTGGAGACGACCGTGCCGGTGAGCGGCCGGTCGCGCTGCACGCGCGCGCAGTACGCGTGGAACTCCTCCGGGGACACGCCCGGGCTGCCCGGGTCGCCGCCCACCTCGGCCGCCGACAGCAGCGGCACATAGCGGTAGAAGGCGGTGTCCTCCACCGACTTGGCGCGCAGCGCCGACGCGGTCTGCGCGAACCGGGTGCGGAACTCCACCCGGCCGGCGTGGTCCGGCGCCGACGGATCGCCGGGCGGCTCGACCAGCAGCCGGCGCACCACGGAGACGGCCTCGGCCTCCTCCGGCACCACGAACGCCAGCCGGGCCTCCTCGGCGGCCTCCTCGGTGATCACGGCGGAGGCGTCACCGGAGGCGTACGGCCGGTAGACCCGCATCCGCACCAGCAGCTCCTCCACGGCCGTGCGCAGTGCCCAGGGGGCGCGGTCGCGCAGCGAGAGGTCGGGCGAGACGGCACACAGCCGGGCGGCCACCCGGGTGAGCCGGTCCGTCTCCGTGGCCAGCTCGTGGGTGAGCACCTTGTACGCGGCCCGCCGGACCGTGGCCTCCCAGTTGCCGCCCCGGTCCGTCTGGGGCGCCGCGAACGCCCGGTAGCGGCCCAGCAGTTCGTACGCCCCGGTGCGGTCCGTGAACAGGCCGTCGACGTGCCGCAGGGCGTCGTAGCCGGTGGTGCCCGCGACGGGCCAGGAGGCCGGCAGCCGCTCACCGTCGGCCAGGATCTTCTCCACGACCGTCCAGCGCCCGCCGGTCGCCTCGTGCAGCCGTGCGACATAGCCGTCGGGGTCGGCGAGACCGTCGGGGTGGTCGACCCGCAGCCCGTCGAACACGCCCTCGTGCAGCAGCCGCAGGATCGTGGCGTGGGTGGCGTCGAACACCTCCGGGTCCTCCACCCGCAGGCCGATCAGCTCCGAGATGCTGAAGAACCGCCGGTAGTTCAGCTCGGTACGGGCCAGCCGCCACCACACCGGGCGGTACCACTGGGCGTCCAGCAGCTCGGGCAGCGGCAGCCCCTCGGTGCCCGGACGGAGCGGGAAGGCGTGGTCGTGGTAGCGCAGCACGTCGCCGTCCACCCGCAGCCGCTCCAGCTCCGAGCCGACCGGGCCGCCGAGCACCGGCAGCAGCACCCGGCCGTCCTGCGCCGCCCAGTCGATGTCGAACCAGCGCGCGTACGGCGAGTCGGGCCCGTCGCGCAGCACCTCCCACAGGGCGCGGTTGTACCGGGGCACCATCGCCATGTGGTTGGGCACGATGTCCACCACCAGGCCGAGACCGTGCTCCCGCGCGGTACGGGCCAGCGCGCGCAGGCCCTCCTCGCCGCCCAGTTCCTCGCGCACGCGCGCGTGGTCCACCACGTCGTAGCCGTGCGCGGAGCCCGGGACGGCCTCCAGGACCGGGGACAGGTGCAGATGCGAGACGCCGAGTGACGCCAGGTACGGTACGGCCGCTTCGGCGGCGGCGAACGGGAACGCGGGCTGGAGCTGCAGCCGGTAGGTGGCCGTGGGCACCCCCGGTCCGGGACGCGCAGAAGTCATGGGAACCTACGTACCCCGCTGGCCGTCTTTCGTGTCATCGGCCGGTGCCCGGATCACGCCCGCGTGTCTAGGTTCGAGTGATGGGGACGACGGGAAAGCCGGGGCGGGCCCGTGCGGGGGGCGCCTACCGGCGGGTGATCGGGTTGACGGGGCCGCTGCTGCCGTGTGTGTCCTTCCTGGGGCGGCTGCCGACGGCCACCATCCAGTTCGGCAGCCTGCTGCTCGTCACCCGCACGCACGGCTCCCTCGCCACGGCCGGTCTGACCGGGGGCGCGCTCGCGCTCGGCCAGGTGGTCTGCGGACCGCTGGTGGGGCGGCTCGCGGACCGGCACGGGCAGCGGCCGGTGGTGCTCGCGTTCTCGCTTCTCAACGCCGTCGCCGTGGTCGCGCTGGTCGCCGGGGCGCTCGCCGGGCTGCCGGCGCCCGCGCTGGTCCTCCTGGGGGCGGCCGCGGGCGTCACCGTGCCGCTCGTGGGCCCGTTGGCCCGCGCCCGCCTGATAGCGCTCGCCCGCCGCTCGGGCGTCTCCGAGTCGACGGTCGGCGCCGCGCTGTCCTTGGAGAGCACCCTGGACGAACTGTCCTTCGTCCTCGGCCCGGCGCTCGTCGGCCTGGCCGCGGTACTCGCCCATCCGGCCTACGCGATGGCCGCAGCGGCGCTCCTCGTGGCCGCCTGCGGCACCGCCTTCGCCCTCCACCCGACGTCCCGTGTGACGTCCCCTGCCGACGAAAACGCCGACCGCCCCGGTGGCGCCCCCACCCCCGAAGCCCCGCGTCCCGGCCCTTCCCGGGCCCGCTCCGCCCGCCCGCCGATGCCTGCCGGCGTGCCCGGTCTGTTCGCCGCGTTGGCGCTTCAGGGGGCCATGTTCGGGGCCTGCCAGGCGGGGATCACGGCGCTCACCGGGCGGCTCGGGCAGGCGGACCAGGCGGGGCTGGTGTACGCGGCCATGGGGGTGATGAGCGCGGTGGCGGGGCTCGCGACGGCCGCCGTACCGGAGCGCGTCGGCGCCCGCACGCGCTGGCGGCTGGCCACGGGCGCCGCGCTCGCGCTGTCCCTGCCGCTGCTCGGGACGAGGAGCCTGCCCGGCCTGTACGCCGTCGTCACCGTCCTGGGCGTCGCCTACGCCCCGCACCTGATCACCGTCTTCGGCCTCCTGGAACGCGCCGTCGCGCCGTCCCGGCTGGCCGAGACCATGGGCGTGGCCACCAGCGCCCTCGTCGGCGGCCAGGCCCTGGCGATCGCCGGCACCGGACGCCTCGCGGAGTCCCACGGCCCCACGGCCGCCTTCGCGGTGGCGAGCGCGGCGGCCGGGCTCACCTTCGTCCTCGCCCTGACGGTGCGCCCGGCCACGCACGCGGGCGGGCCCGGTGACGCGCTCCACGCGCGCGTGGCGGACCCGCGACCCCGCTAGGGGGCCGCGCGCCTCACTCGGCGCCCCTCACGCCGCGGGCCTCGCTCCGCGCGGCCCTACTCCGCGGGCCGTCGCAGCACCGTCAGGCTGCGGTCCGGCAGGGTGACGCGGTCCCCGGCCGCGACCTTCTCGCCCGTCCCCGGCTCCACCCCGTCCGGGCGGGCCGTGTCCACGACCACCTGCCACTGCCGGCCGTGGTCGACCGGCACCACGAAGTCCAGCGGTCCGGGCGAGGCGTTGAACATCAGCAGGAAGGAGTCGTCGGTGATGCGCTCCCCGCGCGGGCCGGGCTCGGAGATGGCGTTGCCGTTGAGGAACACCGTCAGCGCGGAGGCCTGCGCCGAGTCCCAGTCCCGCTGGGTCATCTCGGCGCCCTCGGGAGTGAACCAGGCGATGTCGGACAGCTCGTCGTGGGTGCCCTCCACCGGACGGCCGTGGAAGAAGCGCCGCCGCCGCAGGACGGGATGGTCCCGGCGCAGCCACACCATCGCGCGCGTGAACTCCAGCAGCTCGCCGTCCTCCGCCGGCCAGTCGATCCACGACAGCTCGTTGTCCTGGCAGTAGGCGTTGTTGTTGCCGCGCTGGGTGCGCGCGAACTCGTCACCGTGGCTGATCATCGGCACGCCCTGGGACAGCATCAGCGTGGCGATGAAGTTCCGCATCTGCCGGGCGCGCAGCCGCAGTACCCCGGGGTCGTCGGTGTCGCCCTCCACCCCGCAGTTCCAGGACCGGTTGTGGCTCTCGCCGTCCCGGTTGTCCTCGCCGTTGGCGTCGTTGTGCTTGTCGTTGTAGGCCACCAGGTCGTGCAGGGTGAAACCGTCGTGGCAGGTGACGAAGTTGATGGACGCCAGCGGGCGGCGGCCGTCGTCCTGGTAGAGGTCGGAGGAACCGGTCAGCCGGGAGGCGAACTCGGCCAGCGCGCGCGGCTCGCCCCGCCACAGGTCCCGGACGGTGTCCCGGTACTTGCCGTTCCACTCGGTCCACAGGGGCGGGAAGTTGCCCACCTGGTAGCCGCCCTCGCCCACGTCCCACGGCTCGGCGATCAGCTTCACCTGGGAGACCACCGGGTCCTGCTGCACCAGGTCGAAGAACGACGACAGCCGGTCCACCTCGTGGAACTGCCGGGCGAGGGTGGCCGCGAGGTCGAAGCGGAAGCCGTCGACGTGCATCTCGGTGACCCAGTACCGCAGCGAGTCCATGATCAGCTGGAGCACGTGCGGGGACCGCATCAGCAGCGAGTTCCCGGTGCCCGTGGTGTCCATGTAGTAGCGCGGATCATCGGCGAGCCGGTAGTACGAGGGGTTGTCGATGCCCTTGAAGGACAGCGTCGGGCCCAGGTGGTTGCCCTCGGCGGTGTGGTTGTAGACCACGTCCAGGATGACCTCGATCCCGGCCTCGTGCAGCGCCCGGACCGCCGACTTGAACTCCAGCACCTGCTGGCCGCGGTCGCCCCAGGAGGCGTACGCGTTGTGCGGGGCGAAGAAGCCGATGGTGTTGTAGCCCCAGTAGTTGTTCAGGCCCATGTCGACCAGCCGGTGGTCGTTCACGAACTGGTGGACGGGCATCAGTTCGAGCGCCGTCACCCCGAGCTTGGTCAGGTGTTCGATGACGGCCGGGTGGGCGAGGCCCGCGTAGGTGCCGCGCAGCTCCTCGGGCAGCTCCGGGTGACGCATGGTCAGCCCCTTGACGTGGGCCTCGTAGATCACCGTGTGGTGGTACTCGGTGCGCGGCGGGCGGTCGTCGCCCCAGTCGAAGTACGGGTTGATCACCACCGACGTCATGGTGTGCGGCGCCGAGTCCAGGTCGTTGCGCCGCTCCGGCGCGCCGAAGTGGTAGCCGTACACCTCCTCGCCCCACCGGACCGACCCGCTGACCGCCTTCGCGTACGGGTCGAGCAGCAGCTTCGCCGAGTTGCAGCGCAGCCCCCGCCCGGGGTCGTACGGGCCGTGCACCCGGAACCCGTACCGCTGCCCCGGCATCACCCCCGGCACGTACGCGTGCCGCACGAACGCGTCGCTCTCGCGCAGTTCCACCGCCGTCTCCGAGCCGTCGTCGTGCAGCAGACACAGCTCTACTCGGTCCGCGGCCTCCGTGAAGACCGCGAAGTTGGTTCCGGCGCCGTCATAGGTGGCGCCGAGCGGATACGCCTCTCCAGGCCAGACCTGCATGGATACGACTCTCCCAGGTGTGCCGTCCGCCCGGGGCCGCCTCGGCCCCGAGTCCTGTCCGAAAGTGAGGCAACCTCCCCCGGCCCACCCGCCCTCTTGTCGTGTGACCAGTGCGTGCGGCGGTTCTGGTACCCGCCGTGCGCCGAACCAGTGGGGCCGAAACGTACTCCCGGGGACCACAGGGGGAGTAGGGGGAAGATGTGCGCGAGGAAGTGCACCGCCATCTGGGCAAAGTACTGACCGGAGCGGCCCTCGCGGCGGCGGGGACCGCCGCCATGGTCGCGATCACCCTGCCGGGCACGGCGGGCGCCGACGACTCCGGAGGGGCCGGCGGAGGAACGCGGGCCGCGGGGCAGGCCGGGCAGGCCGGGCAGGGCCCGGACGCCGCACCGCCCGGCGTCGTGGAGCGGGCGCCCGCCGAGGCGAGGCAGGGCACGGGCCGCGACCCGCTCACCGACGACGAGATCGGCCGGGTGGAGAAGGTCGCGCTGGCCGGGCGGCTGTCCGCCCTGGGCGAGAACGCCGCCGGACACCGCGGTCCGCAGCGGCTGAGCGTCGACCTCGCCGAGCCCGAGGCCGGCGAGACGGACGACCCGGGCGCGCCGCGCCGGGCCGACGTGGCCTTCTACGACTACAGGAGCGACACACTCGTCACCAAGACCGTCAACCTGCGGTCCGGGAAGGTCGAGCGGACGGACACCCAGCGCGGCGTGCAGCCGCCGCCGAGCCGCGCCGAGAACGCGGAGGCGGCCCGCGTCCTGATCGCGAGCCCGCTCGGCACGGGCCTCAAGGCCGACTACAAGGACGCCACCGGCAAGGAGCTCACCTCCCCGGACCAACTGGAGCTGAGCGGCGGCATCTACCGGGCCGCGCCCGGCGCCCAGCCCGCCGTCCTCGACGCCTGCGGGACGCACCGGTGCGTACGGCTGTTCTCCAAGGTCAGGAACGGGCCGTGGATCGACACCAGGGACCTGGTGATCGACCTGAGCGCCCGCACGACCGCCGCCCTCGACCGCGGCTGACCGCCCACCGCCCGCCCGCACCTCCACGACCTCGGCAAGGAGTCGTCCCTTCATGCCCGAACAGCGTCCGTCCGAACAGCGTCCGTCCGAACAGCACTCGCGCGAACAGCACTCGCCCGCACGGCATTGGCCCGGCGGCGCCCGGCCGCGCGCCCTCGTCCGTGCCGCCAGGAAGAGCGCGGCCGTCGGCGTGTCCCTGGCCGCGCTGGCCGCCGTCGCGACGGCCGGCGCGGGCCCCGCCGCGGCCCGGCCGCGCACCGCCCCCGCCGCGACCCCCGGCTGCAGCGCCGCCTACACGATCGAACAGAAGCTCACCACCGGCACGACCTGGCGGATGTGCTGGCGCTACGACAGCAAGGCCGGCCTCGTCCTGGAGAACGTCTCCTACCAGCCCAAGGGCGAGACCAAGCCGATCAAGGTCCTCAACAGCGCCAGACTCGCCCAGATCCACGTCCCCTACGACGACGGGAAGCACGAGTACTACGACCTGACGGGCCAGGGCTTCGCCCAGGAACTGATGCCCCTGTCGCCCGGCGAGTGTCCCGGTGGCACCATCAAGACCGTCAAGGTCCCGGACGGCGACCCCAGGCACCCGAACGTCAAGGGACTGTGCACGACCACCCGTTCGCGTGGTCACGCCTACCGGATGCACGACATCGCCCAGTCGGACAAGACCTACCACCAGCAGGGCAAGGACCTGCTGGTGTACACGGTCAACCAGGTCGGCTGGTACGAGTACATCACCGAGTGGCGCTTCCAGGACGACGGCACGGTCAACATGAACGTCGGTGCGACCGGCAGCCTCTCCTGGGAGGACTACAACGCCCAGGACGGGCGCGGCTGGCCCATCGGCAAGAACGCCAAGGACTACGCGACCAGCCACAGCCACAACGTCTTCTGGCGGCTCGACTTCGGCCTCGACGGCTCCTCCGGCACGAAGGTCGAGCAGTACGACTCCACCGTCAGCGCGCCCGCCGGGCGGCAGGAGGGCCCGACCGCCAAGACCACCCGCACCAAACCCGCCAAGGAGTTCGCGGGCGACTACAAGAACTACCGCTGGTGGCGGATGGTCAGCGCGACCGGCAAGAACAAGGACGGGCACGCCCGTTCGTACGAACTGGTCCCCGGACCCACCACCAAGTACCCGGGCCGCCCCTTCACCCGGCACGACCTGTACGTCACCCAGTACGACAAGTGCGAGCTGTTCGCCAACGACAACCCCAAGTGCGCCACGGGCCACCCGAAGTCCGTCGACAAGTGGGTGAACGGCCAGACCCTCACCCACCCCGTGGTCTGGATGAACGTCGGCTTCCACCACATCGCCCGGGACGAGGACCAGCAGCCCATGCCCGTGCACTGGCAGGGCTTCTCCATCGCACCGCGGGACGTCACGGCTATGAATCCGCTCACTCCCAAGGAGCTGGCATGGCAGAACGGTCACTGGGAATGGCGTAGTTGAGCGAAGCGGCCGGGAAACCGACCTGTCCATCCGGCTGCACCGCCGACCGCTCGCGGAGTAGGCTTCCTTGATCGTTGAGATGGGAAGCCCCGGGAGCGGAAGGCGGTGCACGGGTGGGCTCGGGAGGGCTGGAGCTGCCTCCTGGTGACGAGGGTCACGAGGGGAACTCCACAGACGTCCCGCCCGGCGCGGTGTCCCTGGCCCGGCCGATGGACGTGGGGTCCATCGGCCCGGAGCTGGACTGGGACGCCGACGCCTGGCGCGAGGTGCGCACCCGCGCCCAGCGGGCCGGCCGGGCCTACATCTGGCTCAATCTCGTCGAACAGCGGCTGCGCGCGGTCGTGGCCGCCGTGCTGCGGCCCGTCTACGAACCCGTCCACGGCGACGAGTGGGTGGTGGCCGCGGCCGGCCCGGCCGGGCAGGAGTGGGTGCAGCGCGCGGTCGCCGTCCGCGAGGTCAGCCGCCGCAAGGGCTACCTGCTCGACCCGGCCGACGACAACGTCCTCAGCTTCCTCACCCTGCCCCAGCTGCGCGAGCTGGTGGTGCAGCACTGGCCGTGCTTCGAGCCGTACTTCGACGAGCGCCGGGACCTCGAACTCGCCCTGGACGAGCTGGAGGTGACCCGCAACGTCGTCTCCCGCAACCGGGCCCTGTCCGAGGCGGTGCTCGGCCAGGCCGAGCGGGCCTCGGCCCGGCTGCTGGAGATGCTCGGCGCGGGCGGGGACGTGCCCTCGGCGCGCCGGCTGCCCGTGGACGCGGTCGAGGACCTGGTCGGCGACCGGTACGCGGATGTCGTCGCGGTCCACCCCGACCGGGTGCGGCTGCTGCGCCAGTTCCCGGCCGAGGACATCTTCGGCGGCGCCCGCCGGCTCGACGCCATCGGCATCGGCCTCAACCTGCTGGTGCAGAACTTCTCCGGGCGCCGCCTGCTCCGGCTCGCCGAGTCCGGCTGCCGGGTGCGGCTGCTCTTCCTCAACCCGGCCTCCAGCTCGGTCAAGCGCCGCGAGCGCGAACTGGGGATGAAACGGGGCGAACTGAGCCGCTCGGTGGAGATGAACATCCTCCACATGCGCCGGGTGCGGTCCCGGCTGCGCGACCCGGGCGCGTTCGAGATCCAGGTGTACGACGAGACGCCCCGCTTCACCGCCTACCTGGTGGACGGCGACGGCGCGGACGGCGTCGCGGTGGTGCAGTCCTATCTGCGCGGGGCGCGCGGGATGGAGTCGCCGGTCCTGGTGCTGCGCAACGGCAGTCGGCTGGTCACGTCCGGCGATGTCGGAGATTCCGGGCTTTTCCCGACATACCGCGAGGAATTCGAGCTGGCTTGGGCGGATTCGCGCCCGGTGTCCTGACCCGTCGGCGCCGGGCGGCACAAGGCCGGCGGTGGATTGTCAGTGCCGCGTGCGATGGTGGAGGCACTGGGGGAAAGCACCACCGAGAAGGGGGGCCGCCCATGGGCTGGCACCAGGAGCTGCTGATCGGCTTCGACCTGGAGACGACCGGGACCGATCCGCGCGAGGCGCGCATCGTCACGGGTGCCGTGATCGAGGTCAGGGCCGGTGAGCCCATGGGCCGCCGGGAGTGGCTGGCCGATCCGGGCGTGGAGATCCCGGCCGACGCGGTCGCGGTCCACGGCATCAGCACCGCGCGCGCGGCGGCCGAGGGCCGCCCGGCCGACCAGGTGGCCGACGCCATCGCGGACGTCCTGGTCTCGTACTGGAAGACGGGCGTCCCGGTCGTCGCCTACAACGCGGCCTTCGACCTCACCCTGCTCTCCGCCGAACTGCGCCGGTACGGCCTGCCGTCCCTGACCGAGCGGCTCGGCGCCGCCCCCGCCCCGGTCGTCGACCCGTACACCATCGACCGCTGGGCCGACCGCTACCGCCGCGGCAAACGGAACCTGGAGGCGGTCTGCGCGGAGTACGGCATAGTCCTGGGCGCGGCCCACGACGCCACCGCCGACGCCCTCGCCGCGGCGCGGCTCGCCTCCGCGATAGCCGACCGCCACCCGAAGATCGCGGCCCTCGGCCCGGCCGAACTGCACCGGCGTCAGGTCCAGTGGTACGCGGAATGGGCGGCGGACTTCCAGGCGTTCCTGCGGCGCAAGGGCGAGGCGGACGCGGTGGTCGACGGGGCGTGGCCGCTGCGCGAGCTGACCGAGGACCAGCCCGCGTAGCGGTTCCGCCGAGCGGGCCGGGGTCCGGTCCGCGAGCGTGGAGCGTTTCGGCCGGGCGCACCCGCCCGGCGTGCTCGCCCGCGGACGGTCAGAACGGATACCACCGCACCGTCTCGTCCCCGTCCCGCAACGACGCCACCCGGCGCCGGAACTCGGCCAGGGCCTTCGGGTTGGACGGGGCGTGCTGGGCCACCCACGCGCAGCTTGCCGTCTCCCGGGCGCCGCGCAGCACCCCGCAGCCGTCCCACTCGCGCACGTCCCAGCCGTAGGTCCCGGTGAAGGACTCGTACGCCTCGGCGGGCAGCCCGTAGCGGTCGCGGGAGAGGGCCATGACCACCAGGTCGTGCTCGCGCAGGTCGGCGGAGAAGGTCTCCAGGTCGACCAGGACCGGCCCGTCCGGCCCCACGTGCACATTGCGGGGCAGCGCGTCGCCGTGGATCGGCCCCGGCGGCAGACGGGGCGTCAGCGCCGCCGCCCGCGCCGCGAAGCCGTCGCGGCGCGCGCGGAGATAGGCCGCGTCCTCCGGGTCGATCGCGTCGCCCGCGAGCCGCAGCCAGCGTTCCACACCGCCCAGCAGATCGCGCGGCGGCAGCGCGAACGAGGGAGAGGGGAGGGCGTGCACGATGCGCAGCAGCGCGGCCAGGTCCCGTGGCCCGGCGGGCCGTACGGCGTCCGGCAGCCGGTGCCACACGGTCACCGGGTGGCCGTCCACCAGCAGCGGTTTCGGTTCGGCCGCCCGCACCGCCGGCACACCCGCCTCGGCCAGCCACTCGGCGACGGCCAGTTCCCGCTCGGCCCGCGGCAGCAGCTCGGCGTCCCGGCCGACCTTCGCCACCAGGCCGCCGGCGGCGAACACCGCGTTCTCGCCGAGGGCCATCAGCCGCGCGTCCCGGGCCGGACCCGGCAGTACCCCCGCCGCGGCCAGTACGTCCCGCGCGCGTGCCTCGTCCATCGTCCCGCCTCCGTGCCGTCTTCCCGTGCCGTGTCCGTCCGCTGCCCGGCCAGTCTCGCATCCGTACAGGTCGGCGACGGTGCGCGGGCCCTTGACGGGGTACCGGCCCTTCACGACCATGAACACGCCAACCGGAGCAGGCAAAGGGGCTGATTCCGTGACAGAGGTGGCCGAAGCGCGGACACCAGTGGCGGGGTCGCGGCCTCGCGCCGGACTCGTCACCGCCGGCCGCGGTGCCTGGTGGCTGGTCCTGCCCGCGCTCATCCCGATCCTGCTGCTCAGTGTCGGCCCGCTGCTCTACGGCATCCTGCTGGCCTTCACCGACGCCCAGTCCGGCCGGACGGCCGCCACCCGGTGGATCGGCGCCCTCAACTTCCGGGACCTGCTGCACGACACCCTGTTCTGGGAGTCGTTCCGCATCGGCCTGGTCTGGGCGGCCGGCGTGACGGTGCCCCAGTTCCTGCTGGCGCTCGGCCTGGCCCTGCTGCTGAACCAGGACTTACGGCTGCGTGGCCTGGCCCGCGCCCTCGCGATCGTGCCCTGGGCGATGCCCGAGGTCGTCGTCGGCATCATGTGGCGGCTGGTCTACAACCCCGACGCGGGCGTCCTGAACGAGACCCTGCGCGGCCTCGGCCTCGGGGGCGGCCGGGACTGGCTGAGCGGCCTGGCCACCGCGCTGCCCGCGGTGATCGTCGTCGGCGTCTGGGCGGGCCTGCCGCAGACCACGGTCGCCCTGCTCGCCGGAGTGCAGAACGTTCCCCGCGAACTCCACGAGGCGGCGGCGGTCGACGGCGCGGGCGCCTGGCGCCGCTTCCGCATGGTCACCTGGCCCGCGCTCAGACCCGTGGCCCTCGCCATCACCGCGCTCAACCTGATCTGGAACCTCAACTCCTTCGCCCTGGTCTACGTCCTCACCGGCGGCGGGCCCGGCGGCAAGACCCGGCTGCCCATGCTCTTCGCCTACGAGGAGGCCTTCCGGTACGGCCAGTTCGGCTACGCGGCGGCCATGGGCTGTGTGCTCGTCGCCGTGGTCTCCGTGCTGCTCGCGGTGTTCCTGGCCGGCCGACTGCGCGGGGGTGAGGACGCGTGAGGGCCGCGCGCACCCCGAGGACCCGCCGCGCCGCCCGCGCCGGCCAGTACGCGGCGCTGCTCGCCTACCTGCTGTTCCTCGCCTTCCCGCTGTTGTGGCTGCTGTCCACCGCGCTGAAGTCCCCGCGCGAGCTGGGCAGCCCGCACCCCACCTGGATCCCGCGCCACCCCACCCTGGCCAACGTCCGGCAGGCCTTCGCCGAACAGCCGTTGGCGCACGCCGCCCTCAACTCCCTGCTGGTGGCGCTCGCCACCGCCGCCGTCGCCGTACTGATCGCCACCCCGATGGCCTACGTCATGGCCCGGCACCGCACCCGCGCGGCCCGCGCCGCCACGGGCTGGGTGGTGGCCAGCCAGGCGTTCCCCTTCGTGCTGGTGATCATCCCGCTGTTCCTGGTGCTGAAGCGGCTGCGGCTGATCGACTCCCTGACCGGGCTGGTGCTGGTGTACGTGGTGTGGGCGCTGCCCTTCGCGCTGTGGATGCTCGCCGGCCATGTCCGCGCCGTCCCCGCCGAACTGGAGGAGGCGGCGGCCGTCGACGGGGCCGGTCGGCTGAGGATACTGACGTCGGTGACGACTCCGCTGCTCGCGCCGGGCATCGCGGCGACGGCCCTGTTCGCGTTCGTCACCGCGTGGAACGAGTTCTTCTTCGCGCTGGTGCTGCTCAAGAGCCCGCGGCGGCAGACGCTCCCGGTCGTCCTCAGCCACTTCATCGGAGCGGAGGGCGTCGCCGACCTCGGCCCGCTGGCCGCCGCCGCGTTCCTCGCCACCCTGCCCTCCCTGGCCTTCTTCGCACTGCTCCAGCGACGGATCACCAGCGGCCTGCTCGCCGGGGCGGTGAAGAGCTGATGCGGACCCGGATCACCCTGGCGCTCGCCGTGCTCCTGCTCCTCCTCGCGGGCTGCTCCCGGGGCGGCCCCGCCGACGGCGGCCCGGTCACCCTGCGCTTCCAGTCCCTGGCCTGGCAGCCGGACTCCGTCGCCGTCACCAAGGAGCTGGTGCGGGAGTGGAACGCCACCCACCCCGACGTCAAGGTCGAGTATGTCCAGGGCAGTTGGGACAGCGTGCACGACCAGCTGCTCACCTCCTTCGAGGGCGGCGAGGCCCCGGACGTCATCCACGACGCCTCCGACGACCTCGCCGACTTCGCCTACGGCGGCCACCTCGCCGACCTGACCGGCCTGCTGCCCGCCCGGCTCGCCTCCGACATCCCGCGCGACACCTGGCGGACGGCCGCCTTCGGCCGCGGCGTCTACGGCGTGCCGTTCCTCCAGGAGCCCCGGGTGCTGATCGCCGACGCCGACCGGCTGCGCGCGGCCGGGGTACGCATACCGACACCCGATCACCCCTGGAGCTGGCAGGAGTTCCGGCAGGTCGCGAAGAAGCTGACCGGGCCCGGACGGTACGGCGTGGCCTGGCCGCTGAAGGAGCCCGTGTCCGCCACCCTCAACCTCTCCCTGTCCGCGGGCGGACGCCTCTTCCACCGGGGTGCGGACGGCAAGGTCACCGTGCGGTTCGAGGCCGGGGACGAGGTGGTGGCCCGCACCGTCCACGACCAGGTCGCCGTCGACCGCAGCGCCCCCGCGTCGACGCTCGGCAGCGGCGGTTCGGACACCCTGCCCGGCCTGTTCGGCGGCCGGTACGCCATGGTTCCGCTGGGCTTCTCCTACCGCCAGCAGATCGTGCGGCAGGCCCCCGAGGGCTTCCGCTGGCAGGTGCTGCCCGCCCCGGCCGGCGCCGACGGGCTCACCCAGGGCGTCAGCCCCCAGACGCTGTCCGTGTCCGCCGACTGCCCGCACAAGAAGGAGGCCGTCGCCTTCATCGACTTCCTGCTGCGGCCCGGGAACATGGTGCGCCTCGCCCTCGGCGACTGGATGCTGCCCACCGGCACCCGGGCCCTGGAGGACCCGGCCCTGCGCACCGCGCGGCACGGCTGGGCCACCGGCACCGCCCTCGCCGCCCACCTCCGCCCGGCGCCCGCCCAGTCCGTGCGCGGCTACCCCGAATGGAAGGACAAGGTCGCCACCCCGGCCTACCAGGAGTACTACAGCGGCGCGATCACCCTCGCCGGGCTGCGCCACCGCCTGGAGCGGGACGGAAACCTGGTCCTGGCCCGCTACCAGCGCTGACCGTCCGCCCTTGGAGCGCAGCCCAGCACCCCGCGCTCGGAAAATGATTAGACGAGACGTATCGTCTCGCTTAGCGTCGACGCCATGACCACGCACACCACCCCCGCCCACATCGCCATGTTCTCCATCGCCGCCCACGGCCATGTGAACCCCAGCCTGGAGGTGATCCGTGAACTCGTCGCCCGCGGCCACCGGGTCACGTACGCCATTCCGCCCGTCTTCGCCGACAAGGTGGCCGCCACCGGCGCCCGGCCCGTCCCGTACCACTCCACCCTGCCCGGCCCCGACGCCGACCCGGAGGCGTGGGGGAGCACCCTGCTGGACAACGTCGAGCCGTTCCTGAACGACGCGATCCAGGCGCTCCCGCAGCTCGCCGAGGCCTACGCCGGCGACACACCCGACCTGGTCCTGCACGACATCACCTCCTACCCGGCCCGCGTCCTCGCCCGTCGCTGGGGCGTCCCGGCGATCTCCCTCTCCCCGAACCTCGTCGCCTGGCAGGGCTACGAGGAGGAGGTCGCCGAGCCGATGTGGCGCGAGCCCCGGCAGACCGAACGCGGACAGGCCTACTACGCCCGGTTCGAGGCATGGCTGAGGGAGAACGGGATCACCGAGCACCCGGACGCGTTCGCCGGCCACCCGCCGCGCTCCCTGGTGCTCATCCCGAAGGCGCTCCAGCCGCACGCCGACCGGGTGGACGAACGCGTGTACACCTTCGTCGGCGCCTGCCAGGGCGACCGCGCCGAGGAGGGCGACTGGCAGCGGCCCGCCGGCGCGGAGAAGGTGGTGCTGGTGTCGCTCGGCTCGGCGTTCACCAAGCAGCCCGCCTTCTACCGGGAGTGCGTGCGCGCCTTCGGGAACCTGCCCGGCTGGCACCTCGTCCTCCAGGTCGGCCGGAAGGTGACCCCCGCCGAACTGGGGGAGCTGCCGGACAACGTGGAGGTGCACGACTGGGTGCCGCAGCTCGCGATCCTGCGCCAGGCCGATCTGTTCGTCACCCACGCGGGGGCCGGCGGCAGCCAGGAGGGGCTGGCCACCGCGACGCCCATGATCGCCGTGCCGCAGGCCGTCGACCAGTTCGGCAACGCCGACATGCTCCAAGGGCTCGGCGTCGCCCGGAAGCTGGCGACCGAGGAGGCCACCGCCGACCTGCTCCGCGAGACCGCCCTCGCCCTGGTGGACGACCCGGAGGTCGCGCGCCGGCTCCGGCGGATCCAGGCGGAGATGGCCCAGGAGGGCGGCACCCGGCGGGCGGCCGACCTCATCGAGGCCGAACTGTCCGCGCGCCACGAGCGGCAGGAGCCGGTGGGCGACCGACCCAACGGTGGGTGACCGGCCGGCCGGTGTCCGTTCCGACCGGCAGAGATCCGCTTTGTGATTACGAAACCTTGTTGAACCAGTAACAGCTGCGTGAAGAGGTTGATCCGGCGCCCGCTCTCGGCCAGAGTTTCGCGCAGCCCGCCTCGGCGCGGACACGGCCGTCGTGCCCACCCCCACGGGGCACGGCGGCCGTACGCATACGCCCACCTCCGGCAAGGCGCAGCGCCCGTTGGACAGTTGGCTGAAAACCGTCCGTTCGCGCGCCTGCCGGTGACACCGGAGCCGCGGCCGACGCAGAACCAGACGCCGCCGCGGTCCGACGTCACAGGGGAACGCCGGACCGCGGCCGCCGATACCACACACCCGCCCCCCGTTGGTCCGGCTCACCGAAGCGCGCGACAAACCCGTCAGGCTGTTCCTAGGGTGAAGCCCACGGAAGGCCGGAAGGGGCGGAATCAGGGTGAGGGGCAGACCATGACCGGCGTCGCCGCGCCACCGCGAGGCACCGTGACCCGGCGCCCGGTCGTACGCCCCCTTCCGCGCCGGATCCGGTGCGGAAGGTCAACGGGTACCGCTCACTCGGACGGGTGGCGATTTCCGGCCCTCGCGGGCCCATGGCCCCGTCCGGGGCGGACGGCGTCCGCCGCCGGAATCCGCGGTCCGGGCCGCACCGTACCGTCGAAATCAGGCCAACGTTCAAGCCGTCGGCCCGCCTTGGCACCGTTCCTACGGCGCGGCCGTACCGGCCGGCGGCACGCACCCACGACATCGGCGACGTCTGCGGCCCCGGCCGCCCGACGGCTCCTCCGGCCCGCGAGCGAGGACAGGACATGAGCACTTACAACTTCGGCAACGTCAACGGACCGGTCCGCTTCGGCGACCGCACCACCCCGGACCTGGAGACCCTGATGGAGGCCGCCGACCGGCTCACCGAGGCGCTGCGCGCCGAGTACCCGGGGCTGGTGAGCAGCGGCGAGACCATCCAGGAGCAGCTGGCGGAGTCAGCCGAGGACGGCCTGCCGCCCAACCGGGGCCGGATCCGCTCCGCACTGGAGACGATCGCCATCGCCGCCTCGGCCGGCACCGCCAGCCTCGACTACACCCGGCACCTCCTGCACGCCCTCGACCTCTGACCGTCCACGGGCTCCGACCGTCCACGCCGAGTCACTGCGCAACCGGGTACGGGCGGTCGGGGCGAGGCGTTGCACGGTTCCGCACCCCGGGAGGGGGTGCGGCACCAGGACGGTTCGTGCCTGCTCAGCCGGTCGTCAGGGCGGTGTCGTCCACGACGAAGTCGGTGGCGAGGTAGGCGTCCTCGACGCCGGTGAACCTCAGGGTCACCGTCTGGCCCGCCAGCGAGGACAGATCGAAGGACTTCTGGGCGTAGCCGGAGGCCGCGTTGGCGTTCGAGTACGTCGCGAGGGTCTTCGAACCGGCGGTCACCGTCAGCTTGTCATAGGCGGTGCTGCCCACCTCCGCGGTGTCGACGTGCAGGTAGAAGGTCAGGGTCGTCTTGCAGCCCGCGGGGATCGTCACCGACTGGGACAGTGTGTCGGTGTGCGCGGAGCCCCAGCCGTTGAGCCAGGCCGTCCAGGAGCCGCTGCGGGCCGGCTCACGGGTGTCGTTGTTGATGATTCCGCTGTTGGTCCAGCCGGTGTCACCGGACTCGAAGCCCGGGTTGGCCAGGAGCTGGGTCGAGGTGCAGCCACCGCCACCACCGTTGGTACTGACAGTCCAGGTGAAGGTCGTGGTGCCGGTGGCGCCGGTGGAGTCCTTCACCGTGACGGTGGTGCTGTAGGTCCCGGCCGTGGTGGGCGTACCGGAGATCACGCCGGTGGAGGCGCTGATCGTCAGGCCGGTCGGCAGGCCGGAGGCGCTGTAGGCCAGGGAGCCGCTGCTGGTGCTGCTCGCCTGGACCTGGAGGCTGACGGCGGTGCCGACGGTGGCGGACTGACTGCCCGGGTTGGTGACCGTCACACCGCCGCTCGGCGGGGTGATGTGGCTGCCGACGTTGATGCCGGCGAAGGCGTTGCCGACCGCCGCGTACTGGGCGGAGCCGGCGCCGTAGAGAGCGGAGGCCGCGTTGAGGGCTGCGGTGCGGGCGCCGGCGTAGTTGGTGCTGGACGTCATGTACGTCGTCAGCGCCTTGTACCAGATCTTCAGCGCGGCGTCGCGGCCGATGCCGGTGACGGCGACGCCGTCGGAGGTCGGGCTGTTGTAGGTCACGCCGTTGACAGTCTTGCTGCCGCTGCCCTCGGACAGCAGGTAGAACATGTGGTTCGCCGGGCCCGAGGAGTAGTGCACGTCGAGGTTGCCGAGCGAGGAGGACCAGCTGTCCGCCGAGTTGCCGTCCTTGCTGGGCTTGTCCATGTACCGCAACGGGGTGCCGTTGCCGTTGAGGTCGACCTTCTCGCCGATGAGGTAGTCACCGGGGTCGGAGCTGTTGTTGGCGTAGAACTCCACACCGGTGCCGAAGATGTCGGAGGTCGCCTCGTTCAGGCCGCCGGACTCGCCGCTGTAGTTCAGGCCCGCGGTGTTGGAGGTGACACCATGGCTCATCTCGTGACCGGCGATGTCCAGCGAGGTCAGCGGGGCGCTGTTCCCGGCGCCGTCGCCGTAGGTCATGCAGAAGCAGCTGTCGTCCCAGTACGCGTTGACGTACGCGTTGCCGTAGTGGACGCGGGAGTAGGCGGCGACACCGTCGTTCTTGATACCGCTGCGGCCGAAGACGTCCTTGTAGAAGTCCCAGGTCTCCTGGGCGCCGTAGGCGGCGTCCGCGGCGGCGGTGGTGGCGGTGGAGTTGGTGCCGTCGCCCCAGGTGTCGCTGGACTGGCTGAACAGGGTGCCGGTGCCGGAGGTGGCGTGGTTGAGGTTGTACGTCTTGTGGCCGCCGCGCGTGGCGTCGGTCAGGGTGTACGACGAGCCGGACTTGGTCGAGGTCAGCGAGACCTGACCGCTGTAACGGGTGTTGCCGACGCCGGTCTCGATGTCCTGGTACCGGTACAGCTCCTTGCCGGTGGTGGCATCGGTGATGACGTGCAGCTCGCTGGGCGTGCCGTCGTCCTGGAAGCCGCCGATCACGGTCTCCCAGGCCAGCTTCGGGGAGCCTCCGCCGGCCCAGATCACCTTGCGTGCGCTGTTCACCGAGGGCTTGGCGGCGTCCAGGGCCTTGGCGGCCGTCAGAGCCCTGCCCTCCGCGGCGGCCTTGGTGAAGGTCGCGGTGGTGGAGGACACCGCGATCTCGCGCTTGTTGTTGTACGTGGTGCTCACGGTCCCCTTGGCCCGCGAGGCGGGCGGGGTGTGCACGACGAGGTCGCCGCCCAGGACGGGCAAACCGTCGTAGGTACGCTCATAGCGCGCGTGCAGCGTCCCGTCGGCGTCCTTGACGACGTCCCTGACGACCAGCTTCTCCTTGGCGCCGAGGCCGAGGGTGCGCGCGGTGCTGGTCGTCCTGTCCTGGGCGCCCTGGATCAGGGCCTTGCGCTGGGCCGGGCCGAGCTCGGCCTCCAGGGCGCCGGCGCGCAGGGGGCTGAGGTGGTGCGCGGCGGCAGGGGCGGAACTGTTGCCCTCGTCGGCCGCGGCGGCGGTGCTCGCGAGAGTGCCCGCGAGGCCCGCCGTCAGTGCGAGCGCCGCAAGGGCCGCCGTGAGTCTGGTGGGGTGCACGTCTGCGCCACTTCCGTAACGGGGAGTCAGTGGGGATGCGCCCGAGTATGAGCGTGGGCATGGCAAAAAGGGGACCTCCCATCGGACATAAGACCGGTGTTATGACCGGACGGCCCGGACCCCTACAGGCCGTCCGCCGCCCTGCATATGCTGGTGAAATGCAGCTGGAGTTGAGGCATCTGGAAGCCGTCCGCGCGATAGCGGAAGCGGGCAGCCTGGGGCGTGCGGCGGTTCGGCTCGGGGTGTCCCAGCCCGCCCTCTCGACACAGCTACGGCGCATCGAACAGGCCACGGGCGGCGAGCTGTTCGTCCGCGGCAGACGCGGCGTCGAGCCCACCCCGCTCGGCGAGTTCGTGCTGTCCGCGGCACGCCGGGTGCTCGGCGAGATGGACGCCCTGACCGCGGGAACGCGAGCCGCGGCACCGCATCCGGCGCTGCGGCTCGGCTGCATCATGCTCGTCCTGGTGGACCGGCTGTTCGAATACCTGGAGGAGGAACTGCCCGGCCACGAGATCGACCTCACCACCGAGCACTCGGCGACCACGCTCACCCGCATGCTCGGTGCCGGGAAGTACGACGCGATCCTGTACGGAGAGGTCGGCGACCACGAAGTGCCGCTCCCCGACGGCGTGGCTGCCCGCACCCTCATACCGAAGGAACCCGCCTGCGTGCGCCTGTCGGCCACCCACCCCCTGGCCGGGCAGGAGGAGATCGAACTCGCCGACCTGGCGGGTGAGACCTGGACGGCGCTGACCGATGACGACGACGGTGGCCCGGAGGCCATGACCGACGTCTGCCTCCAGGCCGGCTTCACGCCGCAACTGCGCTACCGGATCGCCGACCGCAAGATGCGTTGGAAACTGATCGCCGCCGGGCGGGCCATCTCCATGTGCCAGCCCACCTCTCCGCATGTCGAGGGAACGGTCCTGCGCCCGCTGGCCGGCGACCCGCTCACCGAACGCATCCGGATCGCCTGGAACCGGGCCGCGGTCACGGAGCAGCGTGCCGCCCTGCTGTACCGGGCCGCAGGACGCGCTTATCTCGCCAGCATCCCCGACAACACCTTCTACCGGACATGGTGGGAAGCCCGTCCTGAACTCCACCCGGTCCTCGGCTGAGCGCCTCCCTGCAGTGGCGGGCCTTCACCGGACG